>JAJZPE010000163.1 GCA_021811325.1 Bacillota bacterium
ATCTTGGCCTGGGTCCCGGCGGCCCGCTCCTCTTCCAGTTCTGCGCGGACCGCTACGAACGAGGCAGCCTCTTGATAACCAGCAACCTCGAGTTCTCGCGCTGGGGGGAGGTGTTCGGCGATGCCACTCTGACAAGCGCGCTGCTCGACCGGCTCACGCACCACTCAACCGTCCTCGTCTTTGACGGCGAGTCCTACCGCTTCCGCGAAAGCCAGCGCCGCCGAATCTAGCCCCCTTTTTTGTTTCGCCAGGGTGGTCAACTTTTCAGTTAGCGCCACGGTTCAACTTTTCGATTGACAAACACATCCTGGACAGGGGCCTGCTAACGAAGGCCCCAAAGCCCTTGGCGTCACCGCCGCGGTCTAGCTTGACAAGAGCCTGGACGCTCGCTAGAACCTCGCCGCCCGTTGTGTCATAGCCCTGACCCTCGCGGAAGATGTCCAGGCCAAATCGCCTTATCTTGCCTTTTGACATTGCCTCTGTCAACCGGGCTACGGTCTTCTCGTCAGGAACCCCCGCTCGAAAGGAAAGGGCCGGGGTCATCCAGAAAAGCTTCGCCCGGTCTAGGGCTAAGCCCAAGGATCTGAAGCATTCGAAAGACTGCCCCAACCAAGCGTCCGGGGCGATCTCAGCATAGGTATACGTTTCAAACACAAGGCTCCTCATGGTGAACCGCCTTTCATGGTGTCAAGGCCGGTTGAAAAATCCCCACCCCCCGGTGAACAACTGTCGGAGGACGCGCCGCTAGCCAGGACTTATGAACCCCATCGTCGACCTGCCTCACTCCTGGCTCTCCACCACCACCGCATAGCCGTTCGCGTCGAGGAGCAGCCGGATGTGCTCGTCGCGCTTGAGGTCCTTGACGGTGATCTCTTTGCCCTGCCGGTACACGGCGGCGTCCATGAGGAGCGGGATATCCTTCTTCCCGGTGGCCGTGGTCACGGTGAGCACCGGAGGCTTGCCCCCCCAGCTGGCAGCAACCGTCCCGATGACTTCCCGCGAATCGGCGGACGAGGCGATCGAGCCGTCGAGCCGGTTCAGCATCGTCGAGAGTTCGGCCCGGCTTAGCGCCTTGGTCGGCAGGAAGCGGTTGTCGCTCGAACCTTTGATCAGTCCGCGTCCGACGGCCACGATGACGTAACCGCGAGTGGCGGACGGGATGGACGAGTCATCGGCGAAGGACGTCCGCTCACCCATCCGGCTCTGGGCATCTTGCACGGCGTCCGGACCCAGCGCCCTGACCAGCATCACCGCCGCCTCGGCGCGGGTGCAGGAATCGGTGGCCCTGAGCCGGCCGCTCTTCACGTCGGCCAGGTCGTGGCCGGCGGCCACGGCCGCATAGCCGAGGCCCCAAGCCGGGATGGACAGGCGGTCACTGTATGGCAGGCTGCTCACGGTGGCTGCGCTGCCCCTGGCCTCCTCCTCCAGACCCATCAGGCGTTCGATCATGACCAGGGCCTCGAGGCGGCCGACCGGGTTGTCGGGCCGCAGGGTCCCATCGTCAAAGCCTTTGATGACGCCCTTGGCCGCCATGAGGCGGAGGTATGGGGCGGCCCAGTGGCCGGTGGCGTCGGCCAACCCGGGCGCGCCGTGGATGCTGTATGGGCCGCTGTTGCGGGCCTTGAAGACCAGGCTCTTCCGGGCCAGGTCGTTGGCGAAGCTTTGGGGGACAGTCTCGGCTACCAGACCAAGCATGGCGTAGAGGGCATCAGTGGCCGCTTTGACCCCGTCGGCATAGACATTGAGCGGGACGGGCTGAGCTGGGTTCTGACCCGGAAGGATGCTGTCCCAGTAGTTCACCGCGGCCGCCAGGGCCCTCAGTGTATCCATCATCCGCCCCTCTCCGAAGGCTTTGTCGGCCCGTTCGAACATCACCCGGGCGAAGGCCCGGGGTTCGGAGGCTGTCAGGTTGGCCGGGTTGCCGGCAGCGAGGTAGACGGTGCCCCATGCGGTGGCCCCGGTCGCCTCAGTCAGCTGCAGGCTGAGCCGGTATGGCGCATCGGCGACGGGAAGGTCGACCACGGCCTCGAAGTGCCGGCCGTTCAGCTTCATCGGGATGGGCGACCCCGGGCGTCCGCCGCTGTCGATGGGGACGAAGGAACCGCCGGAGGCCGTCGTATACCCGGTCAGGGTGACCTTCAGGCGACGGTCGGCCGGGTCCAGCCCGAGAGCCGGTGGCGCAACCACCCCCCAGACCGTTTTCTTGGTCTGGTCGAGGGACCCGAGGGAGTACTGACCGTTGGGGACGGCGGCGCTCCACGGGTCCTCCGGCGTGTCGAGGATGAGCGTGGCCGTGGATTGGCCGTCGCCGGGGATGGTCAGGGTCAGGCTGTAGACCCCGTCAGGCAGGGGCACATAGACCACGGCGGGTTCGCCCGCCGGACCGATGTTCGTGCTGTAACTGCTGTACAACGGGTCCTCTTGGGGCGAGTCGTCAAGCCACCTCCTCAATCCGACCTCGGTTATCTTGGCGGGGTCCTGACTGAAGTAGGGTGTCTCGCTGTAGTAGACGCTCTTCCCCGGTTCGAGACCGAAGACGTTGGCGGGCGCCTCGACCACTCGCTGGCTCGATGCCGGCGGGAGGTCGGTGAAGAGGTTGCGGACGGACGTTCCGTCCAAGGTGGCCTCGAAATAGCCGGTGCCCGTGGAGTTGGTCGCGCTCTCGGGGAGGCGTGTGAGGACGACGCCCTCAGGGCTTTGCCAATGGAAAAGGGCGACGCGCCCTTTCCCGGCCAGCGCTCTCTGGACGGCCACCGGCCCGCTGCTGGTTATCCCGATGACCGGGAAACCGCCCCGAGCCCCCTGGACGACCGTGGTCAGACTGGAGGTTCGATGTAGACCTCGCAGGTTGAGCATCGGAGTGAACCCGGCAAGCTCGGTCCTCATCTGCCACCCGAACTCCGACGCCAGGACTCCCTGGGAGATGAAGTCGGTTTCCTCGAGCCCCAGGAACCAGGCTTTGAGCCTGTCGGCCGTCCCGTTGTCGCGGGGATCGCCCCACTGGGTAGGGTTTTTGGAGGCCGAAGCGGCGCCGTTCCCGAACAGCACCCGGAAGTCCTCGGCAAAGGCTTCGCGGACGGAAGACGACCAGGCTGAAGGGACGTCCGCAGCCCCAAATGGGGCCACAGTGGCATTGGTGATGCCTTTGATGGCCATGTACTCGTCCCACAAGGCAGGCTTCGCGGTGGGGCCAGGCATCAGCATCTGCTCGTAGTTGTGGCCAAAGAGGTGGACGGCCGTTTCGGCCGCGTTCCTCGGCCCGGCGCCGATGAACGCCCCCGGCATGGCATAGAACCCCTGAGTCGGATGGCCCTGCAGGTCGGCCATGATGTAGGGGACAAGGAAGACCTCGAAGGGGTTATCGCTCCAGGGGACGAACGACCAGTCGGCGACGTCCAGGTCCTCCAACGCGGTCACGACCGCTGAGGCGTCGGGCCATTCCCTGGGGTCGCCCCGTCCCTGACTGACATAAGTGCCCTCGTCGAAGAGTGGCTCATACCTGTAGTCGAAGGACAGGATATTCTTGCCCCACGGCCCGTCATCATAGCTATAGCCCCAGATGTATTGGCGCCTGATGTCAATGGCCTTGTCCAAGGCCATGATCTTGAGGGTCGTGGGAATGTCGTAGACAACGAACCCCCGTTTACTGCGGAGCCCTGTGAGGAGCTCAGTCTGGTCGAGAAGGTTCTGCAGCTCCCGGCCCTCTTTCAGGATGCCGGCCAAGATCTTGTCGGCGGCCAAGGGTAGCTGGGCAATCAGGGCGCTCATGTGTCTGGCGTCCTCGTCGTGCCACTGCTCGGCCGGAAGGACCGGCAGGAAACTGACGCTGATGGTGTCGTCCTGGGTCAGGCCGGTGGCCCGAGCGGGCTTGGGCCAGGCGACGCCGCCCAGCACCAGGGCGGCCAGGATGAACGCGGCGAGAATCCGCTTTATCAACGAAATCACTCCCATTCGCACCATTGCTGACGTGATGTCCTGATACCAGGTGGCGGGCAGGCTGACACCCATATCATCGGCGGAAGGGTCTCCAGTTTTTACAGGTGTTGGCAATGGGGTCAATGGAAGGCAAGAGAAAAAGCCCGCCCTCGCGTTTCCGCGAGGACGGGCTTCGTGTTCATAGGCTTCGAGTGAGTCTGTAAGCCGAGTTCAGTCGAGAACGGTCATCTATCTAGGGGCGGCGTTGCCGCCGTCCTCCAGCGACCAACCCGGGAAGTACGCGGGCCGCATCAACCTTCCCCTATTTGGTCTTGCTCCGGGTGGGGTTTGCCTAGCCGTCCGGTCGCCCGGACGCTGGTGCGCTCTTACCGCACCTTTGCACCCTTGCCTGGTAGCGGGGCCTCACGGCCTCCGCGCGGCCGACGGCCGCTGGTATACCGGGCGGTTTGTTTCTGTGGCACTTTCCTTGGGGTTACCCCCACTGGGCGTTACCCAGCACCCTGCCCTATGGAGCTCGGACTTTCCTCGAGCGCGGCCTTGCGGCCATTGCGCTCGCGACCATCCGACTCACTCAAAGCCTTTTCACATCTTATTTTTCGCCGGTCGTCCGCAGCGGAACATTGTCACTGCGAACTTCGGAAAATTATCATAACACGTAACAGCGCTGGAAGTCAAATCGCAACGCGTTCAGGCGCGACGGCGTCGCGCGCTCGCGGCGTTGGACGCTCAAGGCTTCGTGAAGACTTGCGGCGCCGCCTGCGCTTCCGGCGGAACCTGGAAGAACGGCTTCTCGCCGAAGCCGGCCATGCGGGCGATGAAGACCGTCGGGACGAGACGGATGCGCGCGTTGAAGTCGGTCACGGCCTGGTTGTAGCGCTGGCGCTCAACGCTGACGCGGTTCTCAGTGCCGGCCAGTTCGTCCATGAGCCGGATGTAGTTCTCGTTCGAGCGCAGTTGCGGATAGGCTTCGCGAATGACGAGCAGCCGTGACAAGGCGCTGTAGTATTGCTTGTCGAGCGTGGCCGCCTGATCGGGGGTGATGCCCCCGCCGATCTTCGCCCGTGATTCGGCGATGGACGTGAACACCCCCGCTTCGTGCGCGTTGTAGCTGGCCACCGAGTTGGCCAGGTTGGGGATAAGGTCATAGCGGCGCTGTAACTGCGTTTCGACCTGCGCCCACTGGCCCTTGACCGTCTGGTCCGCCCGGACGAGCCCGTTGTACGTGGACACGCCCCATCCGCCGACCAGGACGATGATGAGAACGATGACGGCCAGAACCATCAGG
>JAJZPE010000164.1 GCA_021811325.1 Bacillota bacterium
ACCGGATTCGTTTCGCCGGTGAAAAGGGTAAGCGCCCTGGGAGGGCGAAAACAAGCGCGAAACAGCGAGACACCTGGGGGGATTCCGTCTTGACCGTCCACATCCGCCGGGCGGCGCCGGACGAGGCGCCGGTCGTCCGAAGCTTATTGCACCAGGCCTACGCCGCCAACGCGGCGGCCGGCTTCAACTTCACCGCGGCCACCGTCGGTCGGCCCGAGGTCGAGGAGACGTTCGGGTTCGCCGGGGTCTACCTGCTGGTCGAGGACGGCGTGCCCCGCGGCACCGTCACCGTCTGGGACGACGGGAACATCGGCTGGTTCGGAGTCTCCCCCGAGAGGCGCGGCCTCGGTCATGGCCGTCGCCTCCTGGCTTTCGCCGAGGAGCGCGTCCGGGCGATGGGCAAGGACCGGGCCTGCCTCAACACCCCGGTCAACCACCCCTGGCTGCCCGATTTCTACCGTCGCTGCGGGTACGTCGCCGTCCGCGTGGTCCACTACCCCGGCAAGACCTACGACTCCGTGGAGTTCGAGAAGCCTCTGGGCCCGCGGCCTAGCGAACCTCCGTCCGTTTGAAGAGGTCGATGAAGTTAAGGATGAACCGCAACTGCCTCTGGTCGAGGTGGCAGATGGACCTCAGGACGGCCTGAACGTTCTGCTCCAGGAGGAGCTTCCGCAGGTCCTGGCCCATCGAGTGGATCATCTCCTCGACGCCCTCCCGGTCCATGACCAGGTAGCACGGCGAGACGCCGAGGGCTTTGGCCAGCTTCTCGACGCTCTTCAGGGAGGGCTGGACGATGCCCGCCTCGACCTGGGCCACCATGGCCGGTGACATCCCTGAGCGTTCGGCCAGTTCCTTCTGGGACAGGCCGAGGGTCTCGCGGGTCAGGCGGACCTTCTCGCCCAGGGTGTTGGTCGGGCTCATGATCAGCGAGATGGGCAGGTCCAGGACGCGGGCCAGGTTGCGCAGGGTATCGACGGACGGGTCGGCCTGCGCGCGCTCGATGTCGCTAAGGTAGCTGGCGGAGATGCCCGCCCGCAGGGCCACGTCGTTGAGGGTCAGCCGGCGCTCCTCGCGCTGGAGGCGCAGCTTGTCGCCGAGAGACAGCCCCTGGTCGACGGCCTCCTGCGGGATCAAGGCGCTCTTCGAGACACTCAGGGCGGCGGCCAGGCGGTCGATGGCCCGGACCGACGGCGTCTTGTGGTTGCGTTCAATCTCACTCAGGTAGGAGATGGAGAGCTGCGACCGCTGGGCCAGCTCCGACAGGGTGTAGCCGCGCTCT
The DNA here is from genome assembly GCA_021811325.1 of Bacillota bacterium. Lineage (GTDB taxonomy): Bacteria > Bacillota > Sulfobacillia > JAJYWN01 > JAJZPE01 > JAJZPE01. Next base: position 1,280 of record JAJZPE010000164.1, read on the forward strand.
TCCCTCAGCCTGCGCAGGGCCTGGCCGATCTCGACCGGCACCGCCACCACTCCTTCCCGTTCTTCGACCTAATCATAGCCGCCGGAAGGTCCTGGACGCAAGGGCGGGGCGATCGTTTGCGAGGCGGCCCGCCCGGACCAGGCGGACCAGCGCGGCCAAGCTCAGGCCGAGTACCGCCAGGCTGAAGGCCTGGGTCACGGTGAGCCAGCCCCAGAGGGGCTCGCCCTCGCGGAAGAACTCGGTGACCAAGCGGACCAGTGCGTACAGGGCCAGGTAGACCAGGAAGCGCAGGCCGTGGACGCGCGGCCGGCGGAAGACCGGGAGCAGGAGCGTCGCGAAGATGGCCAGGTCCAGAAAGGCCTCGAGGGGTTGGGCCGGGAAGCGCAGCCCATCGGCGAGCGGGGTGGTCAGGCCCCAGGCGCCACCCCAGGCGCCGCCGAAGACGCCCGCCGTCAGGTGCCCGTAGCAGCAGCCCCTGAGGGTGCATCCGACCCGACCGATGGCTGAGCCGAGGGCCATCCCCGGGGCCAACAGGTCCAGGTACATGAAAAAAGGCCGCCCTCGGCGACGGGCGGACCAGAAGACGATCGCCGCGCCGCCGAGGAGGGCTCCGTAGAGAGAGAGGCCACCTTCAAAGATGGAGAAGGCGCCGGCCGGGTCGGCCCGGTAGGCCGGCCACTCGACCAGCACGTAGAGGAACCTGGCCCCGACGAGACCGGCCAGGGTCGCGAACAGCGACAGGTTAAGGACCTCGGTCGCGGAGACTCCGCGCCGGCGTCCTTCGATGACCGCCACGACGACCCCGGCGGCCACCGCCAGGTCGAGGAAGAAGCCCCAGGAGTAGACGGCCAGGGGCCCAAGGTTGAAGAGGACCGGCCGCAAGGCCGCGCCGTCCCTCTACCTGGCCGCGTCGACGATGCCGCGGACGATCTGGTCGACCTCGGCGGGCACGTCTCCGAGCGCGCTCCCGGGGAAGAACGTGGCCAGGACCATCGGCCTGAGGGCGCTGATGTAGGTCTGTCCTTCCTTCGTGTAGACGTTGATCTTGCAGGGCAGGAAGAGGCCGACGTTGATGTCGGTGGTCAGCACGCGGTTGGCGTATTTGGCGTTGCAGACCTCGACAATCTTCAGCGGCTCGCGCTCAAAACCCTTCTCCTTCAGGGTCGCCTGGACGTCGTGGACGTGCAGGACCCGGAAGCCCTTCTCGGCCGTCTTGGCCTCGACCGCCTGGACGGCTTGGTCGAAGGATTTGCCGGTGGTCACGGTGTAGCTCATCTCGGGCACCGGCTGGAGCGCCGAGGACTCCTTCTCGCCCCTCAGCCGCGCCACCCGCTCCTCGAGGTCATCCAGCTCGCGGGCCATCCCCGGCTTGAGGGAGTGGGCCGGCAGCCGCGAGCGCAACTCCGCCAGGTCGGCCTCGGCCTTGGCGATTTCCGCATCGATGTCGCGGTTCATCAGACGACCTCCTTGATCCCCCGCGCCTGGACCTCACGGATGATGCTCCGCCAGGACACCGGGGCTTCCGGCAGGACTTGCCCGTTGACCATCAACAAAGGCAAGGACACCTGTCGTTCCTGTAACATCTCCAGGATGTTCGGGAAGCTATCCATCTCTGGGTCGTCGACGTCAATGTAAGTCGCCCTGACCTGCCCGCGGAACTGACGGTCCAGGAGCAGGGCGTAGTGCTCGGTGATCTCCTCCTGAGATCGTGTCGGCCCTCAGCCGCCCGAGAAACAGGAGTCGCTGACCCGCGAACCGAAGACGACGAACTCGACTTCGGGTGGCACTCTCGAGGCCGTTTCGGCGGGCGGCTCGGGGCGCCGGTTCTTGAAGAACATGACAACCCTCCTAGGCTGGGATGGGGAATGCGGGCGCACGGCCCGGCTCAGGCCGAGCCTCAGCCAAAGCCGCAGGAGCCGGAGGACGAACCGGCGTCTGACGCCCCGCCGTCCGACGAGCCCGAACCGGCTTTAGCGCCGCCCTTGACAAGGATGTGGCCGGAGTAGTCCTGGCGCACGTTCTTGGCGCCACACTGCGGGCAGGTGACGTTGTCCTTCTCCTTGATCGGCACGGTGACGGTGAAACGGTGCCCGCAGTCGCGGCAGGCGAAGTCGTAGGTGGGCACGTTTGGGCCTCCTGAACCCGAAGGTGGCGCAAATACCCCTTGGGGTATCAGCGCCACCATTTTACCGCCTTGGAGTCGCGGCTGTCAAGGCCGCGGTGTGGGCCCGCCCAAACTGGTCGAGCAGTACGGGCAGTACTGCCACCCGGCCCCCACCGGCCGCCCGCAGTTCGGGCAGTTGTGCCGGAGTTCGAAGCCGCAGGACGGGCAGGCCTTGAAGTCATCCTGGACCGCCGCCCCGCAGCGCGGGCACTTCGGCGCTTCCCAGGGCCAGTTGCGGGGGGGCCGGTAGCCGCCCGAGGACCTGGCCGAGTTGTCCTCCATCACCCGCCAGATGAGCCAGGCCACGAGGACCAGGAAAAGGAGCATCATCGGTTCTCACCCCGCTCTTCGGGCCGGGCCCCACCGGCCGGGGGCGTGCTTGCCGGGGGCGTATTTGCCGGGGGCGTACCTGCCGGGGACGACCCGGTCAGGGGCTGGCGGCAATAGGGGCAGACCTGCCAACCGGGTTCGACCGGCCGTCCGCAGTTCGCGCAGAGCGCCTCGCGCCGGCCGCGCCCCGTGTCGTTGCGGCTGCCCAGCAGCAGGTAGACGACGAGGACGACGAGGCCGATGATGAGCAAGGTCCAGAGCGGGTTCCAGAGGCCGAACCCCCCGCCCCCCAGGCCGCCGGGGCCGTGCATCCAGTACATCATGCCGCCCATGGGGCCGTAGAAGCCCTGGCGCCAGTAACCCGCGTAAGAGTAGTAGCCGAAAAGGTTGTAGCCGACGACGGTCAGGGCGAGGACGGCGGCCGCCAACCAGAGCCAGAAATTACGCCGCATGTAGGTTCACCTCATTTGGGGGCGCCGAGCCAGCTGAAAGCCGCCTGCCCGGTGTAGCCGTTGACGAGGACCGCAGGGCCGGGCTGGCCGCCGCCGGCGGTCTGGAACTCGTAGTAGCCGTAGAAGACGTTCGGAGAGCCCTGGATGGTCAGCTTGGTGCCGGACTGTGAAGCCAGGAAGTCCGTGGCCGCCTTGAGGGCGCCGTCGGCCTTGACGGTCATCTCTTGGATCGGGGCGGTGGCGCCGTTGGCCGTGGTGCCGGGGTTGGCCGTGGTGCCCCAAGCCAGCCCGCCGATGCCGTATTTGACATCCCAGTGCATGGCCAAGCCCATCTCGCGGGAGGCGAAGCCGCTGACCTTGTCGACGATCACGCGGAAGGCTACGTGGCCGGTGCTCTTCTCACTGACGAGGAAGGACCACGCCCGGCCGTACTCGGCCGGAGCGCCGGTGACGGTCAGGTCCTTGGCGGTGTTGCCGAGACCGGCGAGGTAGTTGGCCGCGTTCTTGGCCGCCTGGTCCTTGTCGACCTTGACCGCGCTGGCCGGGAGGTTGCCGCCCCAATAGGCGCCCATCATCCCGCCGTGCCCGGGGCCGTAGGCCGGGCCGTAGCCCTGGCCGTAGCCGGCGCCGCCCATCATGCCGTAGCCATAGCCGGGGCCGTAGCCCTGGCCGTAGCCGGGAGCCGTGCCCGTCGGGCCTGCGCCGTTACCGAAGGCGTAGGCCGTCTGGCCGTTCGTGAAGACCGGAATGGCGCGTTGGTAGGCCTGCCGATAAGCCCGCGCCTGGGCATCGGCCTTGGCCTGCCAGAGCCCGAGGACGCCAAGGCCAATCACGGCCGCGCCCAGGATGCCTACGATAACCCGTCGCTTGTTCATTGTGGAGGAGCCTCCTTCGACTGCCGGCCTGTCGAGGCCGGCTGTTTTAGTCAATCGCCTCTATAGAACAAGCATGAGT
>JAJZPE010000165.1 GCA_021811325.1 Bacillota bacterium
CCCTCGGCCTCGAGTTCGTCGCGTTGGGTCTCCCAGCCGGGGACGAGGCGCCCGGTCTTGGCGACCACCCGGTGGCACGGGATACGCAGGCGACGCGGGGTACTGTGCATCGCCCAGCCGACCATCCGGACCGCCCGCGGGTTGCCGAGCCAGGCCGCTATCTGCCCGTAGCTGACGACCTTCCCCGGCGGGACCCTGGCGACGATGTCCCAGACCCCTTTGAAGAAGCCGTTCGGCGCAGTCTCCTTCATCCCCGTTCCCCCTCCCCGGTCGTTTCAACGGCGGACCCGTCTTGTCCTACGAAGTTGACCGGAGGTTGTTTCGCCGCTGCGCAGCCATGGGGCTATATCCCGCGCGCTATCGACGGGTGCGAGAGATCGGGCGCGGCCGGCGCCGTGCCGGACGCCTCGGCAGTAGAGAGCGCTCGCGCCTCCGGCCCGACCCCTTGAACATTGATGCCGCCCAAGTTCTCACCTGGGCGGTCGGAACCGCGTCTTGTACCTATTTGCGGTCGAACTTGGGTTTGAGCGCCAAGGCCGCGTTCACCAGCGAGATCATCACCGGGACCTCGATCAGCGGGCCGATGACGGCCGCGAAGGCCTGGCCGGATCCGATCCCGAAGACGGCCACGGCGACGGCGATGGCCAGTTCGAAGTTGTTGCTGGCGGCGGTAAAGGCCAGGGTCACCGTGCCCTCGTAACCGAAGCCGAGGCGGCGCGACAGCCAGAACGAGACGAAGAACATGATGACGAAGTAGAGCAAGAGCGGGACGGCGATGCGGAGGACATCCAACGGCAGGGCGACGATGTACTCGCCCTTCAGCGAGAACATCACGACGATTGTGAAGAGCAGGCCCACCAGCGCGGTCGGGGCCAGGCGCGGCATGAAGACCCCGTCGTACCACTCCCTGCCCTTGGTGGCCAGGCCGATGAACCGCGTCACCAGCCCGGCGGCGAAGGGGATGCCGAGGTAGACGAGGACGCTCTTGGCCACCTCCCACATGGAGACGCGGACGACCGCCCCGCCGGCCAGGCCCAGCCTCGGCGGCAGGACGGTGATGAAGAAGTAAGCGAAGGTCGAGTAGAAGAGGATCTGGAAGATCGAGTTCAGGGCGACCAGCGCGGCGGCGTACTCGGAGTCGCCCTTGGCCAGCGCGTTCCAAACTAGGACCATGGCGATGCAGCGGGCCAGTCCGATGAGGATGAGGCCGGCCATGTACTCGGGTTTGTCGCGCAGGAAGAGGACCGCCAGGAGGAACATCAGGACCGGTCCGATGACCCAGTTCTGCACAAGGGACAGGACGAAGAGCTTGCCGGCCTTGGCCACCTTGCCCAGTTCCTCGTATTTGACCCGGGCCAGGGGCGGGTACATCATCCAGATGAGCCCTACGGCGATGGGGATCGAGGTCGTGCCCACGCTGAGCCGGCCCAGGGCCTCGGCGGCCCCCGGGACGAAGTACCCGGCGCCGACGCCGGCCAGCATGGCCAGGAAGATCCAGAGGGTCAGGAAACGGTCCAGCAGCGAGAGCCGGGCGGGGCTCGGGGCGGGACGGGTGACGGCCATCGGTTCGACAACTCCCTTCAAAGAACGGCGTTGAACAGGTACCCGACGAAGATGATGGTCACGGTCATGATGGCCACGAAGACGGCGATGAGCTTGGGCTTGAGGACCCGGCGTAGGATGACCATCTCCGGCAGGCTCAGGGCGGTGACGGCCATCATGAAGGCGAGGGCGGTGCCCATCGGCAGGCCCTTCTCCATCAAGGCCTGGACGATGGGGACGGTCCCGGCGGCGTTGGAGTAGAGGGGCACCCCGATGGCCACGGCGATGGGGACGGCCAAGGGGTTCGTGGGCCCGGCGTAGCGCACCAGGAAGTCCTGCGGCGCGTAGCCGTGGATGAAGGCCCCGACCCCGATGCCGACGAGGACATACGGCCAGATGCGCTTGAGGAGGTCGACCGTGAACTGCAGGGACCGCTCGTGGCGCATCGTCCAGGTGAGCTTCTCCTCGGCCGTCTCCCCCATCTTTATCTGGTAGACGTAGTCCTCGACCCAGCCCTCGAGACGCAGGCGGCCGATGACCACGCCGGCAACGATGGCCACGGTCACCCCGGTGGCGATGTAGAGGAGGGCGATGCGCCCGCCGAAGAGACCCCAGAGTAGCACCAGGGCCACCTCGTTGACCATCGGCGAGGAGATGAGGAAGGAGAACGTCACGCCCAGGGGGATGCCGGCCTCGGTGAAGCCGATGAAGAGCGGCACGGCCGAGCACGAGCAGAACGGGGTGACGATGCCGAGCAGCGCCGCGGCGATGTGGCCGAGGAACTGCGAACGCCCGCTGAGGAGCCGCCTGGCCCGCTCAGGCGGGAAGAAGCTCCGGATGACGGCCACCGCGTAGATGATCAGGGTCAGCATCAGGAGGACCTTGACGGTGTCGTAGAGGAAGAAGCGGAGCGCCTCGGCCAGGCGGGTGCTCGGGTTCAGGCCCAGGAGGCGGTAGGTGACGGCCTCAGCCAACCAGTTGAGCATGGATGCTGCCTCGATTCCTGGAGGTCACTTTCTGGATGCGGCGGCGAGGATTTGCTTGACCTCGTCGAGGGCCGGGACGCGGCCGGCCACCTTGACCTGGCCGTTGACAACCAGACCCGGCGTCCGCATGAGGCCGTAGCCCATGATCTCGGCGACGTCGGTGACCTTGCCGACCTGCGCGGTGAGGCCGAGTTCGCCGACGGCCTGGCGGACGTGCGCTTCCAGGCGTTGGCAGTTGGGGCACCCGGGGCCGAGGATCTTGATGTCCAACGGGATCGCCTCCTGGAGAGTGTGGTTTGGGGGGGTTAACGGCTGCTGTTGCGGGGCGGCGGACAGCGCCGGCCGTCCGGGCCCGTGTCCGCCGAGAACGCTTTGAGCCTGGACCATTCCCTGCCCAGCGGGCCGACGGCGGCGAGGGCCGCGTCGACGATGGGCAGGGCGTCGGGCCCCGGGTCCAGCTCGTAGAAGGTCCACTGTCCCTGCCGCCGGTCCTTGACCAGCTTGGCGTATTTCAGGCGGGTCAGGTGCTGGGACACGGCGGGCTGGGTCATGTCGAGGGCCGCCACGAGCTCGCAGACGCACAGCTCCCCAGGCTTCAGCAGCCCGAGGATGCGCAGTCTGGCCGGGTCGGCCAGGGCCTTGAGGACTTCCGCCAGTCTATCGGTGGTCACTGAGGTCACCTTCTTCCAGGTCCGGTTCGCGGGTTGTCTGCCTGAGGCGGGCGCTCGGCCGGTCCATGCGTTCGGGGGCCCGTCCGTTCGGGGGCCCACGCGTTCGGGATAAGCCATCATTATGGTTAGGGCTTATGTGTCCATAAGCTAATGCTTATATGCTCATTATGGCATAAGCCGCGCCACAGGTCAAGGGGAAGGGCGACCTTGGGCGGTTGACAACCACTCCTGGACTTGCTATATTACAGGTGTACTAGCGTATTAGTACACTCGAAAGGCGGGTCAACCCATGCCCCCCAACGGCAGCTCCAACCAAGCCCCGGTGATCGCGGCCTACAACCTCGCCAAGACCTTCGGGAACACGGTCGCCCTGCGCGACGTTAGCTTCGAGGTCCGGGCCGGTGAGATCTTCGGCTTGCTCGGGCCGAACGGCGCGGGCAAGACGACCACCGTGCGCCTGCTCGCCTGCCTGTACGAGCCGACCGGCGGCAGCGGCCGGGTCCTCGGCCTGGATATCACTGACGCCGGGAACGCCGAGCGCATCCGCGAGCGCATCGGCCTGCTGACCGAGAGCCCGGGGCTCTATGACCGCCTCAACGCCCTCGAGTACCTCGACTTCTTCGGGGACCTCTACGGGATGGCGGCCGCGGACCGCCGCGCGTCGGCCGAGCGGCTCCTGAAGATGCTCGGCATCTGGGAGCGCCGGACCGACCGGCTGGCCCGGTACTCCAAGGGCATGAAGCAGAAGATCGCCGTCGCCCGGACGCTCATCCATGACCCCCAGGTCATCTTCCTCGACGAGCCCACCTCCGGCCTCGACCCCGAGAGCGCGAAGGTCGTCCGCGACTATGTCCTCGAGCTGAAGGCTGACAAGCAGCGGACTTTTGTCCTCTGCACCCACAACCTGGCCGAGGCCGAACGCCTCTGCGACCGCATCGCCCTCATCAACCAGGGCCGGGTGGTGGCCCTCGGCACCGCCGACGAGCTGCGGGCCCGCCTGGCCGGCGGGAAGGAGCGCCTCTGCAAGCTCCACGTCCGGGAACGGGCCGCGGAGATGGCCGAGGTGGTGCGGCGTTTCGCCGCCGTCCACCCCGAAGTCACGGGCGTGGAGCAGGCCGGCGACGTCATCACCTACTCGACGACCGACGCGCAGAAGCTCAACCCGCTGATCATCCAGACTGTCGTCGCCGCCGGCGGGCAGATCGTCGCCTTGAACCAGGATGAGCAGTCCTTGGAGAACGTCTACCTCGAGTTGATGCACGACTCGCGGGAAGCGGATTGAGGAGGAAGCCCAGAATGCGCAAAGCCGTCGTCATCGCCAAACGTGAGGTGAAGGAGATCTTCCGCGACCCCAACCTGGCCATGAGCGTCATCCTGCCGCCCGTGCTCCTGGTGGGCATCTTCGGGTTCATCATGCTCGACCCGCTCCGCGGGGCCAAGAGCATGCATGGCGTGGAGAACATCCCCTGGGGCTCGCTCGGCCTGCCGGAAGGGGCCACCCCGGCCCAGATGCTCGTGACCATGATGATAAAGGTCGTGGCCTTCCCGATGTTTTGGATCATCCCCCTCGCCGTGACCTCGATCATCGCCGCCGACAGCTTTGCCGGGGAGAAGGAGCGCCGGACCCTCGAGCCGCTCTGCGTGGCCCCGCTCAGCGACAACGAGTTGTTCCTGGGCAAGATCCTGACGTCGATCGTCCTGGGGCTCGGCGCCTCGTGGGTCGCCTTCGGCCTCTACAGCGTCTTCGCCCGGATCGGCACGGCCAGGGCCTTCGGGCACCCGACCTTCCCCGACGCCGCCTGGCTCTTCTCCATGTTCGTCTTCATCCCGCTGCTCCTGTTCCTGGGGGTCTCCTTCGCCGTCTTCGTCTCGAGCCGCGTCTCCAGCTACCGTACGGCCCAGCAGATAACGGCGATGCTGGTCATCCCCGTCGCCGCCCCGATGATCA
>JAJZPE010000166.1 GCA_021811325.1 Bacillota bacterium
GTGGCATCCCGCCAGGGGCTTCGACCGTGGTCGCCGTCAGGAGCCCGTAGCACTCTGGCCTTCTGAAAGCGTTGCCCCAGACTTCGCCGGCCCGCCAGGCGCGGAGGCGATCAAGGTCGAAGGTGGCCAGGTAGACTCCTTCATCGCCGCCGGCCTCGATGACGAGGGTGTCACGCGGTTTTTCGTCGGCCGTGAAAGCGATCGGGTCGTAAGCCACGGAGTGGCCGTTGTCCTGCGGGACGGCGTAGTTGGCCACGGCCACGCCGACCATGTTCTCGTAGGCCCGCGCCCTGAGCTGTCCGAGCCGGTTGACCTCGAGGTCGCAGGCGTTTGGCGTCAGGATGACCTCCGCCCCCTGTAGCATCAGGACCCTGGCGCTCTCGGGGAACTCCCGGTCGAAGCAGATCATCGCCCCGACCTTGACTTTACCCCGGCCGGTGTCGAGGTCGACGACGCGGAAGCCGTCGCCGGGGGTCAGGGCGGCCTCGCGGTCAAACTCGCACGTGTGGACCTTGGCGTAGGTCAGGACAATCCGCCCGCGCCGGTCGATGACGGACACGGTGTTCCGCGGGGCGCCGTCCCACTTTTCAAGGTAGGTCAGGGCAATAGCCATCTCGAGCTCTTTGGCCAGACCCACGAAATGGCGCACGAACGGGCTCTCGGCGGTGATGGCCTGGCCGGCCCAGCGGGCCAGGGCGTCCGGGTCGTCGCGGGCGGCGCGGTCCGGGAGCTGGTATCCGATGTTCCACAGCTCGGGGAAGAGGGCCACGTCGGCCCCCATCAATTGGGCCCGGCGGCAGAACGCCTCGCCTTTGGCCAGGTTGGCCGGCTGGTCCAGGCCGGCCGAGGCCATCTGAAGGAGAGCCACTCTGAAGGTGTTCGTCGTCATTCACCTCGCCGAACGCTTCTCGGGTGCCACTCGGGTTTCCTCCAAGAAGCCGCAAAACAAGGCCACCCGCGAGCTTGGCTGGCGCCCGCGGCCGCTGCGCCAGAGCCTGACCGATGCGCTCCAGTGGTTCAAGCGGGCCCGGTTGCTCCGGAGCCGGACCGAACTGACGGGAGGCTGAGCCGCCGTGCGTTTCCTTGTCCTGGGCGCCTGCGGGGTGCAGGGCCACCGCAGAGCGGCCTCTCACTTATCGGGCATCTGCAGGCAGGCCCACTCGTTGGTCTGAGAGCGCTCGAAGCCCAGGCGGTCGTACAAAGCCTGGGCTTTCGTGTTGCCGACGACCACCGCCGTGCGCTGGACGGTGTGGCCGCGGTCGCGGAGGAGGTTCGCGGAGAACTGCGTCAGGGCCTTCCCATAGCCCTTGCCCTGGTGGGCCGGGGTCACCCCGACCACGTCGATGAAGTCTTTGATGACTTCAGTGCAGCCGACCAGTTCATCACCGTCGAAGGCCAGGAACATGTCGTCCCGCGAACGCAGGCAGGCCTGGCGGTACTCCTCGCGGTTGTCCTGGTCGTAGATGCGGTAAGGCTTGTGGTCGAAGGCCTTGCGGACGGGGTAAAAGGCGTCGCTCCGCATCCGGATGAAGGCCTGGAAATAGCGGTCGTCGTAAGGCCTGACGTTGAGCGACGGGGTGGGGAAGCGAGGACCCGCGTGACGCAGGTAGTCCATGGCGTACCAAGGCTTGAACCCTCTCGCGGCGTAGAAGGCCCGCGAGTCGCCCTTGTCCGACCGGTAACGAACGGTCACCCGACCGGCCGGCCCCATCTCCTTGAGGGTCGCCACGGCCGCCTGCCACAAAGCGGCGCCGATGCCCCCGCGCCGGTGGGTGGGGTCGACGTAAATCCGCAGGTTATAGTCTTGCGGTTGCTCCTCCAGGACGCAGGCGACCCCGCGAATCCCCCGGCCATCGGTGTAAACCAGTGAACGATACTTGCCCAGGACTTCGACGACCTCGTCGGCCGACTTCGTATCGCCCTTCTGGACCATGGCGATGACTCTCGCGAGGTCCTCGGGGTTGTAATCGCGGATCATCAGGTGACCCTCCTCGGTGCCGGTCTGACGGGGCGCAGGTGAACGGGCTTCCTGGGACGAACCATACAGAGCTACCAGCTGCTGGGTGGGGGGCCGCCCCCGGCACACCTATAGTCTTCGCGGGCTGCCCGCCCCTTGTGGCGGGGTCCGGGGGGAGGGTCTGGTTTGAGGGACTTCCTGATGGAAAGGCTTGAGTGCCCGGCCTGCCACGGCGCCTTGCGGTGGCGCTTCGGCGATAGAAGGGGTGACCGCCTCGAAGAGGCCGAGGCTGCCTGCGTCGAGTGCGGGTCAACCTATCCGGTCCAAGAGGGTATCGGCCTGTTTCTGACCCCGGACCTGCCCCGGCACGACCTTTGGGAGGAATCCGAGAGCGGAATCGCCGCCTTCCTGCGCGGGCACCCCGAAATTGAAGACAAGCTGATGAACTCGCCAATCGAAAGCCTCAGCCCGGCCGACCAGTTCTTTCGGGCTTCCATCCTCGCCGACCGGGGTGACTTCGCGACCGCCGGCGAGGTCTCGCGGCTGGCTTACCCGAGGCTCTACACGTCGGAACACCATGCGGCCTACAAGAGCCAGATCGATTTCGTCGTCGACCGTCTGGCGGGGGAGGACGGTCCAGCTGTCGACCTGGCCTCAGGGACTTGCGGTCTGGTCGAGGAGATGGCCCGGCGCCTGACCCGACCAATCGTGGCCACCGACTTCAGCCCGCGCGTCCTCAGGCGCGACCGGCGTCGCTTCGACTCTCTCGGGCTGGGCGACCGGGTCAGCTTCCTCGCCTTTGACGCCAGGCGAACGCCTTTCAAAGACGGGGCGGTGGCGACGATGACCACGAACCAGGGGCTGCCCAACATCGAGCAGCCGGGAACCCTCTTGAAGGAACTGCGACGGGCCATTTCCGGGACGTTCCTCGCCGTGACGAGCTTTTGCCCGGAGGACGACCCGGTCAACGGCCCGCTGTTGCGCCGGCATGGGCTGGAGACCTTCTTCTTCAAGCGCCTTGCGCTCGAGGCCTTCGCGGCCGCTGGCTGGCGCGTGGAGGCGGCCAACGGCCGGCTGGCGCCGGCCCGCCCCACGCCCACGAGTGAGCTCGTTCCCGGTGCGGCCATCGACGGTTTCCCGGCGGCCGACACGATCCTCGAGTGGTGCGTGCTGATGGCGCGGTGAGCTGGCGGGGCCTTGGGCAAATCCACCGCGCCACATGGCAAATTCCGTCACCGACCGGCCGAATCCTCCTGCGTATGGTCGGCCCTTGCCGCTGAGGCCCTAAACGAAGGTTTGCCGCCCGGGGGGCGCGAAGTATAATGCTACTGTAAGCGTCTTCGCCGAGAATGGTCCCCAAGACGGCCCAATCTGGATAGGGAGTGGTGGGATTGTTCTACGTCCTTGGCTTGCTGGCCGTGCTGGTCCTCATCGGGATCGCCATGTACAACTCGCTGGTGGTCTCGAAGAATCGGGTGGAGAACGCCTGGTCGCAGATAGACGTCCAACTGAAGCGACGCAACGACCTGGTCCCAAACCTGGTCGAAACGGTCAAGGGCTATGCCGCCCACGAGCACGACACTTTCGAGATGGTGACCAAGGCCCGGGCCCAGATGGTCGGCGCCGGGAGCGTCGCCGAGCAGGCAGAGGCCAACAATCAGCTGACCCAGGCCCTGAAGAGCCTGTTCGCGGTGGCCGAAGCGTACCCTGAGCTGAAGGCCAACCAGAACTTCCTCATGCTCCAAGAAGAGCTGGCCGGGATCGAGAACAAGATCGCCTACGCCCGCCAGTTCTACAACGACAGCGTCCTCCGCTTCAACGCCTCGATTCAGAGCTTCCCGAACGTCATCTTCGCCAGGTCGATGGGCTTCAGCGAGAAGAAATACTTCGAGGCCCCCGAGGCCGAGCGCGAGGTACCCAAGGTCAAGTTCTAAGCGGCGAAGGGCTGGCCCGCCCTCGTCCGAGGCCGGCCCTACCCCGAGGCCGGCCGCCCCAAAGGAGAGCTGTCCTGTGTACCAGCAGATCGCCGGTAACGTCAGACGGTCATGGCTCCTGATGTTCTTCTTCGCCCTGCTCATCGGGCTCATCGCCTACACCTTCGCCCGGGTCAACGGGCTGGGCTACTCGGGGGTGGTCCTGGCGGTGGTCATCGCCGTCGCCATGACCTGGGTCAGCTACTACTACAGCGACCGGATGGTCCTGTCGATCAGCCGGGCTAAGCCCCTGGCCAAGGAGGACAACCCGTACCTCTACAACATCGTCGAGGCCCTGGCCATCGGGGCCGGTGTGCCGGCGCCGAAGGTCTACGTCATCGACGACACCGCGCCCAACGCCTTCGCCACCGGACGCGACCCGCAGCACGCCGTCATCGCCGTGACCACCGGCCTCGTCCAGAAGATGGACCGGCTCGAACTGGAGGGGGTCATCGCCCACGAGATGTCCCACATCAGGAACCGGGACATCCTTCTGATGACCATCGCCGTGACCATGGCCGGCGTGGTCACCCTGCTCTCCGACTGGATGGTCCGCTATACCTGGCGGAGCGGCCGCTCCCGCCGCCGCTCGAACCGCGACGGCGGTAACGGGGCCGAGGCCATCATCCTGCTGGTCGGCCTGGTCATGGCCATCCTCGCCCCGTTCTTCGCCGCCCTGATGCAACTGGCCATCTCCAGGCAGCGCGAATACCTCGCCGACTCCTCCGCCGCCCTGCTGACCCGATACCCGAAGGGGCTGGCCGACGCCTTGCGGAAGATCGCCGCCGACCCCGAGCCACTTGAGGTGGCCAACAAGGCCACCGCCCACCTCTACATCTACAACCCGCTGAAAGACGCAGAGGGTAGGATGGACCGCCTCTTCGACACCCATCCGCCGGTGGCCGACCGGATCAAGCGGCTCGAGGCGATGGCCCTGTGAGGAAAAGGAAAGTCGCCCCGGGGGAGACCCGACGTTTTGCCCGAACGCATGATCCGTGAGTCAGGATCGGTAAGGTTCCGCTGGTCGCGCTCTCGGGGAAGCTCTTTGGCCTTGCACTTCCTCTTGCCCCCTCCCCGTGGCGGATCACTTGGGTCCGGTTGCTGCGCGGGTTGAGCCTTGGTCTTTGCCTCAGTCTCCAGGGCCGCTTTTGCCTCCTGGATCTTCAGGCGTTGCGAGCCCTTGACAAAATGAGCGGACCGCTCTATTA
>JAJZPE010000019.1 GCA_021811325.1 Bacillota bacterium
GGGTGGAGCGATGTCGGGGTCGAGGAAGCCAAGGGCTCCAACCTGACCAAGGAGACCTACGCCCTCCTGAAGACCGCCCCGATCAACTTCGCCGGCAACGTCGAAGCCCGCGAGGTCCTCGAGGGACGGGTCGACGTAATCGTCTGTGACGGGTTTGTCGGCAACGCCATCATCAAGACGGCTGAGGGCGTGGCCCAGGGGCTCTTGGGGATGATCAAGGAAGAGCTGACCCGGAGCCGCCTGACCATGCTGGCCGCAGCCTTGCTCAAACCAGCCTTCGGCCGGGTCAGAAAACGACTGGACTACGCCGAATACGGCGGCGCTCCGTTCCTGGGCGTCAAGGGTGGGTTCATCAAGTGTCACGGCAGTTCCGGCGCGCGGGCCATCGAGAACGGGGTCCGCGTCGCCGGTGAGTTCGTTCGTACGGGAGCCCTGGCCGAAATGGAACGAGCCATGGCCTCGTGGGGTAAATCAGCCGATGCCTGAACCTCTCCGTCCCGTGGGCATTGCCGGCCTTGGAGCCGCGGCCGGCGAAGACCTACTTACCAACAACGACCTGGAAAAGATGGTCGACACCTCCGACGAGTGGATCAAGACCCGCACCGGCATAGGCGCACGGCACATCACCCGGCCCGAGACAGCCACGTCCGACCTGGCCTACCAGGCGGCGGTCGAGGGCCTCGCCGACGCCGGGCTGACCGGGGCCGACCTTGACCTGATCATCGTCTGCACGGTGACCCCGGACATGCCCTTCCCGTCCACCGCCTGCCTCCTCCAGGCCAGGCTGGGCGCCACTCGCGCGGCCGCCTTCGACATCGAGGCGGCGTGTTCCGGGTTCATCTACGGTCTGGCCGTCGGGGGCCAGTTCGTGGCCAGCCGCACTTACGACACGGTCCTGGTCATCGGGGCCGAGACGCTGACCAAGATCACCGACTACACCGACCGGGCGACCTGCGTCCTCTTCGGGGACGGGGCCGGAGCGGCGGTGCTCAGGCCGGTCGGCGAGGGAGAGGGCATCCTCTCGACCGTTCTGGGCGCCGACGGTTCCGGCGGCGAGCTGCTGATGCAGCCCGCCGGCGGCTCGCGGCTGCCGGCGAGCCATGAGACGGTGGACAAGAGGCTGCACTACATCCACATGAGCGGCAGCGATGTCTTCAAGTTCGCCGTCAAGGTCATGGGCGAGGCCGCCGACGCGGCCATCGAGCGGGCCGGCCTCTCCCGCGAGGACGTCGACTTCCTGGTGCCGCACCAGGCCAACCGGAGGATCATCGACGCGGCGGCCAGGCGCCTCGGGCTGCCCGCCGACAAGGTCATCGTGAACATCGGCGAATTTGGCAACATGTCGTCGGCGTCAATCCCGGTGGCCCTCCACGAGGCGGTCCGGAGCGGCCGCATCAAGCGGGGCGACGTGGTCGTCCTGGTGGCCTTCGGAGCCGGCCTGACCTGGGGTTCCACGGCGTTGCGCTGGTGCCGGTAAGGCCGGCGCCGCCGGTATCATAGAGACCCGATTGAGTCTGGTAGGGAGGGGATCATGGTGGCCCGGATCAAGATCGTCACGGACAGCACGGCGGACCTTCCGCAGGAGATCGCCCGCGACCTCGGACTGACGGTCGTGCCGCTCACCGTCTTCTTCGGCCCCGAGAGCTATCTCGACGGGGTCGAACTGAAGGCCCAGGACTTCTACGCCAAACTCATCTCATCTCCGCACCACCCTAAGACGTCGCAACCATCACCGGCGGATTTCGCCGCCGTCTACAACGCCCTGAAGTCGGAAGCGGACACGATTCTCTCGATCCACCTGTCGTCGCACCTATCGGGGACTTTTCAGTCGGCCGTCCTCGCCAAGGCGATGGTCGAAGGGGTGGACATCGAGCTGGTCGACACCAAGGGGGCCTCGATGACTTTCGGCGTGACCGTCATTGAGGCGGCCCGCGCCGTGCGCGCCGGCTGGTCCAAGGAGCAGGTGCTCGCCCTGATCGATCGGATGGTCAAGAACGTCGGCGTCTTCTTCTGCGTCGACACGCTGGAGTACCTGAGGCGGAACGGCCGTATCGGCAAGGCTTCGGCCCTCCTGGGTTCGCTCCTCAACATCAAGCCCGTCCTGACGCTGGAGGACGGCATCGTCGCGCCCTATGAGAAGCTGCGCGGTCAGAACCGTGTCATCCCGCGGCTCGTGGAGCTGATGCAGCAGAAGATGGGGCCGGAAAAGCGCATCCGGGTGGCGGTCATCCACGCCGCCGCCAAGGACCAGGCGGAGAAGCTCCTCGAGGCCATCCGCGGGGCCTTCGAGGTCGATGAGGCGACCATCGCCGACATCGGCCCGGTCGTCGGCGCCCACACCGGTCCGGGGACACTGGCGACCATCTTCTACGGCCTGGGCGGCCTGGCCCCTCGGTCGTGACCCAGTCGGTCATTCCAACCACGTCACTTTCCCCGGAGGTTCCAAGGTTCCCAATGAGCAGAGTCGGCTTTATCTTCCCGGGCCAGGGGGCCCAGTACGTCGGCATGGGTCAGGAACTGGCCGAGCGTTACCCGCAGGCCCGTCAAGTCTTCGAGGAAGCCGGCGACAGCCTCGGCTTCGACCTCGGTCGGATGTGTTTCGAAGGACCAGAGGAAGTCCTCCGGGAGACGGTCAACACCCAACCGGCCATCCTCGCCACCTCCGTGGCCTGCCTGGCCGTGCTCCGCGAGCACGGCGTGGCGGCCGACGCCCTCGCCGGGCTCTCCCTTGGGGAATACGCGGCGCTGGTAGCGGCCGGGGCGCTTTCATTCAGTGAAGCCATCGGACTCGTCCGGCGCCGTGGACGGTACATGCAGGAGGCCGTCCCGGCCGGGCAGGGGGCCATGGCCGCCGTCATCGGGCTCGCCCGGCCGGACGTCGAGCGGGCCTGCCGCGAAGCGGCCGAGGCCGGCGTGGTCGAGCCGGCCAACTTCAACTGCCCCGGCCAGACCGTCATCGCCGGGGAGACCCAGGCCGTGGAGAAGGCCGTGGCCCTCGCTCGTGTGATGGGCGCGGCCAAAGCGGTCAAGCTCGCGGTGAGCGGGCCCTTCCACTGCCGCCTCCTGCGGCCCGCCGGCGAGCGGCTGGCCGCTGACCTCGGACTGGTCGAGGTCAAAGAGGCCCGCGTGCCGGTGGTGGCCAACGTCTCGGCCGATTATGTCCGTGCCCCCGAGGATATCCGTCGCTCCCTCATCGACCAGGTCTCACGACCGGTGCTCTGGGAGGATTCCATCCGCCGGATGAGGGCCGACGGGGTCGACACCTTCGTCGAGGTCGGGCCTGGAAAGACACTGTCTGGATTCCTCAAGCGGATCGCGCCGGAAACACGCGCCCTCAATGTCGAGGATGGAAACAGCCTGGAAAAATTCCTTGATTATTGGGGGGAGGTTTGCTAAGATGATTCTTGAGGATCGGGCGGCCCTTGTCACTGGGGCGTCTAGGGGCATCGGCCGCGCCGCCGCTCTCGCCCTCTCCAGGGCCGGGTCCAGAGTCGCCGTCAACTACTCGGCGAGCAAGGAAGCGGCGCTCGGAGTCGTCGAGGAGATCAAGTCCGCCGGCGGGGAGGCCTTCGCCGTCCAGGCCGACGTGAGCCGCGCCGCCGACGCCGCCAAAATGGTCTCCGAAGTGCTGGAACGCTACGGGCGCCTGGATATACTGGTGAATAATGCCGGGATTACGCGGGACAATCTACTCCTGCGCCTTAGCGAGGATAGTTGGGACGCCGTCCTTGACACAAACCTCAAGGGCGTTTATAACTGCCTTAGGGCCGCCGCGCGGCCGATGCTCAAACAGAGGTTCGGCCGGGTGGTCAACCTTGCCTCGGTGGCCGGCCTCATGGCCAGCCCGGGCCAGGTCAACTACAGCGCGGCCAAGGCCGGAGTCATCGCTCTGACGCGGACGCTGGCCCGCGAGTTCGGCTCGCGGAACATCACCGTCAACGCCGTGGCTCCCGGGTTCATCGAGACGGACATGACCCGTGAGCTTCCGGGAGAAGCCCGCGAGTCTTACCTGAAGCGCATCGCCCTCGAGCGCTTCGGGCGACCCGAGGAAGTGGCGGAGGTGATCGTCTTTCTCGTATCGCCCGCCGCTGGGTACATAACCGGGCAGACCGTCGTGGTGGACGGCGGGCTTTCGATTTAGCCCGGAGCATCACCCAAGAGCCGGAGAGACCACGTGAGGAGGTAACCCGCATTGGCCGGTAAAGACGCCATCTTTGAGAAGGTCAAGACCATCATCGTCGATCAGCTCGGGGTCGGTGAGGACGAGGTCAGCCTCGAAGCTTCCTTCATCGACGACCTCGGAGCCGACTCGTTGGACCTGGTGGAACTGGTGATGGCCCTCGAGGAGGAATTCGACCTCGAGGTACCGGACGAGGACGCCGAGAAGCTCGTCACCGTGGGCGACGCCGTCGACTACATCAAGCGTAACGCGGCGGCATGAGCATCGACCGGCCCCCCACGGGCGCCGGGAACAAGGCAATAGCAACAAAAGAAGTCCCGAGGGTCCGCCCCGGGATTTCTTACACTACGGGCTCGGTTCGTCACCAGCCCCTTGTTGATGGTGGCAAAATGGATAAAAAGAGAATCGTGGTGACCGGCATGGGGGCCATCACGCCCCTCGGCACCGGTCTCCGCGCGTTTTGGGAAGGGCTCACCGGCGGCCGGTCGGGGATCGCCAGGATAACCCGCTTCGACCCGTCGGCCCTGGACAGCCAGATCGCCGGGGAGGTCAGGGACTTCGAGCCGGGGGCCTACATGGACCGCAAGGAAGCCCGCCGGATGGACCGTTTCGCCCACTTCGCCGTGGCTGGCGCGCGGATGGCCGCTGAGGACGCCGCCCTCGACCCGGCCCAGGAAGACCCGGAGCGTTTTGGGGTCTTTGTCGGAAGCGGCATCGGCGGCATGGAGACCCTGACCGACCAGTTCGAGACCCTGCGGACGAAGGGCCCCGGCCGGATAAGCCCATTCTTCGTCCCGATGATGATCGGCAACATCGCCGCCGGGCACGTCTCGATCCTGTTCGGGGCCAAGGGGCCCAGCCTGACCATTGTCACCGCCTGCGCCTCGGGGGCCAACGCCATCGGCGAGGCCGCCCGGTCGGTGCAGCGGGGCGAAACCGATGTGGCCATCGCCGGCGGCACCGAGGCGGCCATCGTCCCCCTGGCCGTCGGCGGGTTCTGCGCTATGAAGGCCCTGTCGACCCGTAATGATCAGCCGGAGCGGGCTTCGCGACCGTTCGACAAGGACCGCGACGGGTTCGTCATCGGCGAGGGCGCGGGGATGGTCGTCCTCGAATCCCTCGAGCACGCCCTGGCCCGCGGGGCCCGGATCCACGCCGAACTCGTCGGCTACGGGCTGACGGCCGATGCCTACCACATGGTCGAACCGGCCCCGGAGGGCGAGGGGGGCCGTCGCTCGATGGCCGCCGCCTTGCGCGACGCGGGCCTGCGGCCCGAGGACGTGGACTACATCAACGCCCACGGCACTTCGACCCCCAAGGGCGACGCCGGCGAGACCCAGGCCATCAAGGCCCTCTTCGGCGAGCACGCCCGCCGGGTGATGGTCGGCTCGACCAAGTCGATGACCGGGCACCTTCTCGGGGCGGCCGGGGCGATCGAGTTCATCGCCTGCATCCGGGCCATCCAGGAGGGCCTTGTCCCCCCGACGATCAACCTCGAGCAGCCGGACCCTGAGTGTGACCTGGACTATGTGCCCAACCGGGCCCGCCGGGCCCCCGTCGAGGTGGCCATGTCCAACTCCTTCGGCTTCGGCGGCCAGAACGCCACCCTGGTGGTCAAGAAGTACTCTCCGGACGGACATGTTACCACATAGAACATTGAGGGGTGAGGCCTTTGCCGCCCGCGCCCGCGGCCACCGAACCAGTGGATTTCGCCTCTCCTGAGGAGAACCTGCACCGGCTCCAAGAGAAGCTGGGCATCCGGATGAAACGCCCGCAATACCTGCTGAACGCCCTGACCCATTCGTCGTTCGCCAACGAGCGCCGGGAGAACCACGTCGATGACAACGAACGCTTGGAGTTCCTCGGCGACGCCGTCCTCCAGGTCTCGGTCAGCGATTATCTCTACAAGCGGTTCCGCGACCTGCCCGAGGGCGACCTCACCAGGATCCGGGCGGTCGTGGTCTGCGAGGCCTCCCTGGCGGAGAAGGCCCGCGAGCTGGACCTCGGCGAGCACATGTACCTCGGGCGGGGCGAGGAGGTTTCGGGCGGGAGGACGCGGCGGTCGCTCCTGGCTGACGCTTTCGAGGCCGTCATCGGCGCGGTCTATCTCGACCGCGGGCTGATGGCTTCGAAGGATCTCGTCCTGCGCCTTTTGGGACCGGCCCTGGAGGCCGCCGGTACCGGCGGGCAGCCGTCGGACTACAAGACGGCCCTACAGGAGAAGATGCAGAAAGACGGGGCCGGTCTGAGCTATCAACTCATCGATGAGCGCGGCCCTGACCACGCCAAGGTCTTCACGGTGGGCATCGTCCTCAGGGGCCGGGTCATCGCCCGTGGCAAGGGGGCCAGCAAGAAGGAGGCCGAGCAGGTCGCCGCCAGGAAGGCCCTGGAGAAGGCCCAGGCCAAGGGGGCCGGCCGGGCCAAGACCGGACGGGGGAGGACCCAGGAGCCCGTCGCCGGTGGGAAGGCCGGAGGGGCCCCTCCGGCCCGGCCGGAGGTTGTCGCCGCCGGAGCGGTGCCGGAATCCGGACCGATGGGCATCCCGGTCGGGGCGGTCGTGGCCGCGGCGATTGTCCCGCGGGCGCCGGCCTGATTCCGGAACGCGAACGGGGTCGGAAAAGGGGAAGGCTGGTTAGCCTATGAAGGCCTTTGAAAAGCCGGTGGGCTGCCCTCGGAGGCTGGCAACAATTGGCTTTATTTTCAGACAGGGAAGGAATCCTGGAGGTCGGGTCGAATACACTAGGCACAATCGCGGAACGGGCACATCAGGCTCCACACTGTGTAGGGGAGGCAACCAAGGCACATGGAAATTCTAAAAGTATCTGCCCTATCCAAGCCCAAGTCCGTGGCCGGAGCGCTGGCGGCGGTGCTTCGCGAGAAAGGGACGGCGGAACTCCAGGCCGTTGGAGCCGGAGCCGTCAACCAAGCGGTCAAGGCCATCGCTATCACCCGCGGTTTCGTCGCTCCCAACGGAATCGACCTCGTCACCATCCCGGCCTTCGCTGAGATCCAGATTGATGGGGAAGAGAGGACGGCCATCAAGTTCATTGTCGGACCACGCTGATCTGGTCGCTTCCCCGACTGGAATCTCCGCTTTGACAAGGCCGGCCGCGTCCGCGGCGGGCCTTTTTGTCGGGCGGCGTTCCCGCCCCCTGTTCGAGCCAGGGAAGCCTATGGTAGAATAGTTAACGGAAAATGGTCGTGGGGTTGGCAGCCGAGGCACTCAGGCTGCCATTCTCCTGGTATCGGGGGTGCCCGGATGTTCCTGAAGCGTCTTGAGGTCTTTGGGTTCAAATCCTTCGCCGACAAGGTCGAGCTCGGCTTGGAGCCGGGCGTGACGGCCATCGTCGGCCCCAACGGCAGCGGCAAGAGCAACATCGCCGACGCCGTCCGTTGGGCCCTCGGCGAGCAGAGCGCGCGCCAACTGCGGGGGACGAAGATGGAAGAGGTCATCTTTGCCGGCAGCACCGAGCGGCGGCCGCTGTCCATGGCCGAGGTCGGTCTGACCATCGACAACGGCGACGGTGGCCTGGGCATCGATTATCGCGAAGTCACGGTCACCCGGCGGGTGTTCCGTTCGGGCGAGGGGCAGTACCTCATCAACAAGAACGACTGCCGCCTGAAAGACCTCCAGGACCTCTTTGCCGACACCGGTGCGGGCAAGGAGGGCTACTCCATCATCGGCCAAGGCCAGGTGGAGAACGTCCTGTCGAGCCGTTGGGAGGACCGCCGCGGCATCTTCGAAGAGGCCGCCGGCATCGTCCGCTACAAGAACCGCAAACGCGACGCCCAGAAGAAGCTCGAGGAGACCCAGCAGAACCTGGTCCGGGTAGCCGACATCATCGCCGCCACCGAGGCTCAGATCGAGCCCCTCGAGAAGCAGTACCAGGTGGCCCAGGTCTACCAGGAGTACCGGTCGCGGTTGCAGGCCTTGGAGACCGAGCTTTACCTGGCCGATGTGACCACGGGCCGGAGACGCCTTGCGGACCTGCAGCAGAAAGCGCAGGGCCACCGCGAGCAGGCCGACCGGGCTGCCGAGCGGCTGGCCGCCCTGGAGGGCGAGGTCGACGCGGGGCGCGAGCGGCTGGCTTCAGCCGAAGCCCGGGCCGACGAGCGCCAGCGGGCCCTGGCCGAGGCCAACGAGGCCCTGGTCCGCCTGGAAGGACGGCGGGAGGTGGCCGCCGAGCGGCTGGCGTCCATCGAGCGCGAGCGAGCGGCGAAGGTCAGGGAGGCCGAGGGGCTTCGGGTCAGGCTGGCCGAGGTCGCCGCGTCGCTGGCGACCGAGGACCGGCGCCAGGCCGAGCTGACCGAGGTCCTGCGGCGTGGGGAAGAAGAACTGGTGGCCAGAACGGCCGGCCTGGAGGAGGCCGACCGGCGACTGGGTCAGGCCCGGGAGACCGTGGAGCGGCTGAAAGGCGAACTCATCGAGGCCCTCAACGAGGCCGCCGAGGAGCGCAACCGGACCCGCGAGGCCCAGCAGCTCAAGCAGGCCGCCGCGGCCCGCCGCGAACGGCTCGAGGCTGAAACGGCGGAAGCCGAGGAGGCCCAGCGGGCGGCCGACGAGAACGCCGTGGCCGTCCGTGACGAACTCGAGAGCGTCCGCCGGGAGCTGGCCTCCTGCCAGGCTATGATGGCCCACTGGCGACAGGCCGGGACGGCCGCCTCCGCCGGGCTCGAAGGGGCGCGGAAGGAACTTGTCCGGCACGACGAGTCCTGCCGCGGCCTCCGGGCACGGCTCAACCTGTTGCGCGAGATGGAAGCCGGTTATCAGGGGTACGGTGAGGCCTCTCGGCGGGTCCTGCTGGCCAAGAAGGAGAACCGGGCGGCCGGGGCCGGGGTCGTCGGGAGCCTGGCCGAGCTGATCGAGGTCCTGCCCGGCCACGAGCAGCAGCTCGACGCGGTCCTGGGGGAACTGGTCCAGGCCGTGGTGGTCGAGACGGCCGCCGCCGCCGAACGGCTGGCGACCGAGAACACCGGACGCGAAGGGCGTCTACTGGTCATCCCCCTCGACGTGGTCAGGCGGCTGAACGCCGCCCCGGCGAGGCGCGAGGCGGCCGGCGCGGCCTCCGATCGGCGACCGGTCCCGGGTCTGGACGCTTGGGTCAGGGCCCGGTCCGGCGGGGAAGACCTGGTGGCCTGGCTGGCCGACGGTTATGTGGTCACCCCGGACCTCTCGTCGGCCTGGGACCTCGTCGGGGTCTATGGCGGCCGCGCCGCGGTCACCGAGGCCGGCGAGGTTGTCGGCCCGGACGGCGTCGTCGCGGTCGGGGCGGGCCAGCGTTCGGCGGCCGGCAGCCCCCTCGAACGCCGCCGGGAGCTGGCCGAACTGACCCAGCGCCTGTCCGGCGAGGAGACGGCCAGGGACAAGGCCCAGGCCGAGCTGACCAGGTTGACCGCTGACCGGGAGGCAGCCCAGGCCGAGCTGGCCAAGGCCCAGGAGGCCGGCCACCGCCTGGAGATCCGCCTGGCCACCGGTGACCGTGACCGGACCCGGGCTGAAGAGGAAGCCAAGAAGGCCGCCTACAACCGGCAACTCCTCGGACTCGAGCGGGAGAAACTGGACCGGCAGGAGGCCGAGGCCGGTCGGACGGTCGAGAAGGCCCGCCGGCGGCTGGAAGACCTGAGGAACGAAGAAGCGGCCATCCGCGGCCGGATCGCCGCCCAGGAGCAGGAACTCGCCCAAGCGACGGCCGGCCGCGAGGCCCTCAGCGCGCAGGTGAACGACGGCCGGGTGGCCGTCGCCACCCAGCGACAGGAACTGGTCGGCCTGACGAACGCGACGGCCGAGCGGCGGCGGCGCCGCGAGGAGCTGGAGACGGACCTCGCCGCCCTGGCCGCCCAGGGGCAGGCTTTGGTGGCGCAGGCGACTGAGGTGGCCAGGTCCCGCGAGGCCGACGAGGCCGAGAGGTCCCGCCTGGCAGCCACGAAGGCGGCCGAGGAGGAGGAACTGGCCAAGGCCGAGGCGGAGCGGAAGTCTCTCGAGGAGGGGCTGGTGGCCGCCGAGAAGGAGAGCCGTACCCTGCGCCGCCAGTCGGACAACGTGGCGGCCCGGCTCCGCGGGGTCGAGGTCGAGCAGGCCCGGTTGGAGGCCGAGCTGCAACGGTTGCGGGACCGGCTGTCCACGCACTACGGGCTCGACCCGCTGCGCCTCGAGGCCGAGGCCGGCGAGGGCCAACCGCTGACCGACCGGGCGGCCATGGAGGCCGAGGCTGAGGAGTTGAAGGCCCGCATCGAGGCCCTCGGGCTGGTCAATCTGGCGGCCATCGACGACTTCCAGCGGGCCAGGGAGCGCCTGGATTTTCTCAAGACCCAGTTCGCGGACCTCGAGAAGGCCAGAGAGCAGCTGCTCAAGCTGATCGAAGAGATCGACGAGGTCATGAAGAAGCGCTTCCTGGAGCACTTCCTGCTGATCAAGGAGCAGTTCTCCCGGGTCTTCCAGCGCCTTTTCGGGGGCGGTCGGGCCGAATTGATCCTTCTCGACGAGGGCAATCTCCTGGAGACGGGCATCGACATCCTGGCCCAGCCGCCGGGGAAGACGCTGCAGAACCTGTCCCTCCTGTCGGGCGGAGAGAAGGCGCTGACCGCCATCGCCCTGCTGTTCGCCGTACTGGAGGTCAAACCGAGCCCGTTTTGCCTGCTGGACGAGATCGACGCGGCCCTCGATGAGAACAACGTCGAGCGCTTCGCCAGGTTCCTGAGGGAGACGGCGAGGAGGACGCAGTTCCTCATCATCACCCACCAGAAGCGGACGATGGAGGTGGCCGACGTCCTCTATGGCGTGACCATGGAGGAAGGCGGCGTCTCCAAGCTCGTTTCGGTGAAACTGGAGGAGAAAGCCAGTTGACGGCATGGGGGCCGGGAGGCCGGCGAGAGGGCCGGTGAAAGAAAGAGATGGCTGGTTCTCGTGAGCGAGAGAGAGGGCTGGTTCCGGTGAGCGAGAAAGAAGGCTGGTTCGGCCGCTTCAGTCGCGGCCTGCAGAAGATGAGGCAGGGCCTGACCGACAAGGTTCAGGCCCTCGTCGCGCGGACCGGGCGGGTCGACGACGACCTCCTTGAGGAGCTGGAGGCCATCCTGATCCAGGCCGACGTGGGCGTCGCCGGGGCGACGGCCATCGTCGAGGCCATCCGCCGGCGTTGCCGGGAGGAGGGCGGGACCTCGGCCGCTTCGGTCAAGGGCCTCCTCCGCGAGGAACTGCGCCGGCGGCTATCGTTGGCCGAAGCCCCGGGGACCGGGGGCCTGCAGGCCGGAGGCGAGGCCGAGCCGGTTGCGGGCGGCCCGAGCGCCCCGGGGCCGCGGGTGATCATGGTCGTCGGGGTCAACGGGACCGGCAAGACGACGACCATCGGGAAGCTCGCCTACCGCCTGAGGGGCGAGGGGCGGCAGGTCGTCCTGGCGGCGGCCGATACCTTCCGGGCCGCCGCGGTCGAGCAGCTGGCCATCTGGGGCGAGCGCTCGGGAGCCACGGTCATCAGGCACCAGGCCGGCGGGGACCCGGCCGCCGTGGCCTTCGACGCGGTCAAGGCGGCGCAGGCCCGCGGGGCCGACGTGGTCATTGTCGACACGGCCGGGCGACTGCACACCAAGGTCAACCTGATGGAGGAACTGAAGAAGGTCCAACGGGTGCTGGCCCGGGAAATCCCCGGCGCGCCCCACGAGGTGCTCCTGGTGGTCGACGCGACCACCGGTCTCAATGCAGTCCAGCAGGCCCGGGTCTTTCGGGACGCGGTCGGCGTCAGCGGCGTGGTCTTGACCAAGCTCGACGGGACGGCCAAGGGCGGCGTCATCGTGGCCATCGCCGGCGAACTCGGACTCCCTGTCAAGTACGTCGGCCTTGGCGAAGCGGCCGACGACCTCCAGCCTTTTTCGGCCGAGAAGTTCGTCGCCGGACTGTTCCCGGAAGGCGACGCGACGCCGGACCATTGAACATCTTCCGGCCGACGCGCCCCGGCCCGACTTCACGTTGGCGTTCAGGCCGCCGAACGGCGGCCGGCCGTGTCTTTCAGCCGGCGACTTGACGACGGCCCTGTCGTCGTCTAGAATAACGGTGTAAAGGGGTTATCCTTGACAGGGCGAGAATGGCGGGCGCCGCGGCCCGAAGAGGCAGGTCGCGCATGAAGAAGCGAGCCCGGACGGAAACCGCACGTCCGCTGGAGCGGGTCAACCGGATCATCCTCCTCGGCGACTACTACGGCCAGCTCTTGACGGAACGCCAGCGGGAGATCCTGTCGCTCCACTACGAGAGCGACCTCTCCCTCGGCGAGATCGGCGAGCTGCTCGGGGTCAGCCGGCAAGCCGTCCACGACCTCCTCTCCCGGGCCGAGGAGTCCCTCGAAGATTACGAGTCCCGTCTCGGATTGGCGGCGCGCGATACCGCGGCCAAGCGGCTCGTGGCCGCGCTGGCCAGAGCGGTGGCCGCCCTCGAGCCGGGACATCCGCTGAAGCCCCGCATGGACCGGCTGATCAGGCGACTCAAGGCGAGGTTCTAGGGCCATGTTCGAAAACCTCAGTGAAAAACTACAAGACACCTTCCGGCGGCTGCGTGGCCGGGGGAAGCTCACCCCGAACGACGTCAAGGAGGCCACCCGCGAGGTGCGGCTGGCCCTGCTGGAAGCGGACGTCAACTACAGGGTGGCCAAGGACTTCATCGCCCGGCTCAACGAACGGGCGGTGGGGGCCGAGGTCCTCGACAGCCTGACCCCGGCCCAACAGGTCATCAAGATTGTCAATGATGAGCTGACTCAGCTCATGGGCGGGACGGTAGCCCGTCTGACCCTGGCCCCCAAGCCTCCGACGGTGATGATGCTCGTCGGGCTGCAGGGCTCGGGCAAGACGACCACCGCCGGCAAGCTCGCCAATCATTTGCGCTCTGGCGGACGCCGGCCGCTCCTGGTGGCGGCCGACATCTACCGCCCGGCGGCCGCCGAGCAGCTGCGGGTCCTCGGGCGCCAACTCGACCTGCCGGTGTGGACCGGCGAGCCCGGTCAGGATCCGGTGGCCATCGCCGGGATCGGTCTCGAGCAGGCCTCGCGTCAGGCCCAGGACGTCGTGATCATCGACACTGCCGGGCGCCTCCACGTCGACGACGAGCTCATGGACGAGCTGGTGCGAATGAAGGCCGCCGTCAAGCCCCACGAAGTGCTCCTGGTGGTCGACGCGATGAGCGGGCAGGACGCCGTGACTGTCGCCGAGGCCTTCAACACGCGGGTCGGCATCGACGGGGTCATCCTGACCAAGCTCGACAGCGACGCCCGCGGCGGCGCCGCCCTCTCCGTGAGGGCGGTCACCGGGAAGCCCATCAAGTTCGTCGGCGTGGGCGAGAAGATGCAGGCCCTCGAGCCGTTCCACCCGGACCGGATGGCCTCGCGCATCCTCGGCATGGGCGATGTCCTCACCCTCATCGAGAAGGCTCAGGTCGGTTTCGACGAGAAGAAGGCGGCCGAGCTCGAGAAGAAGCTGCGGGCGGCCGAGTTCACCCTGGAGGACTTCGTCGATCAACTCCGCCAGGTACGCAAGATGGGGCCGCTTGACCAGGTCCTGTCGATGTTCCCGGGGGCGGCCAAGATGAAGGGCGCCCTGCCGAAGAACGTCGACGAACGCGAGCTCGATCGGGCCGAAGCGATCATCAACTCGATGACCCCCGATGAGCGCCGGCGGCCGGAAATCATCGACGGCTCGCGGCGCCGCCGCCTCGCCGGCGGCAGCGGGACCAGCGTGCAGCAGGTGAACCAACTCCTGAAGCAGTTCGAGTCCACCCGGCGGATGATCAAACAGTTCATGAGCATGGGTGATAAGGGGATGAAATGGGGTCCGCCCGGTCCGGGGCGGTTCCCCCGTTCATAGACACAGGGCGTCCGTAAGCTACGGCACCCGGCCGCGCCAGGCGCGGTAAACCACGGTGGAGGTGTCGATTGGAGTGGCGGTTAAGATTCGCTTGAAGCGGGTCGGGGCCAAGAAGAGCCCCAGTTACCGGGTAGTGGTGACCGATTCCAGGTCGCCGCGGGACGGCCGGTTCATCGAGGAGATCGGGTACTACGACCCGACGCGGGAGCCGGCGCTCGTCAAGCTTAAGGAAGACCGGGTCCGGGACTGGCTCGCCAAGGGCGCCCAGCCGTCGGAAACGGTCAAGGCCCTCTTGACCAAGGCCGGCCTGAAGAGGAAGGCGGCCGAGGCGGCCACCGCCGAGGCGGCCACCGCCGAGAAGGCCACCGCCGAGGCGGCCACCGCCGAGAAGGCCACCGCCGAGGCGGCCACCGTCGAGAAGGCCACCGCCGAGGCGGCCACCGTGGAGAAGGCCTGAACGGCCTGACTGGCCATTGGAGGTGTTACCGTGAAGGAACTGGTTGAGGTCCTCGCCAGGGCCCTCGTGGACAACCCGGGAGCCGTCCAGGTCCGGGAGACCGGCGGCACCCACAGCGCCGTCGTGGAACTCCGCGTCGACCCCGATGACATGGGTAAGGTCATCGGACGGCAGGGCCGGGTGGTCAAGGCCATCCGCACGGTGGTCAAGGCGGCCGGGACCAAGCAGGGTAGGAAGGTGTCCGTCGAGGTCGTCCAGTAGTGGCCGTCCTCATCCAGCGCCCGGTGACCGTCAAGGCCAAGGTCACCGAGGCCTTGAAGAAAAGGTTGGCCGCCGAGTTCCAGGAGACCTTGCGCCAGGCCGAGGCCGAACTGGCCCAGCTGGAGGCGCAGGCGAAGCGCCTGGCAGAGCAGGCCGAAGGGCCCTCGCCGGAGCGCCGTGCCGCGCTCGAACGCCTGGAGGCTGAGCGGCAGAAGCGGCTCGACCAGAAGAACCGGCTCCTCGACAACCTCAAGGAGCTGGCCAGGCTGGAGCCCGGCGCCGAGATCACCCAGGGCACCGTCCAGGGCCTGATCCAGGTGAAGGCCGGCGACGATTGGGAGCGCGTCTTTCAAGCCGAGCTCGTCGTCGAGGACGGCCGGGTCGTGGCCATCCGGGAGTAGGAGGCCACCGCAGGTGAGTACCCGGTCGCCGGAGGAGAAGCTGATCGCCATCGGCAAGGTAGTCGCCGCCCACGGCATTAAGGGCCTGCTCCAGGTCCTCCCCCTGACCGATTTCCCGGAGCGCTACACGGAGCGGCCGCGCGTCTTCGCCGAGCGGCCCGATGGTTCGCGGGTCGCGGTCAAGGTGGTCAAGGCCATCCCGCACAAGTCGCAGTACCTGATCGGCCTGGAGGGGCTGACGACGCGGACGGAGGCCGAGGCCTTCGTCGGGGCCGAGCTGAAGGTGCCCGCGGCCGACGCCACCCCTTTGCCGGAAGGCTCTTACTACCAGTTCCAGCTCATCGGGTTGCGGGTGACCGACGAGGCCGGGCGCGACCTCGGCCAACTGCGGGAGGTCATCAGCGGGTCGGCCAACGACGTCTACGTCGTCTCCGACGGCCGGCGCGACCTGCTCCTGCCGGCCACCCGTGAGGTCGTCCGGCGAGTCGACTTGGCCGCCGGGGTCATTGTGGCGCGGCCTCTGGAGGAGTTCAAGTGAACGCTCTCCGCGTCGACATCCTTACCCTCTTCCCGGCCATGTTCGCCGGGCCGTTCGAGGAGAGCATGGTCAAGCGGGCCGTCGACCGCGGGCTCCTCGATATCCGGCTGCATGACCTGAGGGAGCACACCCACGACCGTCACCGGACGGTGGATGACTACCCGTACGGCGGCGGGGCGGGGATGGTCCTTAAGCCCGACCCCCTCTTCGAGGGGGTCGAGGCGATAGCGGCTTCGGATCAGTCCGGGACCCGCCCGCGGGTCATCCTGCTCACTCCGCAGGGACCGCGGTTGACCCAGGAGACCGTCGTCCGCCTTTCCCAGGAGAAGTGGTTGCTGCTGATATGCGGCCACTACGAAGGGGTGGACGAGCGGGTGCGGGAGGCCCTCATCGACGAGGAGGTCTCGATCGGCGACTTCATCCTCACCGGCGGCGAGCTGCCGGCGATGGTCATGGTGGATGCGGTGTCTCGGCTCATCCCCGGGGTCCTGGGCGAGGTGGAGTCAGTCCGCGAGGAATCCTTCGCCGACGGGCTCCTGGAGTACCCGCAGTACACGCGCCCGCCGGAGTTCCGGGGAATGGTTGTGCCGGAGGTGCTGGTCTCGGGCCACCATGAGAAGGTCCGGGTATGGCGGCGGCGCGAGGCCTTGCGGCGGACCCTCGAGCGGCGGCCCGAACTGCTGGCGTCGGCGCAACTAACGCCTGAGGACCGGCGGCTCCTGGAGGAGCTCCGCCGGGAAGACCGGGCGGACGAGGGCGAGGACCCGGCCTAGAGTGGCCGGGAACAAGCCGTCGGAACCCGCTCTAAGTTGTCTTTTGGATGGCCGTATGCTATACTTTTGGCTTGTGGACCGTGCTTGGTCAAAGGAGGAAGACCGGTGGACCTCATCAAGTTGGTTGAACAGGAGAACATGCGCCAGGACATCCCCGAATTCAACCCCGGCGACACCGTCCGGGTGCAGGTTAAGGTGGTCGAGGGTGGCCGCGAGCGGACTCAGGCGTACGAAGGCATCGTCACCGCGCGGAACGGCGGCGGGGTCCGGGAGACTTTCACCGTCCGCCGGGTTTCCTATGGGGTCGGCGTGGAGCGTATTTTCCCGCTGCATTCCCCGCGGGTCGACAAGATCGAAGTCGTTCGCCGGGGTAGCGTGCGGCGGGCCAAGCTGAACTACCTGCGGCACCTGACCGGCCGGGCGGCTAAGGTCAAGGAAGCCACCACCGCCAGGGCCCCCAGGGACTGAGAGCTCAGTCCCTTTTTCATTCTTTAGTCCTTTCATCGCCGCGGGAGCCAGGGGGTAACTTAAGCCCATGCCCGAGCCGACCGAACGCTACAGCCCTCTCCGGGACATCGTCGAGACGGTTGTTTTTGCCTTCATCATAGCCATGCTTATCAGGGTCATGATCATCGAGCCGTTCCTCGTCAACGGGCCGTCGATGCAGCCGGAGTTCCACACCGGGGAGCGCCTCTACCTGAATAAGGCGGT
Organism: Bacillota bacterium; assembly: GCA_021811325.1. Lineage (GTDB taxonomy): Bacteria > Bacillota > Sulfobacillia > JAJYWN01 > JAJZPE01 > JAJZPE01. Next base: position 17,162 of record JAJZPE010000019.1, read on the forward strand.
CTATCACCTCCACCCGCCCCGCCGCTTTGACGTCATCGTCTTCCGCTATCCTCTGAACCCGGCCAAGGACTACCTGAAGAGGGTCATCGCCCTGCCGGGCGAGCGGGTGGCCGTCAAGGGCGGAGTGGTCTACATCAACGGGCAGCGGCTCGAAGAGGACCACCCCATGGTCCACCAGAACGCGAATTTCGACGAGACGACGGTCCCACCGGGGGCCATCTTCGTCCTCGGCGACAACCGCCCGAACAGTGAGGACAGCCGCATCTTCGGCTTCGTCCCCCTCCGAAACGTCAAGGGCAAGGCCTTCATCCGGTTCTGGCCGCTAAGCAAGCTCAGCCTGATCAAGTAGACGGGCCTTGGACCCGGCGTGAAAGTCCGGTTAACCGGGAGCTGAACGATGAAGGGTCAGTGGTACCCCGGGCACATGGCCCGGACCAAGCGGGTCGTCAAGGACCTCCTCAAGCACGTCGACGTGGTCATCGAGGTCATCGACGCCAGGGTTCCGGCGAGCAGCCGCAACCCGGACGTGGATGCCCTCGTCGGGGAGAAACACAGGATCATCGCCATGAACAAGTCCGACCTTGCGGCGGTCGCAGAGACCGCCCGCTGGTCGGCCTTTTTTGTCCGTCAGGGGCATCAAGTCGCCGTTCTCGCGGCCACCGAGGGCCAGGGGGTCAGGGCACTGACCGCCGCCGTCGAGGCCTCCGCGCGGCCGCGGGCCGGCGGGCGCCCGCGCCGGGCGATGCTCATGGGCATCCCGAACGTCGGCAAGAGCTCGCTCATCAACCGGCTCGCCAAGCGGGCCAAGACCCGCACGGGAGCCCTACCGGGGGTAACCCGCGGACCCCAGTGGGTCCGCGTCGGCTCGGCCTTCGAACTGCTCGACCTGCCCGGAACCCTTCCGCCGCGACTCGGCGACCAGGAGGTCGTCTTCCGGCTGGCGGTCACCGGAGCCCTCGAAGCCGGGGCCTTCGATGAGGTCCAGGCGGCCATGGGTCTGCTCGAGTACCTGAAGACGGTCGGGCCGGGCGTCATCGAAGGGCGTTACGGCGTCGTTCCGGGGTCGGCCGAGGCGGTCCTGGAGGGGATCGCCGTCGCCCGCGGCCTCCTGCGTGCCGGGGGCCTGCCGGACCTGTCCCGCGGGGCCCAGGTCCTCTTGAGCGAGTTCCGCACCGGCCGGCTGGGGCGCTTCACCCTCGACCCGGTGCCGCCGACGTAGAGCGCGGTCAGGTCAAGGGTTTCGGAGAAATGGACGAGCGCCGGGTGACCCCGTCACCCGGCGCTCTTGTTTCTCGGGCGGCCATTTCCGCGGTCACGCCGGCAGGAAGAAGTGGCGGCGAGGTCGTAGATGCTTGACGGGTGATCAATCTTGCGATCGTTCGACCGAATGACCCTGGGGGAAGTCCGGGAGGCCATCGCCGGCCTCGATGGCGAGGAGCGGGCGCGGGCCGCCGGGCGGCTGCGCCGCGACCCGCGGGCCGGGGCGCGGCGGCTGGCCGAGGGCATCCTCGGGGCGCGCGCCCGGGAGGAGACCGAGATGGCCCGCCTGATGGCCCTCGAGCGCTTCGAGGTCGAGGCCAGGCGGGGCGGGGCGACGGTCGTCGCCGGCGTGGACGAGGTCGGTCGGGGTCCGCTGGCCGGCCCGGTCTTCGCCGCGGCGGTGGTCTTCCCTCCCGGGGTGAGGTTGCCCAACCTGGACGACTCCAAGCGGCTGACGGCGGGTGAGCGCGAGACCCTCTGCCCGTCGATCCGGGCGGCCGCCATCGGCGTCGCCGTGGGCCGGGCGGAGGTCGAGGAGATCGATGCCGTCAACATTCGTCAGGCCAGCTTCAGGGCCATGCGCCGGGCTCTCGCGGGGCTGTCCGTGACCGTCGACTTCGTCCTGGTGGACGGCTTTCGCATCCCCGAGATGGACTTGCCGCAGCGGGCCATCGTCAAGGGCGACAGCCTGTCGGTGTCCATCGCGGCGGCTTCGGTCATCGCCAAAGTGGCCAGGGACGCCGTCATGGTGGAATACGACGGCCAATACCCAGGTTATGGCTTCGCCGAGCATAAGGGCTACGCCACCGCCGAGCACATCGGAGCCTTGCGGCGTCTGGGACCGTGCCCGATTCATCGCCGCAGTTTCAAGTGGGGTGAGGATTCAAGGGCTGAGCAGCTAAACTTCGACGCCCTGGTCTTCGATACAGAGGGGGAGGGGAGGGGCCGGTAAGCTCGCGAGAGGGGCCCACCGCAGCGGAGGAAACCTAGTTGAAACTGGTAACCGTCGATCGCCTTCAACCGGGGATGGTCGTCGCCAAGGCGGTCTTCGGCGCCGACCGCCAGGTCCTCCTGGCCTCGGGGATGGTCGTCCAGCCGCAGTTCATCAGGCAGCTGCGGCGCCGTGGCGTGCCCTCCGTCTACATCGTCGACGAGCGCTTTCCGGACGTCGAGATCCAGGACGTCGTCTCCCCAGAGACCCGTGTCGAGGCCATGGCCGCGACCAAGGAGGTCCTGACCGAGGTCAAGGACCGGGCCAAATCCGGTCTCAGCAAGCTCACCGGGACCGAGGCGCGCAAGGTCAATGACCAGGTCAACAACATCATTGACGAGTTGGTCCAGAACCGCGACCTGGTCGTCAACCTCACGGACATCCGGGCCGCCGACGATTACACCTTCGGCCACTCGGTCAACGTCTGCATCCTCTCGCTGATGACCGCCATCGGCCTCGGTTACGAACCCCAGCGCCTGCGTGAGTTGGGGGTCGGGGCGCTCCTGCACGACGTCGGCAAGACCCAGGTCCCCGAGGAGATCCTGCAGAAGCCGGGGGTCCTCTCGGCCCGGGAGTTCGAAGAGGTCAAGAAACACCCCACCTATGGTTTCGAGATCGTCCGCCGCCAGGACGGGTTGAGCTCCCTCTCGGCCCACGTGGCCTATCAGCACCATGAGCGGAGCAACGGTGATGGTTACCCCCGCGGGTTGATCGGCACGGAGATCCACGAGTTCGCCAGGATCGCCGCCGTGGCCGACGTCTACGACGCCCTTGTCGCCGACCGCGTCTACCGCCGGGGATTCCTTCCCGTCGACGCCCTCGACATCATCGCCGGCAACGCCGGCCGTTTCTTCGACCCGAAGGTCGCCAAGTCCTTCGCCGACAACATCGCCCCGTACCCGGTGGGCAGTCTCATCCAGCTGACCACGAAGGAAGTCGCCGTGGTCATCAAGGTCCGCCGCGCCTACCCGCGCCACCCCATCCTTCGGGTGATCAAGGACGGCCGCGGGCACCCCGTCCCCGATCCCTACGACCTCGACCTGACCCAGCGCCGCGACGTCCACATCGCCAGAGCCATCGACGAGCGGGGACCGGTCGACCCACGGGACGTCAAACAGCTGTTATGAGCGATCTGAAAGGCGAGTCCGGGCAGAAGGCCCGGATTTTTTGTTGCCCGCGGCAGGAGTGCCCGGAGGCGGGTCGAAAGCCCTCCGTCCATCGCGTGATGGGGGCAAGGTTCGGGCAAGACGGAGGTAAGGCAGGTGAAGGCGCACGACTACGGGCGGCTGGCCGAGGGGGCGGCCGCCTCCTTCCTGACCGGCCTCGGTTACCGCCTGGTGACGGCCAACTATCGCTGCCGGGTCGGGGAGATCGACCTCATCGCCTGGGACGGCGAGGTGCTCGTCTTCGTGGAGGTCAAGGCCAGGCGCCGAGACGGGACGGGCGCGGCCATCGAGGCCATCGACCGGCGGAAAGTCAGGCGACTGCGGGCGGTGGCCGACCACTACCTGGCGGCCCGCTTCCGCGGGCGAGAGCCGCCCTGCCGCTTCGACGCCGTCCTGGCCGGACCCGGCCGGGACGGCGTCTCAATGGTCGAGAGGATGGTCCTGGTCCGCGGGGTCTACTGAGGGGGTGGTCCCTTGCTGGCGATGGTCCGTAGCTATGCCCTGCGCGGCATCGAGGCCGTCCTGGTGCAGGTCCAGGTGGACGTGGCCAACGGCCTGCCGACGTTCGAGATCGTCGGCCTGCCCGACGCGGGCCTGCGCGAGGCCAGGGAACGGGTCCGCTCGGCCGTGCGCAACTCGGGTTTCGAGTTCCCGATGCGGCGGGTGACGGTCAACCTGGCCCCGGCCGACATGCGGAAGGAGGGACCGGGCTTCGACCTGCCCATCGCCCTGGCCATCCTGACCGCCACGGGAGTCCTGTCGGCGGAGCCCGCCGCCGGCCTGGCCGCGGCCGGAGAGCTCGGGCTCGACGGGTCCCTGCGGCCGGTGACGGGCGTCCTTTCGATGGCCCTGGCGGCCCGGGACGGGCGCCTCCAGGGGGTACTAGTCCCGTCCGGCAACGCCCGCGAAGCCTCGCTGGTCAACGGGGTCGGCGTCTTCCCGTGCCGCGACCTGCGGGAGGCCGTGTGGGTGGCCGCCGGGCACGCCCCCGTCCCGGGATTGGGCGGGGCGGGCGAAGGCGGGGGAGGGGTGGGGGGAGGTGGCCGGACCGATCCCGAGACCGGACCACCCGAAGACGGCGATGCCTGGGCCGACATCAGGGGCCAGGCCCAGGCCAAACGGGCGCTCGAGGTGGCGGTCGCCGGGGGCCACAACACCCTCTTGGTGGGGCCGCCCGGGACCGGGAAGACCATCCTCGCGCGGCAAGTCGCCGCTTTGCTGCCGGACCTGCCGGTGGAGGAGGCCATCCAGGTGACCAGGCTGTACAGCGTGGCCGGGCGGCTGCCAGGGGGCCGACTGGTCGTCCGTCCTCCGTTCCGGGCGCCGCATCACACGGTGTCCACCGCGGCGCTCATCGGCCGGCTGGGGGCCCCAGGCGAAATCAGCCTGGCCCACCACGGCGTGCTCTTTCTCGACGAACTGCCGGAGTTCAAGCGGGACGCCCTCGAAGCGTTGCGTCAACCGCTCGAAGAAGGATCCGTCACCGTGGCCCGGGCCGGTGGTTCGGTGACCTATCCGGCCCGGCTGACCCTGGTGGCGGCGATGAACCCCTGCCCCTGCGGTCATCTGGGCGACCCGGGCCACCCCTGCGCCTGTACGCCGGGGCAGGTGCGGCGTTACCGGGCGCGGGTCTCCGGGCCCCTCCTCGACCGGATGGAACTCCAGGTCGAGGTGGCCAGGCCGGACTATGACGACATCGTCGGAGGCCCCGGGGACAGTTCCCTCGAGGAACTCCGCGGGCGCATTGCCGCCGTCCGGGACCGGCAGCGGCGCCGCAACGGTGGGCCTCTCAACGCTCATCTCGACCGGCGGCGGATGGAGCGAATCGGCCGGCCCGAGCCGGAGGCGGCGGAACTGCTCCGTCGGGCCTACGCCCGTCTGGCGCTGAGCCTCCGAGTTCACGACCGGCTGATGAGGGTCGCCCGGACCATTGCCGACCTGTCCGGAGCCGACCGGATCGCGGTCGCGCACGTCGCCGAAGCCCTGCAGTACCGGCTCTACGACCGGGGGACGGAAGGCGGCCAGGGAGACGAGTCCCGCCCCCCGCCCACCCCGGCCCAGCCCAAGCTCAGACGCGTTGCCGGCGCCCGGCGAAGAGGCTGTAGATGACGACCCCGACGATGATCAATCCGACCAACCCGGCCAGCCCGCGGATGGCCCCGGCGGCCAGGAACCAGGCCAGTCCGAGGACACGGGCCAGAAGCCAGGCGGCTGCGGCGACGACAACGATGGCGATGAGTGCGGCTGCCCACTTGCTCAAGATGGATTCACCCCCCGCGGGCACGGATGAGGGACTGGGAGAGGGACCGTTCCGAGCGCGCGGAGCCGCCCGGACGGTAGGGCGGCTCCTGGGTCACCTGGAGGATTACAGCCCCTTGGGCTTGAAAGTCTTGCAGGCGGTCTCGTCCGAAGACTGGGCTTGCTCCTTTCGGCCGATGGTCCCCGCGGCCATGCTGGCACTACCGCCGCCCGCGTTGACCACGTAGATGGAATTCGCTTCGCAACGGTCGCCCTGACCCCAGTAATGGCAGCTGGGCACGGAGCACTTGACGTCGCTGGCCAATCGACTCCCCCCTTTAGCCCCCGATATTGACATCAGGAGTCTTTCGGATGCAGTGTTCACCGGGGTGCAGGCGATTATTCCACCGGGCCGACCACTTGTTGGTCTAGCTGGTAGGTTCTTGATTGACGCTGGGCCAAGCCAGCATGTACAATGGTCAAGGGGGGAGAGGCTTGGCAAATGGTGTCAAGGCCGGGGGCAAGCGGGGTAAGCCGGTCAAGGCCGTTCTCCAGCGACGGAAAGAAGCAGGTTACCTCGAAATCGTCTGCGGCAGCATGTTCAGTGGGAAGTCGGAGGAACTCATCCGCCGCGCCAAGCGCGTGGCCATCGCCCGCAAGCGCGTGGTCGTCTGCAAGCCGGCCATCGACACGCGCTACGGGCACCGCCGGGTCAGCTCTCACGATGGCAACAGCTTGAGAGCCCATCCCATCAATCAGTCCCACCCGGAGGACGTCCTGGACCTGGCGGCGGCCGAGGCCGCCGACGTCATCGCCATCGACGAGGCCCAGTTCTTCGGGCCGGAGATCGTCGAGGTGGTACAGCGGCTGGTCCAGGCCGGCCGGCGAGTTATCGTCGCCGGGCTGGACATGGATTTCGCCGGTCGGCCGTTCGGCAGCATGCCGGTCCTGATGGCCCTGGCCGACGAGGTCACGAAACTCAAGGCCATCTGCGTCAAGTGCGGCGAACCGGCCTGCTTCAACCAGCGCCTGATCAACGGGCGGCCGGCGGCCATCGACGACCCGATTATCGTCATCGGCGGCAAGGAGAGTTATGAAGCCCGTTGCCGCCGCTGCCACGAGGTCGCGCGGAAGTGAAGACGTCTTCGGAGGGCGGCCGCGTGGGTCCACCCTCTTTTCATTTCGACAGGCGGTGAGTCGCTTGTTGCACCACGGGCGCAAGACGTTCCTGGCGGCCATCGGCCTGGTGACCGCCATCGCCGCCGTGGCCGGGGTGATCGTCATGGGCACCCGGCTCCTGACGGCCCACGGGCGCCCGTCGGGGGCGATCGTCATCGGCGTCCCATACCGGCTCCGGGCCCTCGACCCGCTGGCCCAACCGCTGGACCCGAACCAGCCGGAGGCCCTCAGCCCGTTCCGCCTGGTCTATGACACGCTGGTGATCTCGGGCGCGGATGGGCGGATCTACCCGCACCTCGCGTCGGGCTGGGAGGTCCAGGCCGACGGGCGCGAGATCATCTTCCAGTTACGGAAGGCGCGCTTCCACGACGGACGCCCGGTGGACGCGGCGGCCGTCAAGTACACCCTGGACCGGGTACTGACCGATCCCAACGCCAAGGCCCTGGCGCGGACGTTGGGCCCCCTGAAGGAGGCCGTCGTCCTTGCCCCGGACCGGGTCAAGCTCGTCTTCGAGCGGCCTTACCCTCCGGTCTGGAGCGCCCTTTCCTGGTCCGCCCTGGGTATCGTCGCCCCGTCGGCGGAGGGTCGCGCGGCCGGCGACGCCGCCCTGGGGCCGGTCGGGAGCGGGCCGTTCCGCCCCGAGGGGTGGTCGGACGGCAGCCTGACCCTGGTCCGAAACCCCGACTATCGTTGGCTTCCGCCACTCTTCCGGGGGAGCGGAGGCCCGCGCCTGGAGCGGGTCGTCTTCCAGTTCCTCCCTGAGCCAGGCTCCCGTCTGGCCGCCTTTGAACGGGGCCAGCTCGACCTGGCCGAACTCGACCCGGGCGACTACGCCAAGGCTTCCTCCCTGGCCGGGGCGGAGGTCCTGCTGGTGCCCCGGCCCTCCCTGACCTACCTGGGCTTCAGCGTGACCGGGGGGACCGCCGTGGACGCCGTCGTGCGCGAGGCCGCCGCCCGGGCCATCGACCGGGTGGCCCTGGTCAAGGCCACGGGCTCGCCGGCGAGGCTGGAGACGGCCCTCCTACCTTCAGGGATGTGGGCCGTCGAGTTGCCGCGCGCCGCCCAGTCGGCGGGCTTCAGCCCGGAGCGATCGCGGTCCGTCCTGGCCGCCGCCGGCTGGAAGGACGTCGACAACGATGGCCGGCTGGAGATGCCGGGCAAGGATGGCGCCACGCCGACCCGGTTGCGGCTGGAAATCCTGACCTACAACTACGAGTGGGAGCGGAGAGTGGCCACGGAGGTGGCCTCCGAGCTGCAGGCGGTGGGCATCGAGGCGGCGGTCACGGCGCTCGAACCGCGGGAGGTCCTCGGGCGCACTCGCGACGGTCGGGCCGGCGCGTTCGTCCTGACTTACGGCTGGTATGACCCGGACATCCTGTTCTACCTGTTCCACTCGTCGCGCCTGGGCCAGACCAACCGCTCGGGGCTCAATGACCCGGACATCGACCGGGCCCTGGAGCACGCCCTCCGGACGGTCGACCCGGCGGCCCGCTCCGCCGCCTATGCGGCGGTCGTCGAGGGCCTCCAGGCACGCTACGTGTGGGTGCCCCTGGCCAGCCAGGTGACGCCGGTCGTGGCCCGGCGGGAGCTTTCCGGCCTGACCATCGGCGGGGCCGACGAGGTCCTGCTTTACGGGGCGTATCTCCGCCCGGGGCGCTGAATGGGAGCACCCAGCGATTGTTCGGTGGCCTGAAACCTTGCCCGCCCTTTCGCGTAATACGGGACAATAGCAGTCATGGTCGCGCGAAGGAGGGTGACGTTGATGGCCGACGAGCGGCAGATCGGCTCGATCCTGGCGACCGACGTCGGCAGCACCACCACCAAGGCCGTCCTCATCGAGAAGAAGGATGCCGAGTACCGGCTGACAGCCAGGGGCGAGGCCGCGACGACCGTCGAGGCGCCGCATGAGGACGTGATGATCGGCGTCCTCAACGCCATCCGGCAGGTCGAAGGGGAGACCGGGCGGGACCTTCTCGATGGCGACCGCCTGATCACGCCGCGTCGTGACGGCCGGGGGGTCGACATCTTCGTCTCCACATCGAGCGCCGGCGGCGGCCTGCAGATGACCGTCACCGGCCTGGTCAAGGCGATGACCGGCGAGAGCGCCCAGCGGGCGGCCCTCGGGGCCGGGGCCATCGTCATGGACATCATCTCCGTGGACGACGCCAGGCTCGTGGTCGAGCGCATCCGGCGGCTGAAGGAACTCCGTCCGGACATCATCCTGCTCTCCGGGGGGACCGACGACGGCAACATCTCCGGCGTCGTCGCCCTTTCCGAATACATCGCCGCCGCGGGGCCGAAGCCTCGGTTGGGCGGCGAGTTCCGCGTCCCGGTCATCTACGCGGGCAACAAGAACGCCCGTGACTACGTCCAGGACACCCTCGAGGGGATCGGCGACGTCCACTTCGTCGAGAACATCCGGCCGAGCCTCGAGCGGGAGAACCTGGAGCCCGCGCGGTCCGAGATCCACCGGCTCTTTTTGGAGCACGTGATGGCCAGAGCGCCGGGGTACGCGGCTCTCCTGGACTGGACGGCCCACCGCATCCAGCCCACGCCGATGGCCGTCGGCAAGATGATGCGGTTGGCCGCGGACCGCTACGGCGTGAACATCCTCGGCGTGGATATCGGCGGCGCGACCACCGACGTCTTCTCCGTCGTCGGCGGGGTCTTCAACCGGACCGTCAGCGCCAACATCGGCATGAGCTACAGCCTGTCGAACGTCCTGGTGGCTTCCGGACCGGAGAACATCATCCGTTGGCTGCCCGGGGAGCCGTCCGAACGGGACGTCCGGAACTGGGCGGCGAACAAGATGATCCGCCCGACGACCCTCCCCGAGGACCTGCCCGAACTCCTGCTGGAGCACGCCACGGCCCGCGAGGCCCTGCGTCTCGCCCTCGACCACCACCGTCAGCTGGCCGTCACCCTCAAGGGGGTCCAGCAGAACCGGACTTTCGACGACGCCCTGGAGCAGAAGATGACCGGCCAGCCGCTGGTGAAGACGGGGGTCATCGACGTCATCATCGGCAGCGGCGGGGTCATCTCCAACGCCCCGCGGCGGTCTCAGGCGGCCCTGCTGTTGCTCGATGCGTTCGAGCCGGGCGGCATCTGCCGGCTCTATGTGGATAGCATCTTCATGCTGCCGCACCTGGGCGTGCTGTCGGAGGTCGACCCGGCGATCGCCCTCGAGGTCTTCGAGAAAGACTGCCTCGTCCCGCTCGGCACGTGCGTGGCCCCGATCGGCCGGGCCCGACCCGGCGACGTCCTGGCCCGGGCCACGGTCGTCCTGCCCGACGGGACCAGATTGAATGAAGAGGTCATCGGTGGGGCCCTGCGGGTCATCCCGCTGGCCGCCGGGAAACCGGCGAAGGTGGTCATCGACCCGGCCCGCGGGATTGATTTCGGCCGGGGTCCCGGCCGGCGGGTCGAAGGTGAGGCCGGCGGCGGCGTGGTCGGGTTGATCCTCGACGGACGTGGCCGGCCGATCATCTTGCCGTCCCAACCTGACCGGCGCCGCCGGATGCTCCTCGATTGGTGGAAAGCGCTCGACGCTTACCCGGTGGACCGCCTGCGCCAGGACGACGGTGAGGAAGGGAGGGCTCACTGATGGCCGGCGTCCCGCAGATGCGACTGGTTCAGGAGACCGCCCTCCGCAAGGAACGGCTCCTGCCGCTGCCCGGCGAGGTCCTGGTCAAGGAAGGGCAGGAGGTGCAGGCCGACACAGTCATCGCCCGGACCGAGGAACTGCCCGGGGAGCCTTACGTCATCGACCTCAAGGCGGAGTTCAAGGCACCCCGCCTGACCCCCGAAGAGACCGACCGGGCGGTCCTGAAGAAGGTCGGGGACAAGGTCAAGGCTCAGGAGGTCGTCGCCCGGCATAGCCGTGGCTTCTGGGGCGAGGTGATCACCTGCAAGTCGCCGGTGAGCGGGACGGTCGAGTTCATCTCGCGTTCCTTCGCCCGCCTCCTCATCCGGGAGGACCCGCGCTCGGCGGAACCGATGGCCATCGTCGCGGTGGCCAAGCGACTCGACATCTGGCCGTCGAGCCTCAAGGCTTACATGCGTTTCCGCGAGGGTGACGAGGTCCGCCAGGGCACGATTCTGGCCGCCAGC
>JAJZPE010000167.1 GCA_021811325.1 Bacillota bacterium
GCCGCCTTCTCTGAGGCCTTGACTGAAGCCCGGCCGCTCCTGCGACCGGTGGCCGTCTGCGCGGTGGTCGCACCCGGAGAGGTCGCGTTGCTGGGGGCGGGGCCGTCGGAACCTGGGTGGGCGGCCGTCGAGTGGGCCGTACCCTTCGCGGCTACCATCGGCCCGACCGTCGAGCGGGCGGCCACGGCCGCCGCCGGGGAGGGAAAGCTGCTCCGGGCCATGGCCCTGGACGCGGTGGCCTCCGCGGCCTGTCTGACCCTGACCGACAGCCTGGTCCACCACCTGGCCACCGGTCCGGCGGCGGCCGCGGGCTTCGAGCCGGTGATCGTCGCCTTTCCCGGAGACGAGGGCTATCCCCTCGAGCACCAGCCGCGCCTGGTAAGCCTGCTGCCGTCGCCGGCCCTGACGGCCGCGGGTCTGTCCGTGCGGGAGTCCGGCGCGCTTTCTCCGGTGAAAGCGGTGGCCGGGCTCATTGGCCTCGGCCGGGTGGGCGCCGGCGCGGACGCGGGCGACCCTTCGTCCCTCGGACGGAGGTCCTGCGGGCGCTGCCCGGTCCGGGGGCGGTGTTCTTTCGCCTCCTGAAGCGTGGCATGACCGGCGGCCCTGGAACATACGGCTGACGCCGAGCTCCGTGAGCTGTCGCCGAATGCTGGCCGAGGTCATCTACATCATCAGCCTCTGACAGCTGCGGCTCCAGTGCGGCGGGCCCCGGCCGAGAAAAGACAGAAGCCCCTCCCGCGTGGTGCGGGAGGGGCTTTAGCGTGTTAAAGCGGCCGGACTACCTTGTGTCAGCCGCCGTCCCCTTGGGGCGCGTCGCCGTGTCCCGGATGGCCGTTCCGGCGCCTGGCCCGGGCCAGTCCGGTGGGTTCGACGCTCAGGGCGTCGCCGCGGAAGAGGGCCCCAACCCCCGAAGAGAGCGAGGCGTGGTCGGTCCCGCAGACCGGGCACCGGCCGTCGGGGCGGGGCCGGTGGGCCACCGCGTCGGCTTCGTAGACGGACAACGGCTCGTTGTAGACCGTCAGGGTGCCCTCGTAGTTGCGGAGGACATATTGCCCGGGGGCCTGCGAGATCAGGTATTGCGGGCTGATCGGGATCTTGCCGGCGCCGCCCGGGCCGTCGATGGAGAAGGTCGGCACGGCCAGGCCCGAGGTATGGCCGCGGAGCATCTCGATGATCTCGATGCCGCGGGCCACCGGCGTGCGAAAGTGGGACAGGCCCTGCGAAAGGTCGCACTGGTAGAGGTAGTACGGGCGGACGCGGGCCTTCAGGAGGGCGTGGACGAGCTGGCGCATGGTCACCGGGCAGTCGTTGACCCCGCGCAGGAGGACGGTCTGGTTGCCGAGGGGGATGCCCGCGTCGGCCAGCCGCGCGCAGGCCTCGACGGAGGCCGGGGTCAGCTCCTTCGGGTGGTTGAAGTGCGTGTTGAGGTAGAAGGGATGGTACTTGGCGAGCATCTTGACCAGCGCGGGCGTTATCCGCTGGGGCATGACCACCGGGGTGCGCGTGCCAACACGGATGATCTCGACGTGTGGAATGGCCCGTAGGCTCTTGAGGATGTATTCGAGCCGGTCGTCCTCGATGGTCAGCGGGTCGCCGCCGGAGATGACGACGTCGCGCACGGCCGGGGTGCGGCGGATATAGTCCACCGCCGCGTCGATCTCGTCCTTGGTCCGCGGTCGGTCGGTCTGGCCGGCCCATCGCCGGCGGGTGCAGTGGCGGCAGTACATCGAGCACTGGTCGGAGACGAGGAGGAGGGCCCGGTCGGGGTAGCGGTGGGTCAGGCCCGGGGTCGGCGAATCGATGTCCTCGAACAGCGGGTCTTCGAGGTCCTCGGCTGAGAAGTGCAACTCGTTGATGGTCGGGACGGCCTGGCGGCGGACCGGATCATTCGGGTCGTCCGGGTCGATGAGCGAGGCGTAGTGGGGCGTGATGGCCATTCGCAAGGTGGCGAGGCAGCGGCGGATGCCCTCCTTCTCCTCGGGCAGGAGGTCGATGACCCCCTCGAGGTCCTCCACGGTCATCAGGCGGTTCCGGATCTGCCAGTGCCAGTCGTGCCAGTCGGTGGGTGAGACGTTGGCGAAGCGGGGGATGGTGCGGTAGTCCCTCATTGGGCTTTCCTCCTTGGGCTCGCGAAGCCGAGGACCTGCAACTTGTATTGGAGTGTGGTGCGCGGAAGGCCCAGGCTGGCGGCGGCGCGGGAGACGTTGCCGCCGGCTTCGTTCATCGCCGCCTCGATGAGGTGCCGCTCGTAGGCGGCTACGGCCACATCGAGAGGGGCGGTGATGGCCTGACCCGGCGGGCCGGCGATGACCGCCGGGCCGAGTGGAACCGCGATCGGCCCGGGCCCGCGCACCGCGACCGGCAGGTGGTCGAGGTCGATGACCGGTTCACCGGAGAGGGCCATCGCCCCCTCGATCGCGTTGGCCAGCTCGCGGACGTTGCCCGGCCAGTCGTGGCGGAGCAAGACGTCCATGGCCCTAGGCGTGCAGCCGCGGACGGCCAGTCCGAGTCGGGCGTTGCCTTGTTTGAGAAAGTGCTCGACGAGCAAGGGGACGTCGCCCTTGCGTTCCCGCAAGGGGGGCAGCCCCAGGTTCACGGCGCTGAGGCGGTAGTACAGGTCGTCGCGCAGTTGGCCCTCGGCGATGGCCCTCGCCGCGGCCAGACTGCTCGAGGCGATCAACCGGACATCCACCGCCCGTACCTTGAGGTCGCCGAGGCGGCGCACCTCGCCGGACTCGACCACCCGGAGCAACTTGCTCTGAAGCGCCGGCGGCATCGAGTTCAGTTCATCCAGGTAAAGTGTCCCGCCGGAGGCCAGTTCGAAGAGGCCCGGGCGGTCGGTGGCCCCGGTGAATCCGCCGCGCGTGGTCCCGAAGAAGATCCCCTCGAGGAGGGCCTCCGGAAGGGCGCTGCAGTTCTGGGCCAGGAACGGCCCGTTCCGCCGGGCCGAGGCGTTGTGAATGGCCTGGACGAGAAGCTCCTTGCCGGTGCCCGTCTCGCCGTGGACGAAGACCGGGAGGGTCGTGCCGGCCGCCCGGGTCGCCGCCTCCTTGACCGCGGCCAACTTCGGGTCGCGGCCCACCATGTCGCCGAAGGTTATCCGCGGCCGCCGCGGCACGAGCGACTTCTCCGGCGCTCTGGCCGGGTAAAGTTCCTCCCGCAGGTGGCTGATGGTCTCCGACAGCTCCTTGACCGGGGTGATGTCCCGGGAGACCTCGAGGGCCCCGACCAGTTCCTCCCCATCCCAGATGGGGACGGTGGTGTTGATGCAATGGATGGCCGTGCCCCGGCGGGTGACGTAGGTCTGCTGCTGGTCCAGGATGGGCTGGCGGGTCCGTAGGACGAGCAGCAGCGTGCTGGTTTCCCGGCTGAGCGACGGGTAGACCTGCAGGATGTGCCGGCCGATGACCTCGTTGGAGCCGAGGCCGTCGAGCCTGGCCGCCGCCGGGCTGTAGTAGACCGTGAAGCCCTCGGTGTCGACGACGTGGATGGCCTCGTCCACCGTGGCCAGGATGGTCTTGAGGATGGTCTGATCGATCCGGTCCTTCATCTGTCCCTCACCCCCGGCCGGCACCCTTTCCGCCGGCGTCCCTGTCGCCGCCGCCGAGCTTCCCCTGGCGGTGGGCCGTCAGGTAGCCGCGGCAGAAGCGGTCCTGCCCGAGCAAGGCCTTGGCCGCGGTGAGAAAGGCCATCTGCTCGCCGTCGAGCGGGTTGAGGATGGCCGCGTCAAGCCCGGCAGCCATCGCCAGGACCAGGAAGGCTGTGTTGAGCAGCTTACGGCTCGGCAGGCCATAGGAGACGTTGGACAGACCGCAGACCATGTGGACCCCGGTGAGCTGATCGCGAATGGCCCGGACGGTGTCCAGGACGACCAGCCCGTTGTCGGTGCCCGTGCTTATCGGCTGGACCAATGGGTCGAGGAGGATGTCGTCACGGGCGACGCCCGTCGCCGTCAGGCCTTCGACGAGCTGGTTGGCCACCTCGAAGCGGTACCCGGCGTTGGCTGGGATGCCGCGGTCGTCCATGCACAGGGCGACGATCCGCGCCCCGTACTTCGGGGCCAGCGGGGCCATCTTGTCGTAGCGGTCCTTCTCGAGGGTCACCGAGTTGATCATGGCCCGGCCCTTGTGCGCGGCCAGGGCGGCGTCGACGGCGGCCGCGTCGGCGCTATCGACGCAGCAGGGCCGGTCGACGGCCTCCTGGACCGTCCGGACGAGCCAGGCCAGAGCCTCGGCCTCCTCACCGACGAGGGTGCCGGCGTTGACGTCGATGTAGTCCGCGCCGGCCGCGGCCTGGCGCCTGGCCAGGTCCTGGATGAAAGCCGCGTCGCGCCGCCGGACCGCCTCGCCGACGGCCTTGCGGCTGGTGTTGATGAGTTCACCGATGATGACCATCGGCCTTCGTGCCTCCTGTCGCTGCCGATCAGACGCCGAGGAGCCGCTTGGCCACGGAGACCGCGGCCACGGCGTCCTCGGCGAAGGCGTCGGCGCCGATCTTCTTGGCCCAGTCGTCGGTCACCGGGGCCCCGCCGACCATCACCTTGACCCCGCCCCGCAGGCCCTCTTTGGCCAGGGCCTCGATCGTCTGCCGCTGTTTGACCATGGTCGTCGTGAGCAGCGCCGACATCCCGACGATGTCCGGCTTCAGCTCGCGGGCCTTGGCGACAAAGGTCCCCACGGGGACGTTGGCCCCGAGGTCGGTGACGACGAAGCCGGCCGCCTGGAGCAGCGCGCCGACGATGTTCTTGCCGATGCTGTGGATGTCGCCCTCGACCGTGCCCAAGAGGACGTGGCCGAGGGTCTTGCGGGCCTCCTGCTTGGCCCGGAGGAGTGGGTCGAGGACGGCCATGGCCGTCTGCATGGCCTCGGCCGAAGCGACCAGTTCGGGCAGGAAGTAGTCGCCGCGGGCGAAGCGGGCGCCGGCCTCCTCGATCCCGGGCACGAGGCCCTTCTCCACGATGTCCAGGGGCTCGGCCCCTTGCGCCAGAGCCTCTTTTGTGGCCCCCTCAGCCTGTTCGATGAGGCCGTCGATGACGATCGCCGTCACGCGGTCGAGCAGTGTTCTGATCTC
>JAJZPE010000168.1 GCA_021811325.1 Bacillota bacterium
AAGATCCCTCCCCCGGATGGGGGAGGGATTTCTTCTTCGGCCTCCCCGGGGTGGAACCGTGGGAAGGGAACTTCCGTCCAAGTATACGGGGCCTGCCAGACCTCGGCGGCAGGAACAAGGGGTCAGAGGGCCGAAAACGTCCCCGAGGGTCTAGGGGCCCGATGGCACCCGCCGGCCCCGGAAGCGAGCCAATGAGCCATGAACCCAGAACGTGAGCGACAGCAGAGAGTGGCCCGCGGCATCATGATCGCCGGAGGCCTTTTTGTTCTTGTGACGGCCGTCCTGGGAGCCGCCCGCCCGGTCGGTCTCACCGCAGGTCACCTGGCCGAGGAGTTAGGCCTCCCGGACTTTTTCGAGCACGACACGGCGGAAGGGTCCGCCGTCGACCCAGCCGGACCAGGCTCCGGGGGCACGGGCGCGCCGCCGGGAGGGTCCGGTGGGCCGGGACCGGTCGTCCCGGTCGCCTCTCCGGCGCCCCCCTTCCCGCAACTGGCCCAGGTCCTCGATTTCGAGCGGATGGTCGAGAAACGCCCCGGCCGCGTCCCGGTCGAAGTCCACGGCGTTTACTTGACCGGTTATACGGCCGGCAAGACCGACACCGTCGACCGGATGGTGCGGGAACTCCGAGGGACCCAGTTCAACACCTTCGTCATCGACGTCAAGAACGACGCCGGCCGGATCAGCTATCGCTCGGACGTCCCCCTGGCCATGCAGGTCGGAGCCAGCACCAAGTGGATCGACGACCCGGAGCCCCTCCTGACCAAGCTGCGGGCGGAGGGCATCTACACCATCGCCAGGATCGTCGTCTTCAAGGACCCCGTCCTCACCCGCAAGCGTCCTGACCTGGCCATCCACGACCTCTCAGGGAACCCCTGGCACGACCGCACCGGGGCCGGCTGGCTCAACCCGTACAGCCATGAGACCTGGGACTACACCCTGGCCCTGGCCCAGGAAGCGGCAGTGAAGGGCTTCCAGGAGATCCAGTTCGATTACGTCCGCTTCCCGTCGGACGGCGAGACGAGCCAGATCGCCTACGGCGAACCCAACGGCGGCAAGGCCGACACCATCGCCGACTTCCTCAAGTACGCCCACGAGAAGCTGCAACCCTATGACGTCTACCTATCGGCCGACATCTTCGGCCTCGTCGGGACGGTCACCGACGACATGGGCATCGGCCAGAAGCTGGAGAAGATCCTCGGGACCGTCGACTACATCTCACCGATGGTTTACCCGTCGCACTACGGGGCCCGCAACTTCGGGCTCGAGGACCCTGAATCGCGGCCCTACGAGACCGTCTTCGCCTCCCTCCAGGACTACCGGCGCCGCATGACGGCCGCCGACAGCAAGACCGGCCTGCGCCCGTGGCTGCAGGACTTCAGCCTGAGGGTCCACTACGGCCAGGCCGAGGTGGCCGGCCAGATCAAGGCCGCCAGGGACCTCGGAGTCAGAGAGTTCATCCTTTGGAACCCGGCCAACGTGTACAACCTCGGGGTCTTCAAGGAAGGCCGGGAGGCGAACGGTGAGGCCAGGTGAAAGGCTCCAGGACGGTCTGAGACAACTCAAGGCCACCCCCAGGCGGGGTGGCCTTCCACTATAGACTTACCTCTCGACTGCCGTGGGTTCCGGCCGCGCGGGGCTGGAATGAAGCCCCTCCTGATGGGTAAAATTACAACCGGCTGCACGGAGGAATTGCTTGGTAGTGAGCGAATTATACAAAGTCGTGTTGTGCCCATTGACGCGTATCTGAGTCTCACGGCAACCCGAGCTGGAAGGGGAGAAGTTGATGAGGAAGTACGCGACCGATCATCTTCGCAACATCGGACTTATCGCCCATGGCGGCGCCGGCAAGACCTCATTGGCCGAGGCCATGCTCTTCAGCGCCAAGGCCATCGACCGGCTCGGGCGGGTCGAGGACGGCACGGCGGCCATGGATTATGACCCGGAAGAAGTCAGGCGCAAGGTGACCATCTCGGCGGCGGTGGCGCCGGTCGAGTGGAATGACTGCAAGGTCAACATCGTCGACACCCCGGGCTACTTTGACTTCGTCGGCGAAGTCAAGGCGGCCCTGCGGGTCATCGACACGGCCATCGTCCTCGTCGACGCGGTGGCCGGGGTCGAGGTCGGGACGGAGCTCGTCTGGCGCTATGCCAACGAGCCCGGGTTACCGCGGATGGTCGTCGTCAACAAGATGGACCGCGAGAACGCCAACTTCGGCAAGTCCCTCGAGACGCTGAGGGCGGCCTTCGGGCACTCGGTCGTCCCGGTGCACCTCCCCATCGGCCAGGAGGCCAAGTTCCAGGGCCTCGTCGACCTGGTGAAGATGAAGGCGTTCTACTACAAGCCCGACCTCTCCGGTAACTTCGAGGAGAAGGACATCCCGGCCGAGCTCGCCGCCGAGGCCGCGACGGGCCGCGAGAAGCTGGTCGAAGCGGCCGCTGAGGCCGACGACGAGCTGCTCACCAAGTACCTTGACGGCCAGGAGCTGTCGCAGCAGGAAGTCGAGGCGGGCCTCCGCAAGGGCGTCGCCCAGGGCAAGGTGGTCCCGGTGATGGTCGCCTCGGCGGCCAAGAACATCGGGGCCAAGGCCGTCCTCGACGCGGTGGTCAACTATGCCCCGTCCCCGGCCGACCGAGCCAGCGCGACCGGGGTCAACCCGAAGACGAAGGCCGAGGAGCCGCGCCTGGCCGCCGAGACCCAGCCGTTTTCGGCGCTGGTCTTCAAGACCATGGCCGACCCCTACGTCGGCCGGCTGACGCTGTTCCGCGTCTTCTCGGGGGTCCTCAAGAGTGACTCCCATACCTATAACGCCAACAAGGACCGTGACGAGCGGCTCGGCCAGCTCTTCATCCCCCGCGCCAAGCAGCAGGAGCCCGTCCCGGAGGTCACCGCCGGCGACATCGGCTCGGTGGCCAAGCTCCAGGAGACGGTGACCGGCGACACCCTGTGCGACGCGGCAAACCCGATCATCTTCCCGCCCATCCAGTTCCCGAACCCGGTCTACTCGGTGGCCATGAAGCCCAAGGCCAAGGGCGACGAGGAGAAGATCAGCTCCGGCCTGAACCGCCTGCAGGAAGAGGATCCCACTTTCAAGGTCGGCCGCGAACCGGTCACCGGCGAGCTGCTCATCCTGGGCATGGGCGAACTGCACCTGGACATCACCACCGACCGCCTGAGTCGTAAGTTCGGCGTCCAGGTCACCCTGGACCAGCCGCGCGTCCCCTACAAGGAGACCATCCGCGGCCGGGCCAAGGTCGAAGGGAAGCACAAGAAGCAGACCGGCGGCCGCGGGCAGTTCGGCGACGTCTGGGTAGAGCTGGAGCCCCTGCCGGACCAGGAGTTCGAGTTCGTCGACAAGATTTTCGGCGGGTCCGTGCCGCGGCAGTTCATTCCCGCGGTGGAGAAGGGCATTCGCGAGGCCATGCAAGAAGGCGTCCTCGCGGGCTACCCAATGACCAACTTCCGGGCCACCCTCTACGATGGCAAGTACCATCCGGTCGACTCCTCGGAAATGGCCTTCAAGATCGCCGGTTCGCTGGCCCTGAAAGAAGGGGCCAAGCAGGCCAGGCCGACTCTTCTCGAGCCGATCGTTGCGGTCGAGGTGATGGTGCCCGACACCTTCATGGGCGACGTCATCGGCGACCTCAACAAGAAGCGCGGCAAGATCCTGGGCATGGAGCCGCAGGGCACGGCCCAGGTGATCAAGGCCCTCGCGCCCCAGGCCGAGATGCGCCGTTACGCCATCGACCTGCGGTCGATCACGCAAGGCCGGGGGACTTTCACGATGGTCTTCGACCATTACGAGGAAGCCCCGTCGAACATCGCCGAGGCCGTCATCTCCGAGGCCAAGAAGGCCGAGGAGAAGGAGAAATAGGCACGACCCACGCGAGGCGGTTGGACGCCTCCGCCGCGAGCACGCCATCCAGAGCGCCCACCCCGGAGCTCGGCCCCCACGGCCGGGCTCCCTGCATCCCGTGGGGGCGCCCGGGAAACACTATCCTAGCCCTTTGTTGGCAGGGTTTGCCTGAGAAGCGCGCGAATACAGTTGGCCGGCTACTCTTGAACGGAGGGGATGCTGTTGGCGGCGCGCGTCTTCTTGCAGCCGGGGCGGGACCGCAGGGTCCGGGACGGTCACCCGTGGGTCTTCGCCACCGAGGTCGACCGGGTCGAGGGCGCCTTCGACCCCGGGGCCATCGTCGACGTGGTGAACGGCCGCGGGCGGTTCATCGGCCGCGGCTACATCAACCCGGCCTCGCAGATCATCGTGCGCCTCCTGACCCGTGTCGACGAACCGGTCGACGAGGGCTTCTTCCGTCGCCGGGTTCGCGAGGCCCTGGACTACCGCCGCCGCCTGTTCGGGGGCCTGCCGGACGCGCCGGCGCGGGCCTTCCGTCTGATCTTCGCCGAGGCCGACTACCTGCCGGCCCTGATCGTCGATTACTTCGCCGGCTATCTCGTCTTCCAGGCTCTGGCCCTGGGCATTGACGTCCGCAAGGACCTCCTGATGCGGCTAGCCCGCGAGGAGGCCGGTCCGGAGTTTCCGGTGCTCGGCGTCTATGAGCGGGACGACGTACCGGTCCGCGAACTCGAGGGCCTGCCTCAGGCCAAGGGGCCGGTGACCGGCGACGTCCCGCCGCGGGTGACCATCCGCGAGAACGAGGTCAACCTGGTGGTCGACCTGGAGAACGGCCAGAAGACGGGCTACTTCCTGGACCAGCGGGAGAACCGTGCGGCCATCGCCCCCTACGTCCGCGCGGCCCGGGTCCTCGACTGTTTCTGCTACACCGGGGGCTTCGCCTGCGCGGCCGCGGGCTACGGGGCGGCCGAGGTCCTCGGGGTCGACGCCTCCCCCGAAGCCCTGTCCCTCGCCGTCGGGAACGCCGCCCTCAACGGCCTCGGCGACCGCGTCCGGTTCACCGCCGAGAACGTCTTTGACTTCCTGCGCCGGGCCGACGACGAGGGACTCACCTGGGACACCATCGTCCTCGACCCCCCGGCCTTCGCCAAGAACCGGGCCGCCGTCCCCGGCGCCTTGCGCGGCTATAAAGAAATCAACCTGAGGGCG
>JAJZPE010000169.1 GCA_021811325.1 Bacillota bacterium
CCCGAAACCATCCTGGCTGCCAGGCGTATTATACCAGCCGCCGGGCGGGCCGCCTGCCCCGCCATCCAACCAATGAACGGAGCCAAGCCCTTGAGCGCCTTCGGTGACTACATCAAAGCGGCCCGCAGGATGGGCTCGAACGCCCGTCGCTACCTTCTCTTCACCGCCCTGAGCAGCATCGCCTGGACCATCGCCTCACTGTGCCTCAACCTTTACCTGCACGCCCTGGGCTACCGCCAGGACTTCATCGGCATCCTCAACGGCCTGCCGTCGATGGTCGTCATCTTCGTCGGCCTGCCCATCGGCGTCCTGGCCGACCGCAAGGGATACCTCAAGTTCCTCATCTTCGGAACGGCCCTCAACTCCCTGGCGTCGCTGGGGCTCGCCCTCTCTGTCTCGAAGTTCTCCCTGCTGGCCTTCGCCGTCGTCAGCGGCGCGGCCGGTTCGACGGCCTGGATTCTCGGGGCGCCGTTCCTGATGTCCATCACCAGCCCGAAGGAGCGCGTCTTCCTCTTCTCGCTGCAGTCGGCGGTGATGACCGGGACCGGCTTCCTCGGCAGCGTCATGGGCGGGGCCATCCCGCGCTTCGTCGCCGACCGGCTCGGGGTGACCTCCATGGATGTCCTGCCCCTCCGCATCGCCCTCCTGGCCATTGTCGTCTTCAACACCGTCAGTCTCCTGCCCTTGCTGGGCATGAAGGAGACGCGCAACCGAGCCGCGGCGGGCGGCCAGGGCGCGGCCGATGGAGCGTCCGGGGCCACCGCGTCCGTCAAAGCGGCCGGCCCGCTTCCGCGCAGCGGCGCCGAACTGGCCCTGTACCTCAAGCTCCTGTCCCTCGAGACCCTGGTCGCCCTGGGGGCGGGGGCCATGGTCACTTTCTTCCAGCTCTTCTTCAACATGAAGTTCAGCCTGCCCCCCGAGCGCATCGCCCCCATCTTTGCCTTCTCCGCGGTCGGGACGACTCTGGCCACGCTGGTCACGCCGCTCCTGGCCAGGCGCTTCGGGAAGGTCCGGACGGTGGTCCTCTCCCAGCTCGCCTCGGTCCCGTTCCTCCTGACCCTGGCCTATTCGCGCAGCCTCCCGGCGGTCATCGTCGCCTACTACCTGCGCGACGCCCTGATGAACATGGTCTGGCCCGTCCAGCAGACCTTCGTCCTCGAGCAGGTGGCCGAGAACCAGCGGGCCACCCTGACAAGCCTGAGCGCCATCCTCGGGAGCATGGGCCGCGGCGGCCTCGGCCCGGTCATCAGCGGCTACCTACAGGTCGTCTCAGGCTTCCACCTGGCCTTCACCTTCACGACCGTCTGCTACGTCGTCGGGGCCGTCCTCTTCTGGTTCTTCTTCCGGAACGCGGAACGCGTCAAGCCCGGGGCCGAACCCGTCAGGGCCACGGCCTGAGCTAGCCAAGGTCACCCGCCCGACCCATCGCCCTTCGCATCAATTGGAGGCATTTATGCGCGCCTTAGACGACTACGGCCGGGCCCTTCGGTCCATGGGCCGCAACGCCCACCGCTACCTGCTCTTCACCACCCTGACCAGCATCAGCTTCAGCATCAGCAACCTCAACCTGAACCTCTACCTGCATTCGCTGGGGTACCGGCAGGACTTCATCGGCCTCCTCAACGGCCTGCCGTCGCTGGTCGTGATGGTCCTCGGCCTGCCGATAGGGTTCCTCGCCGACCGCAAGGGCTATTTGCCCTTCCTTATCTTCGGCACTAGCGTCAGCAGCCTGGCCGCCCTCGGCACGGCGCTCTCCGGCGCCAAGGTACCCCTCCTGCTGTACGCCATCCTCGGCGGCGTGGCCGGCTCGACGGCCTGGGTCATCGGGCCGCCGTTCCTGATGTCCATCAGCCGCCCGAGGGAACGCGTCTTTCTCTTCTCGCTGCAGTCGGCCCTGATGATGGGGACCGGCTTCCTCGGCAGCCTCCTCGGCGGGGCCATCCCGAACTTCGTCGCCGTGCGGCTCGGGGTCACTTCGATGGGCGTCGTCCCGCTTCGCGCGGCCCTGCTGGCGGTGGCCGTCTTCAACTTTGTCGGCATCCTTCCGCTCCTTGGAATCAGGGAAGTGCGCCGCAACGGGAACGGGCCCACCGCCCATGCGCGCAGGCCCGCCAACCCGCTGCCGCGCAGCGCGGCCGAGCTCGGGATGTTCCTGAAGCTGCTGGCTCCACAGGCCCTCGTCTCGCTTGGCGCGGGGGCCATGGTCACCTTCTTCCAGCTCTTTTTCAACCTGAAGTTCAGGCTGCCCCCGGAGCGCATCTCGCCCATCTTCGCCTTCTCATCCATCGCCACGGCCGTGGCCACGCTCGCCGCCCCGCTCCTGGCCAAGCGGCTGGGGCGGGTGCGGACGGTGGTCCTGACCGAGCTGGCCTCGATCCCCTTCCTCCTGACCCTGGCCTACTCGGGCAACCTCCCCGCCGCCATCACCGCCTACTACCTGCGCGGGGCCCTGATGAACATGGGCGGCCCGATCCAGCAGACCTTCATCCTCGAGCAGGTCTCAGAGCACCAGCGGGCCACCCTGACCAGCCTCGGGGCAATCCTCGGAAGCATGGGCCGCGGCGGCATCGGACCGGTCATCAGCGGCTATCTGCAGGTCGTCTCCGGCTTCGGCCTGGCCTTCACCTTCACCACAGTCTGCTACATCATCGGGATGTTCCTGTTCTGGTGGTTCTTCCGGAACAGCGAGGCGCCGGCGGCCGGGGTCAAGGGCCGGCCGTTGGGGCGGCCGTCGACATAGGCACGGGGGCTCCTTGCTTCAGGGCTTGTCGATAGAGACCCAGCGCGGATCGTTACTCTTGAACAGCTCCCGGTCGGCGTCCGTGGTCCGGATAATCTTGAACTCGCAGTAGGGATCGCCGTCCGGGACGCACTTCAGATGGACCATCTTGTAGTCGGGGTTGTAGGCCATGTATTTGGCTGGGTCCACGTAGCAGTAGATCCGCCCGAGGTCGTCCCGGCCCTTCTCGCGCCAGACCTTGGCCAGGACGCAGCCGTGGGCTCTGACCCACGGTTCGCCCGCCTCTTCGTAGTGCTCGATCCGGTCGTGCATGCCGAAGCTGGGCAGGTCCTGGCCTTCGGCGCGGCCATAATTGCTCGGGTCGAGGGGTAGCCCGGCCCCCAGGACGGCCTCGCGGACGTCGCTGCCGACCTGACTGCCGTATCGCTTGATGGCCTTGGCGGCGAGTTCCTTGCCCCGCGCTTCGCCGAGTTCTTCTACCAGGGTCTCCGCGTAACACAGGTGGAGGAGGGCCAACCGCGAGGCGGTGATGGCCACGGCCCGCTCCGCCTCTTGGCGGCTCACCGCAGGTTCTCTCTTTTCCGAGGACAAATCTCCCTCACCTCACTTCTGTTTGTTCTTCGACGCCAATCGAAGGCATCGATCGCTGTCGCCTAGATCGACTTCGTCCAGAGGTCCCGGATGACGTCGGCGGTTTTGACCGGCTCCACCCGAATGTCCCCGCTCACCACCGATAAGCAGTGGTGATGACCTCGTCGTTCGGACACGGCTCGCCCCGACCCGGGCGGGTGAACCGCGCCGGGCCGGGCTTACCTTTCTTCGTGAACGCCGTGTAGGGCCTGAACCCGGGTCGCGCTTGACCCCCGGGTCGAGGATGGCCGAAGGACTGAGCCCCCGGGGGTCTTTCATTCGACGTCAAAGAGGTGCGGGCGGGGCTTGCGACGAACAGTCCAGCGCTTGGAATTCGGTCGGGGTGGACCCAAGGGGGTGGGATCCGTGTCAACCTACGCGAATCGTGCTTCCGCGGAAGGGCTGCCTGACGCCTTGAAGCAGTATTTGTCCACGGACCAGTTCGACGACACCCTGCGCCTGCTCCGGCAGGGCCAGCCCATCACCAGGGTGACCGACCGGCACGTGGTCAAGGTTCGGACGGGCGCGCATCCCTACTACCTTAACACCCTCGACAACGAGAGGCGGTTCTACGCCCTCGGCCTCTCCCTGCCGGTCGGCCTGCCGGTGGTCGTCTTCGAGGACTTCACCGCGGCGAGAGGGGTCCTCGTCCTGGAGAAGGTGTCGGCCAAACCCCTCGCCCGGAAGCGCGAAGGCCATGGCCTTGTTGAGTCCAGCCAGGCCGCCGTCCTGGAACTGATCGCCCGTCTGCAGCTAACCGCCACCCCGGCGGGATGGGCATGCACTCATGACCGGAATGACCGGGTCGTTCAGTACCGCAAGGCCATCGCCTCCTCCGGTCATCCTCTGGCGGCCGACGTGCTCCCTGTCCTTGACGCAGCCAACGGCCGGCTGCGTGGCCGCGGCCGAAGCCCTGCCTTGAGCCACGGGGATCTGAACCCGATGAACATCCTCCGGGCCGGCGACAGCTTCTGGTTCGTCGACTGGGAATACGCCGCCGTCCGGCCGGCCTCCTATGACCCAACGGCCTTCACCCTCTTCGCCAACGACCCCCGCGAGGGCGTCAGCCGGTTGACCGCTCTGGGCTCTCGATGGGACATCGCTGAGCTCGTTGAGGACGCGTTCGTCCTGGCGGCCCGCCAGGTCAAGAACTGGCTGACCGAGGGGCCGGGCGGCGCCCTGGCCCGCAGGCGGGCCGCCGTTTGGGCGGAGGCCCTTAGCTTGCTCGTCAGACCGGGCCGGCTGGACCTGGGGTGAAGGTCAGCTATCGAGCCTCGCGGCAATCACTGACCTCAGCGCCGCCAGGGCCTCGTCAGCCGGAGAAGTCGAACGGGCTGGCTCCACTTTTCACCCGGCACACCTCCCCAACGGTCATCTCCCGATGCGGTCGATCTCCTCCTGATACTCCGGGTGCAGCACCCACTTGCCTTTGTCCAGCACCTCGAAGTCCCACGGCTGGATGATCAGGTCGTCGGTCTCGAGGGCGGACCAGTTGGGCCGCCACGACTCGGTATGGACGTAGAGGGTGGCGGTCTTGACCTTCCTGGCCCCCTTCTTGCGGGCCTCGCCGACGGCCAGGCGCATGGTCTCGCCGGTGGCGGCGATCTCGTCGACAATCAGGACGAGCTTCCCGTCGACCTCC
>JAJZPE010000170.1 GCA_021811325.1 Bacillota bacterium
GCGAAGAGCCCACCGGCGGCCACATCGGCCAGTTGCAGCGGCGGCGCCAGGGGCCGGCCGGACCGGTCCGTGAGGTAGCTGAGCAACCCGGAGAGGGCCATGATGTTCAGGTCGTGGCCGGCCGCCCGCCTGGTCGCGTCGCCCGGACTGTCCCGCCCCCGCTGCCCCTCCTGCCCGACCTGCCCCCGCTGCCCGCCCTGGCCGTAGGCAGTCAGTGAGCAGTAGACGAGCCGCGGGTTGACCGCCGACAGCGCGTCGTAGCCGAGGCCCAGGCGGGCCATGACCCCGGGGCGAAAGCTCTCCACGAGGACATCGGCGCGGGCCGCCAGGGCGGTCATGACCTCCCGCCCCCGGGCGTCCCGGAGGTCGGCGGCCAGGCTCCTCTGCCCGCGGTGAAGGTGCTCGAAGTACAGGTTACCCCGGGGGCCCGTGGGCGGCATCGCCCTGAGGTAGTCCCCCACCGACGGCTCTTCGACCTTGACGACGTCGGCGCCCATCGCCGTAAGCATCGCCGAGGCCACCCCGCCGGGCAACAGCCGGGTCAGGTCGAGCACCTTCAAGCCGTCGAGGAACAATGGGCCCGGGCCTCCTCTCTCTCCCGCTCGGCCAGCGCCCTCCGGAGGACCTTGCCGACGCCGTTCTTGGGCAGGACGTCGATGAACTTGACCGCCCGATGGACCATGTAAGGCAGACGTCCGGGCGGTCCGGTGAGAAAGCGCCGGAGGCCCCTTTTCCCGTCAAGTTTACAGCCCCAACTCCTTGCTGATGACCTCGAGCATGATCTCGTCGGTTCCGGCGGCGATGCGCGAGGCCCGGGCGTCCCGCCAGAGGCGCTGGACCTCACTCTCCATCATGTACCCGCTGCCCCCGTGCAACTGCAGGGCGAAGTCGGCGGCCTCGAAGGCCACCCGGGCGGCGAAGACCTTGCCCATCGAGATCTGCTTGACCGGGTACTCGCCGTTCTGCACCCGCCAGGCGGTGGCGTAGACGAGCTGCCGCGCCGCCTCCAGGGCCGTGGCGTGCTCGGCCAGCTTGTGCCGGTTGGCCTGGAACTTGGCCACCGGCCGCCCGAACTGCTGCCGCTGGGTGCCGTACTGGATGGCCAGGTCCAGGGCCCGCTGCCCACCGGCGACGGCCCCGGCCGCGCCGATGAGGCGCTCCCCCTGAAGCTCCCACATGATGTGGTAGAAGCCCTGGTTCTCCTGGCCGAGGAGGTTGGCCGCCGGCACCCGGCAGTCGTCGAAGACCAGTTCGGCCGTGTCCGAGCTGTGCAGGCCGACCTTCTCCAGCTTCTTCGAGACGTTGAAGCCGGGCGTCCCCTTCTCCACGAGGAAGAGGGACAACCCGGCCCAGTGTTCTTCCTTGTCGGTGCGGGCGACGACGACGACGAAGTCGGCCCGGCAGCCGTTGGTGATGAACCGCTTGGCCCCGTTCAGCACGTAGTGGTCGCCGTCGCGGACGGCCATCGTCCGGATGGCCGCCACGTCCGACCCCGCCTCCGGCTCGGTGATGGCCAGGGCGCTTATCTTCTCGCCCCTAATCGCCGGAATTAGGAAACGCTGTTTCTGGTCGTCGGTCCCGAACTTGAGGATAGGCGGCGTGGCCATCTCGGTGTGGACCTCGACGGCGGTGCCCACACCGCCGGCCCGGGCCCCGGCCAACTCCTCGGCGAGGACGATGGCGGTGTAGTAGTCGCCGCCCTGGCCCCCGTACTCCTCCGGGTACCGCAGGCCGAGGAAACCTTGGGCGCCAAGCTTTCGGAAGACCTCGTCGGGGAAGCCGCCCGCCGCCTCCCACTCATCGGCGTGCGCGGCCAGCTCTCGCTCGACGAACCGCCGGACCGACTTCCTCAGCTGCTCGTGTTCATCGGAGAAGATGAAATGCCCCACGCTGAAGCCCTCCCGAAGGACGTCCGCGGCCAACCCTACCGACCGGTCGGTAGGCCCATACCAAGATTATAGGGGACGGTCGGCGCGTCTGTCAACGCTTTCCACAGGCGCGCCGCCCGCCCCCCAAGAGGCGATCGAGACCGGAGAAGGGACCAGGCCCGGGACCATCAGCTGGAATACAGGTGACAGGCCACCCGGTGGCCGCTTCCGACCTCCCTCAGCTCCGGCTCCTCGACCGCGCAGCGCCCCATGGCCTGACGGCAGCGGGTTCGGAACCGACAACCCGCCGGGGGATCGATGGGGCTGGGGACATCCCCCTCGAGGATTATCCGCTTGACCTCGGCCTCCGGGTCGGGCACCGGGATGGCCGAGAGCAGGGCCAGGGTGTAAGGATGCAGCGGGTGCTCGTAAAGCTCGTCCTTGCCGGCGACCTCGATGAGCTTTCCGAGGTACATCACCCCGACCCGGTCGCTGATGTGCCTGACCACGCTGAGGTCGTGGGAGACGAATAGGTAGGTCAGACCGAAACGGTCCTGCGACTCGGCCAGGAGGTTGAGGATCTGCGAGCGGATGGAGACGTCGAGGGCCGAAACGGGCTCGTCACAGACGATGAACCGCGGGTTCAGGGCGAGGGCCCGGGCGATGCTCACCCGCTGCCGCTGACCGCCGCTGAGTTCGTGCGGGTAGCGCCGGACGTAGCTCTTGTCCAGGCCGATAAGCTGGAGGAGGTCCCTGACCTTCGCGGCCCGGCCGGCTTTATCGGCCACCCGGTAGATGACCATCGGTTCCTCGATGATCTCGCCGATGGTCATCCGGGGGTTGAGGGAGCTGTATGGATCCTGAAAGATTATCTGCATGTGCCGTCGCAGTTTCCGCACGCCCGCGCGGCCCAGGCCGGTGACCGCCTGCCCGTCGAACCTGACCGTCCCCGCCGTCGGGTCGAGCAGGCGGAGGATGACCCGGGCGAGGGTGCTCTTCCCGCAACCGCTCTCCCCCACCAGCCCGAACGTCTCGCCCTTCCTGATTTCGAAGGACAGGCCGTCGACCGCCTTCAGCTGACCCCGGGACCGGGAGAGGAAGCCTGCCGTCATGGGGAACCACTTCTTCAGGCCCTCGACCTCGAGGAGGGCTCTGTCGTTGGTCTCGGAGTTCATGCTCCGGCCACCCCCTTGGCGTCCTGGTCGGTGTGAAGCCAGCAGCTCACCTTGTGCCCGGGGTCGACCTCGACCAGGGCCGGTTCCTCCCTGAAACAGCGATCCGTGGCCACCGGGCAGCGCGGTGAAAAGCGGCAGCCTTGCGGCAGGTGGGCCAGGTTGGGCACGGTGCCCTTGATGACGTAGAGGCGTCCCCGCCCGGCTCCCAGCGTCGGAATGCTCTCCAGCAGCCCCTGCGTGTATGGGTGCAACGGCCGCCGGAAGATTGAGACGACGTCCGCCTCCTCGACGATCCGTCCCGCGTACATGACCGCGACCCGCTTGGCCATCTCGGCGATGACCCCGAGGTCATGGGTGATGAGGAGGATGGACGTCCCGAGCTCGCGGCCGAGGCCCTTCATCAGCTCGAGGATCTGGGCTTGGATGGTCACGTCGAGGGCCGTCGTCGGCTCGTCGGCGATGAGCAGCTTGGGCCGGCAGGCGAGGGCCATGGCGATCATCACCCGCTGCCGCATCCCGCCGGACATCTGGTGCGGGTACTCGTCCACCCGGCGCTCGGCCATGGGGATGCCGACCAGGCGGAGCATGTCGACGACCCTTTCCCTGGATTGCCTCCGGGTCAGGCCTTCGTGGAGCTCGAGGACTTCGGAGATCTGCCGGCCGATGGTGAAGACCGGGTTCAGCGAGGTCATCGGCTCCTGGAAGATCATCGAGATCTTCTTCCCCCTGATCTTCCGCATCCGCGCCTCGGACAGCCCAAGGAGATCCTGGCCCTCGAAGGCGATGCGGCCCCCGGTGATCTTGCCGGGCTTGGCCACCAACCGCAGGATGGACAGCGAGGTCACCGACTTGCCGCTGCCGCTCTCGCCGACCAAGCCCAGGGTCTCCCCCCGCTCGACTTGGAAAGAGACGTCGTCGACGGCCTTGACCGTGCCTTGTCCGGTGTGGAAGTAAGTCCTGAGGTCTGTGACTTCCAGGAGGGGCTGGTCACTCATGAGGCACCTGGCTCCTTTCGTCCACGCGGCGGGCCATCACTGCTTCAACCTCGGGTCCAGGGCGTCGCGCAGGCCGTCACCCACAAAGTTGAAGGCCAGGCTGGTGAGGAGGATAGCCACGCCGGGGTAGGTGGCGAGATAAGGGGCCGTCCGCATGTACTCCCGGCCGGTGTTGAGCATGGCGCCCCATTCCGGCTGGGGCGGCTGGGCCCCCATGCCGAGGAAACTCAGCCCCGAAGCGGCCAGGATGGTCCCGGCCATGCCCAGGGTGGCCTGAACGATGATCGGAGCGACGGCGTTTGGGAGCAGGTACCGGGTGATGATGCGAAAGTCGCTGGCCCCGGCGGCCCTCGCCCCCTCCACGAACTCGGCCTCCTTGAGGGCCAGGAACTGGCCGCGGAGGAGCCTGGCGTAGCCGGTCCAGCTGACCATGGCCAGGGCGATCATCACGTTGCGCAGGCTCGGTCCCAGGACGGCCATGATCGAGATGGCCAGGATGAAGAAGGGAAACGAGTAGAGGATGTCGACAAGCCTCATGAACACCATATCAATCCAGCCGCCGTAGTAGCCGGCCACGGAACCGACAAAGATGCCGATAGACAGGGAGACGGCGATGACCATGAAGGCCACCGAGAGTGACACCCGGCTGCCCCAGATGAGTCGGCTGAGGACGTCCATGCCCAGGTCGTCTGTCCCCAGGAGGTGGCCTTGGGTCCCCGGCCGCAGGAGGATCTCCTTGAAGTTCATGGCCGTGGGGTTGTAGGGAGCGAGCACCGGGGCCAAGACGGCGATGAGCCCGATGACGATGAGCATCCCCGCGCCCACCAGGGCCAGCCGGTTGCGCTTGAACGACAGCCAGAACTCGACCAGCGGGCTGACATACGATTCGGGCCGTTCATCGGGGATGGCCCGGTCCG
>JAJZPE010000171.1 GCA_021811325.1 Bacillota bacterium
CAGGCCGCCGGGCGGCATAGTATTATCGAACTGGCCCGGGAACGTCTCCGTCGGGGGCAGGCGGGCTGGTACGCCGTTTGCCGGAAGGTGAGGACCTGGCCCTGGCGGGCAAGGCGAATCGGGAAGCCGAGAATAGAGTGAGGGGGGAAGCTGTGAGTAGAGCGAAGCAGGAGGCCGCGCCGGGCGAGGTCCTGGCCGACTTCGCGGACGATGCCGCGGGGCTGGTCCACGCCGTCGTCCGGGGAGAGCTGCCCGAGCTCGTGGCGGCGGTGTCGGCGGGCAACGGTCCGGCTGTATCCGGTCGCGCGGCGCCGTCGAGCGGCTGGGCCGCGGCCGCCGCGGTCTACGAGGCCCTCCTCGGGTCGCGCCGGCGCCGGGCGAGGAAGGTCTCGGGGGCCTACTACACCTCGCGGCGGCTGGTCGATCGCCTCGTCGGCCTGACTCTGGACCCGCTGCTAGGGGCGGCCCTCAGGGGCGACCCGCCGGCCGGCGGCAGCCGCTCCGCGGCCCTGCGGCGTCTGCGCATCCTCGACCCCTGTGTGGGAGGTGGGGCCTTTCTGGTCGCCGCCGCTCGCCGGTTGGGCGTGGCCTTCGCCGCGGCCGGCCTGCGGCCCGAGGCCGCCGCCAGCTGCCTGTGCGGCGTGGACAGTGATCCCCTGGCCGTCGAGATCGCCGCCGGGGCGCTGGCTGAAGTCTTCGACCGGGCCCCGGGCGACCTGGCCGGACAGTTCCGGGTGGCCGACACCCTTGGCCAGGACGACCTCGGCCGGGCTTTCGAGGGCGTGGGCCCCGACGGCTTCGACGCGGTCATCGGCAACCCGCCGTGGGAGATCGTCAAGCCCAATTCACGCGAGTTCTTCGCCCAATACGACCCGGACTTCCGCCGCCTGCCCAAGCAGCGGGCGCTGACCCGGGTCGCCGAGCTATGCGCCGACCCGGAGATCGCCCGGGCCTGGACGGCCGAGCAAGCCCGGGTCGAAGCCCTGGCCGCCCGCTGCCGGCGGTCCGGCGCCTTCCGGCACCAGGGCCCAAGCGGCGACCTCAACACCTATAAGCTCTTCCTCGAGCGGGCCATCGAGCTGACCCGCCCCGGCGGGCGCGTCGGGCTCATCGTCCCATCCGGCTTCCACACCGACCTGGGGGCCCGGGACCTTCGGCGGCTGGCCTTCGAGGAGAACACGGTCGAGTGTCTCCTTGGCTTCGAGAACCGGCGAGGCCTCTTCCCGATCGACCGGCGCTACAAGTTCGACCTCGTGGTCCTCACCCGCGGCGGCCGCACCCGGACGGTCAGGGCGGTCTTCATGGCCCACGACCCGGCGGCGCGCCCGGCGCTCACCGTCCGCCTGGCCGACCTGGGCCGTTTCTCCCCCCGGAGCCTGTCGCTTCCCGAATTCCGCTCGGCCACGGACACCCGCGTCACGGCCATCGCCTACGACGGGAAACCGCTCCTCGGTGAGACCCCCGAGGGCGGGTGGGCCCTCGACTTCCGCCGGGAGTTCGACCTCACCATCGACAGCCACCTCTTCAACGGCGATGGGCGAGGTCTGCCATTGTGGGAGGGGAAGATGGTCAACCAGTACGACCCGGCCTTCGCCGCCCCGCGCTACTGGGTGGAAGAGGAGGCCGGCCGCCGCGCCCTGGCCGGGCGCCTGCCCGACGCCTGCGACCACTCCCGGCTCGTGGTCCGGTCCATCGCCGCCAGCACCAACCAGCGGACCCTCATCGCCGCCATCGTTCCGCCCGGGCGCTTCCTCGGCAACTCGCTCCTTTACGCCAGCCACCGGCCGCCGGCCCGGCGCGGGCGCGGGCCGACCGAGGACGAGCTCCACTTCGCCTGCGCCCTGCTGAACAGCTTCGTCCTGGACTTCCTGCTGCGGCAGAAGGTCTCGACCAACGTCAACAAGTTCTATCTCGAGCAATTGCCCTTCCCCCGGCCGTCCGCCGGCGATCCGGCCTTCGACCGCCTGGCCGCCCTGGCCCGCCGGTTGACCAAGGCCGCGTCGCGCGCCGCTGCCCAGGGCGTGCTCCGGGCTGAGGTCGAGGCCCGCGTGGCCGCCCTCTATGGGCTCGACCGGGCGGCCTTCGAGCACGTGTTGATGGCCCCATACGCCTTCCCGGCCGTGGACCGCCGCTTCAAGCTCCGGTGCCTCGCGGCCTTCGACCGCCTGCGGACGGCTTCACCACCCGAGGGCACGGCCGCGGAGGGAACTTCGCGGCGGCTCGAAACGTCAGAGGAGTTGGCCGGCGTCGACGACGTCGGCGGAACCGATAACGACGAAAGAAGGCCTTGGACTTGAGAGCCGGACATGGAGTCCGCCCATCGCCCGTCGACCGCCCGACCGCAAGGCCCGCACGCTTGACCGCCGGCCGCCACGCCGCGGCCCTCGGCCTCGTCGCCGTCATCCTGCTGGCCATGGCCCTGTCGGGTTGCCAGAGGCAATCGACGGCCAACCCCGCCCCGAGCGCGACCCTGCCGCAGCAGGTCCACATGATCGACGCCCGAGTGGGCTGGGGCCACGCAAAGTCCCTCGTCCTCCGCACCAGTGACGGCGGGAGCACCTGGTTCGACGTGACCCCGAAGGAAGTCCGGGGGGCCTTCATCGCCGGGGCCGACTACCTCGATGCCGACCACGGTTGGCTGGCCGTCGCCGGCGGGGCGAAGCCCCTGACGGTATATCGCACCGCCGACGGCGGGAAATCGTGGGCCAGGACGCCCACGAACTTTACCAGCCTGGGCGTCCAGGTCCAGTTCATCGACGTGAAGCGCGGCTGGATCATGGTCCATCAAGGCGTGGCCGCGGGCAGTGAGGCCGTCACCCTCCTCGGCACGGATGATGGTGGGGCCACGTGGACCATCGTCAACGAGGGGACGCCTAAGAACACCGCCCCAGGGCGGCTCCCCTTCGGCGGCGGCAAGACCGGCTTCGGGTTCAGCGACGATAAGCACGGCTGGGTCACCGGCTACCAACCCGTCGAGGGCCGGGCCTACCTCTTCGTCACCAGCGACGGCGGGGCCACCTGGAGGGCCACGGACCTACCGCTCCCGCGGGACCACGCCCGCTCCTGGCTGAGCACGTTACCGCCGAGCTTCTTCTCGGCCACCGAGGGCCTGCTGCCCGTCACCTTCGGCGAGCCGGGCCAGCCGACGGCCTTCTACGCCACTCACGACGGGGGGAAGACCTGGGAAGCCGGAGCGCCGGTCATCTCGCCGGGGAACAACAGCTTCTCCTGGAGCTTTGCCGACATGAAGCATGGCTTCGCCACCGACGGCGGCCACCTCTACGCCACCGCGGACGGTGGAGCGACCTGGGCGGAGGTCTCGACGAACCAGAGTTTCGCCGAGGCCGGGCGGCTGCAGTTCGTCTCCGACCAGACCGGCTGGGCCGCCGGTGACAACGTCCTCCTGAAGACCACCGACGGCGGCAAGACCTGGACGCCGGTCAAGCCTGGCCAATGAGGACGAAAAAGAACCGGGGCCGTCCGATGGACGCGCCCCGGTCTTTGTCCGGTTGTAGCTGAGGTCTGGCGGTTCCCACAGGTCTTGCCGGGGCTCACTGGATCACGTACACCTTCACGTTTTGGAAGCCGAAGTTCATGACCGATTGGGTGCCGGCTTCGATGTAGATGTCAACGCGGTTTCCTTTGATGGCGCCGCCGGTGTCGGCGGCAATCCCGATGAACCCTCCCGGCGGGAGGTCAGGATGGTGGTACCCGGTCACGTAGACCTTGGTCCCCAGGGGGATGACTTTCGGGTCGACGGCGATCATGCCGGGGGCCAGACGGGCGCCATTCCAGGCGGCGTATGGTCCCCAAATGCCGTTCGACTGGGGCGTAGCGTCGTAGGCCGTGGCCACCATGTCATACTTTCCGCGGTAGGTCAGGACCTTGCCGCTCGGCGTCGTCACTGTGTTCCCGCCCCTGGCGGTGTTCCCAGCAGGCGGGTTGCCGGAGCCGGTACTGCCCGTTGCGGTTCTGCCCGATATGGCCAGCCCCCGGGCGATGAAGTCGAAGGTCGCCGCCTCGACGACCTGGGTGATCTCCAGGCCCGAGGCTTGCTGGAACTGCAGAACAGCTTTGGCTGTCTGGCCCATCAGGACGCCGTTCACCGGACCGACATCGTAGCCCAGAGCGGCCAGGTTCCTCTGAAGGGTCTCCACCGCCGGCCCCGTGTCGCCGACGGTCAGGCTCTGCGTCCCGTAAGCCCCGGTCAGGTAGTTGAACCGGTCGTACAGGGCACGTTGGATGGCCGAACGCGTCGACGAACCGACCTGGCCATCGACCCTCAGGCCTTGGTCGGCCTGGAAGGCCTTGACCCTGGCCAGGGTCACCGGACCGAAGTAGCCGGTGTACATCTTGATGCGGTAGCCGAGGAGGTCGAGGTCCGACTGAAGGATGGCCACCTGGTTCGAATCTTGGCCCACCGTCAGGTAGTCGGTGAGGGTGGCCGCCAGCGCCGCCCGCGGCGTGAAGGCCAGGGCAGCGGCCAGTACCAACCCGCCGGCCGCCAGCAGCAGGCCGTGGTGATGATGCTTCAAGTAATCGACTCCTTCCCTTTTGTTAGCCGCCGAGGTTAGTTGACGGGTTAGGACGGAGGAATAACCGCCCTCGAGCGCCGCCCGGTCAGGGCTTGTCCGCGATGACAACTCGACCGGTCGGGAGGCCGCTCGTTCACCCCAGTTGCGTATCCCCCGGTCCCCTCGCCGCCGGCCGCTGTCCAAGCCGGGCCGGTCACGGTTTGTGAGAGGATTAGGCTTCATGGTAATAATACCAGTAAGCCTTGCCAAATGTCATTTGTGGGGAGCCCCTCTATTGCGTCTGTAGCTGGGCCATCAACGAAAAACGCCCGCCGTGAGGCGGGCGTTCGTTCTTTCCCTCGGTCTGAGGGCCGGATTCCATAATCGTCCAGCTTGCTCCCTACACCAGAT
>JAJZPE010000172.1 GCA_021811325.1 Bacillota bacterium
GCGGGTCAGGTTGGTCTGGTTGTAGGCCACCTGGTTACGTCCGGCCCAGGCCGACTGGGCGCTCACCAGCAGGATGGCGACGACGGTCAGGACCGCCGCCGCCCGGGCCACGTCGCGGTGGGCCGGCCTGAAGGCCGGCCGCCGGCGGGGCTCGGGGGGATGCGTCACCGGGCTAGTGATGGGACCGCCGGTGACCGGGCTATTGGTCATCGAATGGTCGTCAGGCAATGGACAGGACCTCCGTCAGATGTGCTTGCGCATGTGGTTCAGGGCCGCCTTCTCCAGCCGCGACACCTGGGCCTGGGAGATGCCGATCTCCTCGGCCACCTCCATCTGGGTCTTGCCGTCGAAGAACCGCTTCGTGAGGATGGTCTTCTCGCGGTCGGACAGCTTTCTCAGGGCCTCCCGGATGGCGATCCCCTCGAGCCAGCTGTGGTCCTGGTTCTTCTCGTCGCTGATCTGATCCATGACGTAGATGGGGTCGCCCCCGTCGTGGTAGATCGGGTCGAAGAGGGAGATCGGTTCCTGGATGGCGTCGAGGGCGAAGACGATCTCTTCGCGAGGGATCTTCAGCTCCGCGGCGATCTCGCTGATGGATGGCTCGCGGGAGTGCTTGTTGACCAGGCTGTCGCGGACCTGGAGGGCTTTGTAGGCGATGTCCCGCAGGGACCGGCTGACCCGAATGGGGTTGTTGTCACGCAGATACCGCCGTATCTCGCCGATGATCATCGGCACCGCGTAGGTGGAGAACTTGACGTTCTGCCCGAGGTCGAAGTTGTCGATGGCCTTCATCAGGCCGATGCACCCCACCTGGAACAGGTCATCGACGTACTCCCCGCGGTTGTTGAACCGCTGGATGACCGAAAGGACCAAGCGCAGGTTGCCGTTGATCAGTTCCTGCCGGGCGTCGTGGTTCCCGGCCCGCATCTGCTGGAACAGGTCGCGCATCTTGGCCGACGTCAGGACCGGGAGCTTCGAGGTGTTGACGCCGCAGATTTCAACTTTGTTGACCAGCATCCAGGCCCACCCCGCGGTCTTCCATAATCTGACTGAGCAATGTAGATTATGTCCTGGGCTGGGTGAGATTATTCCCGGGCGGTCGACGGCTGGCATAAAAACCCAGGGGCCCGACCGCGCTTCGGTTTGGGCCCCTGGGGGTTGGCTCTATGGTCTCTGGTCCGTCCGTCACTCCATCTTCTTTATCTCCTTGCGCAATCGCTTGATGATCCTCTTCTCGAGCCTGGAGATGTAGGACTGGGAGATGCCCAGGAGGTCGGCGACCTCCTTCTGGGTCCGCTCCTGGCCGTCCTTGAGCCCGAAGCGGAGTTCGACGATACGCCGCTCGCGCGCGGTCAGCCTACCGATGGCCCTTCGCAGGAGCAGCCGGTCGACCTCCTCTTCGAGGTTGCGGTAGTCGGCGCACTCGGCCCCATAGACGTCCGAGAGGAGCAGCTCGTTGCCGTCCCAGTCGACGTTGAGGGGCTCGTCGAA
Source organism: Bacillota bacterium (assembly GCA_021811325.1). GTDB lineage: Bacteria > Bacillota > Sulfobacillia > JAJYWN01 > JAJZPE01 > JAJZPE01. The sequence continues at coordinate 1,492 of JAJZPE010000172.1, forward strand.
GGAGATCTCCGAGCGCGTGCGGCTGTTGCGCCTGAGGTACATCAAGATCTCGTTCTCGATGCACTTCGAGGCGTAGGTGGCCAGCTTTATCTTCTTTTCCGGGTCGAAGGTGTTGACCGCCTTGATGAGCCCGATGGTCCCGATGGAGACGAGGTCCTCGATGCCCACCCCGGTGTTCTCGAACTTCTTGGCGATGTAGACGACCAAGCGGAGGTTGCGCTCGATGAGGATGCCCTTGACCGCCTGGTCCCCCCGCTGCAGGCGCCCGAGGAGGAAGGACTCCTCGTCCGAGCTGAGGGGCGGAGGAAGGGCCTCGGTGCTGCCGGCCACGAAGACGCGGGCGGGCGGAAGGCCCACGACGTTCCGCAGGCGGATAAGGCCGGTGATGATGGTCCAACGAAGCCTGGCGACCAAACCGAGCACGGTCAACCCCCCCCACATTGCTTTTGGCGGACGGTCAGGCCGCCCCGCGTCCCGCCGTGGCCAGGTCCGGGTGCAACAGGGCGTTGTAGGCGCCGTCCTCCGACAGTGAGCCGGCGTAGACGCAGACGACGGCCGTGCGGTGGCTGGCCGGGCGGCCCGGTCCGCGCACGGTCAGGACGTCCGGCCGGAAACCGAGCAAGAGCCCGTTCTCCTTCCCCAGCGACGTGAACGGCACGACCCGCACCCTGGCCAGCCATGGGGCGGGCAACCGGTCGAGGCCCGAGAGCGAGCCGATGAGCCCGCCGTCAAGGCCGGCGGCCGGCCCCTTCCTGTAGACTTCGGACAGCGCCGGCGGCAGCAGCGGGGCGATGGCGGCCAGCTCCACGACCACCACCGGGTGCCCCGAAAGCGGGTCGCGGAGCTGGTTGCCCGTGTCCACGAGGGCGGTGAAGGCCGCCCGTCGCCGGTCAACCTCGACCTCCAGGCCAAGGTAGCGCCCGGACTGCTGGGCCCGCCGCCGGTAGCTGCCCCAGGCGATACGCCCAGCGGTCAGGGCGACGGCCAGGCCCGCGGCGATGGCCCACCAGCGCGAGTCGGCCGGCCCGAAGGCGTGAGGCAGCCGGAGCGAGGACGCGGCCAGGTTGACGGCCAGGACCGCCCCGCCGAGGAAGACCGCGGCCAGCAAGAAGTAGCTGTAGATGGCGAAGAAGGCCGCCGGGCTTGTCGGGGCGAAAGTCGCGGCGAGCATCACCGCGGCCGCCAAGAGCAGACCGGGCAGACCGCCCGCCGGGCCGGGCCAGCCCACGAGGGCCCACAGCGAGTAGGCCGCCCCGGCCGCGGCCCCGAGGGCCAGCCGCCAGGGGCGTGCCGGGTGGCGGGCCAGAGCGGCCGCGGCCCACAGCAGGGCCAGGTCGACCAGGAAATTGGTCAAGAGGAAGATGTCGCCGTAGACCCTCATCCTGAGGGGCCCCGCCTCCCACCGGCCGGTCCGGGGCCGGTCCGCGGACCGGCCGGGGTTTCCTCCCCGCCCAGTCCATCTCTATGCTCGTCCCGTCCCGCCGATGACCCACCCCTCCTGGGGCAGCCCACATCGTGAATTATACCGGGGAGGGCCGCCGAATTTTGTCAAACGAAAAACCCCGCCGCGGGAAAGCGGCGGGGTGGGTCGTTCCATTGTTCGTCAGGTCAGGGGTTGCGCCGGGTCACTTCTTCCTCAGGAAGGCCGGGATGTCGAGTTCGTCGCCGGGAAAGGGCTTGAACTCCATATCCTCCTGCTGTTGGCCGCGGCGGGGCCGGTTGTCGAAGCCGGTGGCGATGACCGTCACCCGGACCTGGTCCTTCATGTCCTCGTTGATGACCGCACCGAAGATGATGTTGGCCTCGGGGTCGGCCGCGGCGGCGATGATCTCGGCCGCCTCGTTCACCTCGAAGAGGCCCAGTTCCGGGCCGCCGGTGATGTTCAGGAGGACGCCCTTGGCCCCCTCGATGGAGGTCTCCAGCAGCGGGCTGGAGATGGCCGCCTTGGCCGCCTCGACCGCCCGGTTGTCGCCGGAGGCCGAGCCGATGCCCATCAGGGCCGAGCCGGTGTCGAGCATGATCGTCCGGACGTCGGCGAAGTCCAGGTTGATCAGGCCGGGGACGGCGACCAGGTCGGAGATGCCCTGGACGCCCTGGCGGAGGACGTCGTCGGCGATGCGGAAGGCTTCGACGATGGAGGTCTTCTTCTCGACCACCTGGAGCAGGCGGTCGTTGGGGATGGTGATGAGCGTGTCGACCTTGTCCTTGAGGTCGGCGATCCCCTTCTCCGCCTGCAGCTGGCGCTTCCTCCCCTCGAAGGTGAAGGGCCGGGTAACCACGCCGACGGTCAGGGCCCCGGCTTCCTTGGCGCACTCGGCGACGATGGGCGCCGCCCCTGTGCCGGTGCCGCCGCCCATGCCGGCGGTGATGAAGATCATGTCCGCGCCCTTGAGGGCCTGGATGATGGTCTCACGGGTCTCCTCGGCGGCCTGCTGCCCGACTTCCGGGTCGCCGCCGGCTCCGAGGCCCCTGGTCAGCTTCGCCCCGAGCTGAATCTTGTGCGGTGCGGTGGAGAGGTAGAGGGCCTGGGCGTCGGTGTTCAGCGAGATGAACTCCACACCGCGCAGGCCGGCGGTGATCATCCGGTTGACGGCGTTGCTGCCGCCGCCGCCGACCCCCACCACTTTGATCAGGGCGAATTGTTCTTTGTCGAGGTCGAGTTCAAGCATCTGCGGGCTTACCTCCTTGCGCCGAAGACCCCGGGTGGAGCTGGTGAGCGTAAAAAAGCAGTCCAGGCCGCTTTAGCCTGGACTACTTAGTTCTAGGCCGATGGGCTTTTCCCTTTTTCTGTTTCCGGCTTTTTCCCGACTTTCCACATACCTGCCTTCGGCCAAAAACGCAAGAGATGTCGGCGGATGGCGCCGAGGTTCAGAAACAGCCGGTAGCCCAGGGCGAAGAGGGCCGCGTAATAGAGCTCCACGCCCAGCCGGTCGCCGATGTAGGTCAGGGCCGCGGCCAGCATGGCGTTGCCGAAGAAACCGCTGACGAAGACGACGTTGTCGAAATTCCCCTCGAGGCCGGCCCGGAGACCCCCGAAGACCGAGTCCAGGGCGGCCAGGACGGCGATGGAAAGGTAACGGGCGTAGATCACGGGGAGGGCCACAGGCAGGACCAGCCCGATGGCCAGCCCGCCCGCCAGCCCGAGGAAGGCCAGCCAGATCACTTTGTCGCACCCCCCTGGTCGGTCACCGGCTTGGCGTAGAGGAACTGCAGGGGCCCGGCGTAAGCCGGGATGGAGACCTCCTGCGGCTTGGTCAGCTTGATGTCGATCTTCCAGAAGCCCAACTGGTCGAGGACGCCGCCGCGCATCCGCAGCGCGTTCTCCAGCGTGGCCGGGTCGCCGACGGCGAGGATCTCGACGGGCGGCGCCGTCCGGGTGTTGTTGATGGAGATGGTCGGCCCGGCGCACCG
>JAJZPE010000173.1 GCA_021811325.1 Bacillota bacterium
CGGTCATGGGACCTCCTCCTGACCTCTCCGGGGATATTGATTCCGGGTCTGTCACCGGTCTCGCATATTTATCCAAACGACTATGCACTCGGTTGCATATAGTCCGTTCCCGTGCGCCGGCCGGCCCGTTCGAGCATTCCGGCGGAGATGCGGTTGGCCCGCCGGACGATCTCGCCCTCGTCCGCTCCGACCAGGCGCCCTCCTCTGACCACGACCCGGCCATTGACGATGGTGGTGTCGACGATGTGGCTGTCGCCCGAGGCGACGATGGCCGCCACCGGGTCGTGCCGCCCGCCGGCGAAGCCGAGTTGGTCAAGGTCGATGAGGGCGAGGTCGGCGGCCATCCCCGCGGCCAGGTGACCGAGGTCGTCCCGCCCGAGGACCTGAGCCCCGCCGACGGTCGCCAGGCGCAGGACGTCCCCGGCCCTTAGCCCGCGGTCGCCGTAGGCCAGCCGGCTCAGCAGGTAGGCCTGGCGCATCTCGCCCCACATGTCTGACGAGTCGTTGCTGGCCGAGCCGTCGACGGCCAGGCCCACGCGGGCCCCCGCCTTCAACAGGTCGGGCACACGGCAGACGCCCGAGTTCAGCTTCATGTTCGAGGCCGGGCAGTGGGCGACGCCGGTGCGCGTCTCGCCGAGCCGCCGGACCTCGTCGTCGTTCAGGTGGATGGCGTGGGCGAACCAGACATCCTCGCCGGTCCAGCCCAGGCGCTCCATGTAAGCGAGGGGTCGGCAGCCGAACTTGTCCAGACAAAACCGCTCCTCGTCCTTGGTCTCGGCGAGGTGGGTGTGGACCCGCAGGCCGAGAGCCCGGGCCAGTTCCACCGTCCGCCGCATCAGCTCCGGGGTCACCGAGAACGGCGAGCACGGAGCCAACGCCAGGCGGCACATGGAGTAGGGCGCCGGGTCGTGGTACGTCTCGGCCAGCCGCCGGCTGTCGGCCAGGATCTCCTCCTCGCTCTGGACGACGTCGTCCGGGGGCAGGCCTCCCTGGCTCCGGCCGAGGGACATGCTCCCGCGCGTCGGGTGGAAGCGGATGCCGAGGCGCTTGGCCGCCCGGATCTGGGCGTCGATGAGGCCGCCGGCCCCCTTCGGGAAGACGTAGTGGTGGTCCGCGGATGTCGTGCACCCGGTCTTGAGCAACTCGCCCAGGCCGACCAGGGCCCCGACCTCCACCGCCTCCTCGTCCAGCTCCCGCCAGACCTCGTACAGCTTGACCAGCCACGGGAAGAGCGGGAGGTCCTGGGTGGCCGGGATGTTCCGGGTAAGCGTCTGGTACAGGTGGTGGTGGGTGTTGACGAGGCCGGGGATGACGGCCTTTCCCCGCCCGTCGATGGTTTCGTCAATCGGTTCGCCGGCCGCCACGGCCGCCTCTCCGACCCCCGGCCCGATGGCCGCGATGGCTGGCCCCCGAACAAGGACGTCGGCCTCCCGGACCCGTTCGCCGCGGTCATTGAGGGTGATGACCCAATCGGCCCTCTTTACGAGCAGGCTCACTGCTCCGCCCTCCCCAGCCCGAGCCGGCCGGCGGCCGCCGGGTCGGCGAGCCGCTTCAGTCCCCGCCTGACAAGCGCTTGGACCATCGCCCGGCGATACTCGGCCGAGGCCCGGACGTCGTCCCGGGGCGAGACCTCGCTCAGCGCCGCCTCGGCGGCCCGGGCGATGGTCGCCTCGTCCAGCTCCCGCCCGGCGACGGCCTCCTCGACCGCGCGGGCGCGGATGACCGTCGGAGCCAGGTTGCCCAAGGCGATGGCCGCCTGGTTGCAACGCCGCGGGGCTTTGGCGTCCATCCTCAACCGGAAGGCCACGCTGACCACCGAGATGGCCAGGGCCTTCCGCTGACTGAGCTTCAGGTAGCAGGACCGCTCATCGGGGGTCCGGGCCGGGACCAGGATGTGGCCCAGGAGTTCATCGCGTCGCCGGGCCGTCGTCCTGGGGCCGGTGAAGAACTCGGCCATCTTCACCCGGCGCTCGCCGGCCAGGGACAGGAGGACCATCTCCGCGTCCAGGGCCATCAGGGCCGGCAGGGAGTCACCCGCCCGGGAGGCGGTGACACAGTTGCCGCCCAGGGTGCCGAGGTTCCTTATCTGCGGGGAGCCGATCGTCGCGCAGGCCTCGGCCAGCAGCGGCACGTGCGTCCTCGTCTGCGGCGACTCGACCGCCCCTGAGTGCGTGACCAGGGCCCCGAGGCGCAGGACCGACGCCGCCCCCGGCCCGCCGGGGGGTTCCTCCCGGATGACCCGCAGCTCACTCAGACGGGAGATATCCAGGACTCGCGGCGGGACCTCGCGGCCGCTGCGGATGCGGATGATGAGGTCGGTGCCCCCGGCCAGGACGGCCGTCTCCTCCCCGTAGTGGGCCAGGTACTCGAGGGCGTCCGGCAGGCTGGTGGCGATGTGCAGTTCAAGCGGTCTCATTCCGGGACCACCTTTCGGGCGAGCGTCAACGCCCGCCAGACCCTCTCAGGCCCGGCGGGGATCTGGTCGATGTCCACCCCGAGGGCGTCCCGGATGGCGTTCAGGACAGCCGGGGCGGTGGGGATCATGACGTGTTCGCCGAGCCCCTTGGCGCCGTATGGTCCGACCGGGTCCGGCACCTCCACATTGACGCTGGTCAACTCGGGCGGCATGTCGACGGTGGTTGGGATCAGGTACTCGCTGAAGTTGCGGGTCCGGACGCGCCCGTCGTCCCTCAGCTTGAACTCTTCCATCAACGCATAGCCCAGGCCCATGTTCAGGCCGCCGCCGACCTGGCCCTCGATCATCAGCGGGTTCATCGCCCGCCCGACGTCCTGGGCCGAGACCATCCGCAGGACTTCCACCGCGCCGGTGGCGGGGTCGACGGCGACCTCGGCCGCCTGAGTGACGTAACCATAGGTGATGTGCGGGTTGCAGGCGCCCGTCTCCGGGTCGAGGTCGGTCGTCGGCCGCACGTCCTGAGAGTTGAAGGTGTACTCGGCCTCCACCAATCGCTGCTCTGGAGGCAGGGGGCGGCCACGTCCGCCATGTCGGCCGAGGAGGCCGTCCGTCTTGGCCATGGCCTGCCGGCAGGCTTCCATGACCGCCTTGCCCGACATGAAGGTGTGACGAGAGGCCGAGGCGCTGCCCGCGTTGGGGGTCCGGGTCGTGTCGACCAGGTTGAGCTTCACCCGATCCATCGAAAGCCCGAGCCCTTCGGCGGCGATCTGGGTGAGGACCGTGTGGACCCCCATCCCCACCTCGGTCGCGGCGATGAACAACTCGGCCCGTTCAGGCTCGCCCCGCTCGTCAAGGGCCACCGTCACCCGGGCGGTCGAACGGTCGTGGAAACCGAAGCTGTACCCGATGTTCTTGAAAGCCGTGGCCAGGCCGAGCCCGCGCCGGCGCCCGTCGGGCAGGGGTGGCCGGTCGGGCTTGACCCAACGCTCCGCGACCGGCCGCCAGCCGGCCGCCAGGGCCGCCTGCCTTAGGGTCTCCTTGACCCCCACACCGGGAGGCACGGGGGACCCGGTCGGCTGGATCGAGCCCTCGTCCCAGAGGTGCTTGAGCCGGAAGGACACCGGGTCCTCACCGAGGGCCCGGGCGAATTTGTCGAGGTGCTGCTCATAGGCCACCGGCGGCTGGGCGGTGCCGAACCCGCGCATGGCCATGGTCGGAGGGTTGTTGGTATGGACGACGCACGCGTCCACCCAGACGTTGGGGATGTTGTAAGGCCCCGCGGCCACCGACAGGGCCCCGGGGACGACCGCCTTGGAGGTTGACGAGTAGGCCCCGGCGTCGGCGATGAGCTCGATCCTGGCCGCCGTCAGCCGGCCGTCCTTGGCCCCCCAGCGGTAACGCATCGTGAAGGGGTGCCGCTTGCCGTGGCAGCGCATGGACTCCTCGCGGGTCCAGACCATCTTCACCGGGCCCCGGGTCTTCCAGGCGGCCAGGGCCACGAGGATCTGCAGGGAGATGTCCTCCCGCCCGCCGAAAGCGCCGCCGATGTAAGGGACGACCTCGCGGACCCGGTCGGCCGGCAGGGCCAGGGCGTGGGCGATCTGGCGGACGTCGTCGTGCGGCCATTGGCCGGCGACGACGATGGTCACCCGCCCCGCTTCGTCGATGTAGCCCAGGGCGGCCTCCGGCTGGAGGTAGGCGTGCTCGACCATCGGCACGTGGTACTCGGCCTCGATGACCAGGTCGGCCTCGGCCAGGGCGGCCTCGGCGTCGCCCCGGCGGATCTTCCAGCGGGCCAGGACGTTCGAGGCGCGGCCCGCGTGGATGAGCGGCGCGCCGGGGGCCATGGCCTTAAGCGGGTCAAGCAGGAGGGGCAAGGGCTCATAAGTCACCTTGACCAGGTCCCGGGCCTGCTCAGCCAGTTCCTCGGTCTCGGCGACGACGACGGCCACGGCCTCGCCGGTCCAGCGGACCACGTCGGCCGCCAGGACCTGCTGGTCCGAATCGATGATGCCAAATTCGTTGCGCGGGACGTCCCGGCTGGTGAGCACGGCGACCACGCCCGGCAGGGCGGCCGCCGCCGACGTGTCCAGCCCGGTGACGCGGGCGTGCGGTTCGCCGGCCCAGACCACCTTGGCGTGACGCATGCCGGGCATGGAGAAGTCGGCCGGGAACTTGGCCCGCCCGGTGACCTTCTCGAGGGCGTCGACCCGCGGTACCGAACGCCCGACGGATCGGTTCTCCTTCACCGGCCATCACCCGCCTTGTCTGGGCCTGGCTCGCCCGCCGTGGCCCTGGCGTCAATCGCGGCCCCGGTGCCGGCCGCCTCGGCGGCCACCCCGGCGGCCGTCCCGGCACCCATCCGCCGGGCGGCGTCCTCCACCGCGTCGATGATCTTGTAGTAGCCGGTGCACCGGCAAAGGTTCCCGGCCAAGGCTTCCTTGATGGTCTCCCGGTCTGGGCTCGGGTCGGCGTCCAG
>JAJZPE010000174.1 GCA_021811325.1 Bacillota bacterium
CCATGCTCGTCGCCCACTACTGGGAATCATACACAATTACGGCATGGAAAGGGAAATGAAGCCTACAGCTAGAATCTCTGCTGCGTGATACACTTTGACGCATTCTGTCGAACCGACTGGAAGTGGGCCGGGCTCGCACATCCCAACCGTGAACCTTTTCAACCTGGGTCCTCTGACGGAGCGCCACGAAAAGACGGAGATCTTATCAGCCACACAACGGCACCGGCTGTTCACGGTCCGCCTCGCAGTTCCCTGACAAACCGGGACGGGACAAGGGCCGCCTGGGAACTGGAGAGGGCGCCATATAAGGGTGGTAAGGGAAGGTGACTTGCCGTGAGCAAGAGACTCGCCCTGACCGGACTGCTGCTCCTTGCCCTGGTGCTGGCCCCAGCGGGCTGCGCTAGCCCGCAAGCGGTCACGGCTCCCCCCGAGAAGCCGACCTTCGACCCGGTTGCCATCTACGAAAAAGCCACCCCGGCGACCTGGACGGTCCTCGTCAACACGGTTGACGGCTGGTGGGCGAAGGGCAGCGGGTTCTCGGTCGGGAAGCCGTCGCAAGTCCTGACGGCCTACCACGTCGTCAAGGACTACAAGGAGTTTCGCCTGGTTGACTGGGACGGCGACACGACCTACACGGCCACGGTCAAGCGGTTCGACGCGAAGGCCGACCTGGCCCTGCTTGAAATCGCGAACCCGTCGAACACGGCGTTCCTGACGCTGGCCGACGAGAAGGTGAAGCCGGGCCAGGAAGTCCTCTTCATCTCGTCGCCCAAGGTCCAGTCCGAGAAGCCCGGCGGCTACATCCCAGCGTTCCTCTGGCAAGGTGTGGTCGGGCAAGCGCGTGACGGCCGGGTGTTCGCGGCCACGCAGTCTGTCCCCGGCTCCAGCGGTGGGGTGCTGATAGGTGCCTCGGGGGGAGTGGTCGGGCTGCTCCTCGGCGCGATAGAGGCCGATTCGCCGATAAGCGTCTTTCTCGACCGCGACGCGTTAGCGAGCTTTCTGTCGGGTCCCTGAAGGTGTCACCTCGGAGGGTTACACACAGAGCACGGGGTATATCCCCGTGCTCTTGCGTCGTTGTCGGTGGACGAATAACCTTATCTGGCCCCGTCCCGTCCCTAATCCGACATTCGCAGGTGCTTCCGCGTCGACAGGATGTGCCCCTCCATGGCCCGCTGGGCCGCCGCCGGGTCGCGGCGCTTGATGGCCGCCGCCACCTCGGCGTGCTCCGACGGGGACCGCGGCGAGTCGGCTCCGAGGAAGTCGTAGAAGGCCACATGCACCGAGCTCCGCTCGTTCAGCTCACGCACGAAGCGCTCGAGGAGGTCGTTGCCGGCCATCCGGGCGATGGCCATGTGGAAGTCGAAGCTGACGGCGAGGACGGCCCCCATGGAGCGGACGGCGAAGGCGGCCCGTTCCCGTTCGAGAAGGTCGAAAAGGGCCCGCACCGGCCCGGGTTTGGCCCGTCTGGCGGCCTCCGCGGCGGCCAGGCCTTCGATTTGCGCGCGCAGCCAGAAGACCGGCTCGACCTCACCCTTCTCGGGCTTGGCCACCCGGCAGCCGAGGTTCTTCTGGTAAGAGACCAACCCACCCCAGGCCAGGCGCTTAAGCGCGGCCCGGACGGGGGTCCGGCTGACCCCGAAGCGCTGGGCCACCGCCTCCTCACGGAGCGGCTCGCCCGGGGAGAGCCTCTGGGACAGGATATCGTCCCGCAAGGCCAGGTAGACCAGCTCATCAGCGGGCCTGACGGCGGTCAGCGCGCGCCGGCCGGTCTTCGCGGGGCCCATTAGACCGTCCTCCCTCTGGGCGAAAGCTTCGTAAGATGCGTGACAATTAAAGAGGAAACTGTAGAAACGTGTCGAATTTGATTATACCAAAATTGTATCCAATTTTGGATACAAATCTTTTAAGGGGGTACGGTCAATGACGAGGAAGCATCTGTGGCGGCTTCTGGCCGTGGCGCTGGTGGTGACCCTGTTGGTGGGCATCGCCGCAGGCTGCGGTGGCCCGACCACGACCTGGAAACGGGTCAAGAAGAGCGGGGTCATACGCGTCGGCATCGAGGGTACCTACCCGCCGTTCAACTTCGTCAACGACCAGAAACAGTACGACGGCTTCGACGTGGACATCGCCAAGGAGGTTGCCAAGCGGCTCGGGGTCAAGGTTGAATTCGTCGGGGCCGAGTGGAAGGGCATCATCGCCGGCCTCCTGGCGGACAAGTTCGACATCATCATCGCCCAGATGAGCATCACCGAGGAGCGTAAGAAGAGCGTCGACTTCACCGACCCGTATGTCCTGACCGGCGCCGTCCTCATCACCAGGAAGGGCGACAACCGGCTCACGCAGCTCTCGGACATCAAGGGCCACAAGGTCGGCGTGGGCACCGGGACCAACTTCGAAGCGCTGGCCAAGACCGTTCCCGGGGCCATCGTCAAGAGTTACACGGCCTTCAACGATTACCTTCAGGACCTGATAAACGGCCGGCTGGACGCAATCATCAACGACTCCCTGCTCGCCGGGGACGCCATCAAGAAGGGCAGCCTGCCGATTCAGGTCTCGAGCGGGCTTCTCGAACAGGACCGCATCGGGATGGCCATCAAGAAAGGCAACGAGGACTTCCTCCAGAAAGTGAACGAGGTCCTGGCGGCGATGAAGAAGGACGGCACCTACGACGCCATCTACTTGAAGTGGTTCGGGATGAAGCCCCCGGCCTGGTGAGACCGACCTGGGTCCACGGGCGGGCCCATCCCCAGGGTTTGGAGGGCTGAAACCGGATGAGCCTGATGCTATCATCGTTCCCGTACCTGGCGCAGGCATCGATCATGACCGTCTTCCTGTCGGTGGCGTCCATCGCCATCGGCCTGGTGCTGGGGCTCTTGTCCGCTGTCGTGAGGGTCGCCAGGGTACCGGTGGCCGACCCGATCGCCCGGGTCTACATCTCGGTGATCCGGGGCACGCCGCTCCTGGTGCAGATATTCATCGTTTATTTCGGCCTGCCGCAGGTCGGCATCGTGCTCGGCCCCATCCCATCGGGGATAACCGCCCTCAGTCTGAACGTCGGGGCCTATCTCTCCGAATCCTTCCGGGCGGCCCTGGAGTCGGTGGACCGCGGACAGATGGACGCCGCCCTTTCGCTGGCCATGACCTACTGGCAGGCGATGTGGCGGATAATCATCCCGCAGTCGTTCCGCACGGCCCTGCCGACCATCGGCAACTCGTTCATCAGTCTGCTCAAGGACACGTCCCTCGTTTCCGTGATAACGGTGGAGGAGCTCCTCAGGGCCGCGTCGGTGGTCATCGCCCGCACCTACCGGCCGTTGACCCTCTATGTCGAGGCCGCCGTCATCTACTGGGTGTTGAGTTCCGCGTTCTCGCTGCTCCAGCAGCGGGTGGAAAGGACGGCGAGCAAGCATGTCCGGCGGTAACGGCGTCACGACGGGCGACGGCCGGGGGCCGGGGGGCGACGGCCGGCCCATGGTCCAGGTCGCCGACCTCCACAAGCGTTACGGAAAGATCGAGGTCCTGCGGGGGATCGACCTCTCGGTCGACCGCGGAGGGGTCGTGGTCGTCATGGGCCCCAGCGGGTCGGGCAAGTCGACCCTGCTCCGGTGCCTGACGTTCCTGGAGAAACCGGATGCGGGCCAGGTCAGGGTGGCCGACGTGACCATCGGCGCCGACGAGCACGACCACGAGCTCGGCGAGCGCATCAGGCGCCTGAGGCGCAACGTGGGCATGGTCTTTCAGCACTTCAACCTGTTTCCGCACAAGACGGCGATCCAGAACGTCATGGAGGGCCCGCTCGTCGTCCGGCGCCTGCCGGAACCACAGGCCCGCAGGCTGGCCACCGAGCTCCTGTTCAAGGTCGGGCTGGCGGACCGGGCCGACCACTATCCCTCCCAGCTGTCCGGCGGCCAGCAGCAGCGGGTGGCCATCGCCCGCGCCCTGGCCATGGAGCCCGAGGTCATGCTCTACGACGAGCCGACCTCGGCCCTGGACCCGGAGCTGGTCGGGGAGGTCCTGGCCGTGATGAAGCGGCTGGCGAAGGACGGCATGACGATGGTCGTGGTCACCCACGAGATCGGGTTCGCCCAGGACGTGGCCGACCGGGTCATCTTCATGGACGGCGGGGTCATCGTCGAAGAGGGTGAGGCTTCGCAACTCTTCTCGGCGGCCCGAGAGGAGAGGACCCGGCGCTTCCTCGGCCTCATCAAGCGGGAGCCCGGCGGGCAGGCCTGACCCGCGGCCGGGGCCCGGCGCCGCATCCGCTCAACACTTCGCACTCACCATATTGGAGGGAACCACATGGCTGGAGGAAAGGTCTTATTGCTCGGCCTGGGCATGCAGGGGCGCGTTGCCCTACACGATCTGCTGGCGTCCCGGGACATCGCGCAGGTCACCGTGGTCGACAACCCCCAGGTGCTCAAGGAGCGCCTGCCCAAGTCGGACAAGGTTCGGGGCGTGACCCTGGACGCGTCCGACCGGGACGGGCTCGCGGCCCTGATGGGCCAGTCCGACGTGGTCATCGAGCTGCTGCCGGGTTGGCTCAGCCTGCCCACCGCGCAGCTGGCCGCCGAGGTCGGGGTCAGCAGCGTCAGCACCATGTACTATACGAACCCCGGCGAGGAGGACCCAGCCAAGGTCGCCGCGCGGCGCGAGGAACTCCGCGCCCTCGACGAGAAGGCCAAGCAGAAGGGCATCACCCAGCTGTGCGAGTTCGGCATGGACCCGGGCATCGACCTGGCCCTGAGCCTGCAGGCCGTGCGGGAGCTGGACGAGGTCCATGAGTTCTACTCCTACGGGGCCGGCTTCCCCGAGCCCTCCGCCTGCAACAACCCCATCAACTACAAGTTC
>JAJZPE010000175.1 GCA_021811325.1 Bacillota bacterium
GCCCTTGGGGGGCGTGCTGGTCGGCCGGGCGGCGTCGGTGACCATGAAGAAGGCGAACTCGCGGGCCGCGGCGAGCTTCGCGGCCAGGGCGGGCAGGTCGGCGGCGCGCACGGTGGATGTCTTGGGGGGCGGGGCGAACTCGGGGACGGCGGGAGCGGGCGTTCCCGCCCCTCCCGTGCGCTTGGCGGCGATCTTCTCCAATCGTGGGGCGAGAGTCTTGAACTCGAGCTTGCGGCACCAGTCGATGAGGGCCGGCCAGTCGGGCTCGCGGCGGGCGAGGCCCTCGAGGTCGGCGTCGATGGGAACCTTCCGGTCGATGGTTGCCAGTTGCTTGCTCAGCTTGGCCTGTTCGGCGTAAGTTTTCAGGAGCTCGCGCAGCTTGGGCCCGGAGACCTCGTCGGCGTGGCCGAGGGCCTCCTCCAGGCTGCCGTACTCGGCCACGAGCCTGGTGGCGGTCTTCTCGCCGACCCCGGGGATGCCGGGGATGTTGTCCGAGGTGTCGCCCATCAGCCCTTTGACGTCGACGAACTGGTCGGGGCGGACTCCATAGCGTTCCGTGACGGCGGCCGCGTCAAAGACTTTGGTCTCGGAGATGCCCTTGAGCGTAAGGATGGCCTTGGTCTGGTCGTCGACGAGCTGCAGGGCGTCGCGGTCGCCGGTGAAGATGAGGGTCTCGAGGCCGGCCGCCTCGGCCCGTTCGGCCATCGTCCCGAGGATGTCGTCGGCCTCGTAGCCGTCCAACTCGAGGATGGGGACGTTGAAGGCGCGGAGGATGTCCTTGAGGATGGGGAACTGGGCCCGCAGGTCGTCCGGGGCCCCCGTCCGGTTGGCCTTGTACTGCTCGTAGGCCTGGTGCCGGAAGGTCGGGGCGCTCTTGTCAAAGGCCACGGCCAGGTAATCGGGGCGCTCCTCGTCGAGGAGGCGCAGGAGCATGGTCAGGAAGCCGTAGATGCCGCCGGTCGGCGTGCCCTCGGCCGTGGTCAGCGAGGGCAGGGCGAAGAAGGCCCGGTTGGCCAGGCTGTTCCCGTCGATGAAGACGGCCTTCTTGGGCTTCTCGCCCGGCTCGGGCTGCTCGGCCGACTTGGGCTTCTCGCTCACGGCGCTCACTCCCCTCGTGGGCCGTCTGGTTTATTCACCGCCCACCGGCGAATCCCTGCCACATAGCATCTCCACGCCCCGGCCCCCCACCGTTTGCGGCGAGTCCCCCCCCACCGTTTACCGCCGGGTCCCGGCGTGGTACGATGGGTTGGGAGTGGATGTCATGGGTGATGAAGTCAGACCGGTCATCGTCAACGGCCCGGACGACCCTAGCCCCCCGCCATCGAGAGGAGTGCTTGACATCGCCACCAGCCCACAACCAACATCCTATCCTGACATCAATACCCTTCTCCTCGAACTGGTGTCGAGCGTGAGAACGATCCTGAGGAACCGCTTCATCGGGATGTACCTGCACGGGTCACTGGCCATCGGCGATTTCAGGCCCGATCGGAGCGACATTGACTTCCTTGTCGTTACCGATGGAGAGCTCTCCGATGGCCTCGTCGCCGCGTTGTACGAGATACACGCCCGGATTGCGGCCGGTGATTCCCCGTGGGCCAAGGAGCTGGAGGGCTCCTACATCCCACGGGACGCCCTTCGCCGCTATGACCCCGCCAACGCGCGGCATCCGCACATCGAGCAAGGCGGGAGTCTGCGCGTGGAGCAACACGACAGCGACTGGGTCGTCCAGCGCCATGTTCTCCGTGAGCACGGGGTCACGCTGGCGGGACCGCCTCTCCACTCTTTGATCGACCCGATTGGACCTGACGCCCTGCGGCGGGCGCTTGTGGAACTCACGCGCTCATGGTGGGCACCGATGGTCAACGATCCCACCCGGTTGCTCCGACGCGGGTACCAAGCCTACGCCGTCCTGACCATGGGCCGGATTCTCTACACTCTTGAACACGGCACCGTCGTCTCGAAGCCGGTCGCCGCGCGTTGGGCGCGACAGGCGTTGGGGCAGCGCTGGTCCGCGCTGATTGACCGCGCGCTGGCGGGGCCCGGCGACGATGACGGGGATGCGTTGGACGATGAAGCGGTGAAAGAGACGCAGAGGTTTATCCAATACGCGTCTGAGCAGTGCCGGCGCTGGAGCCCGAATCGGGCTTAGTCAAGGCGCCGGCGGGACCCGTGGGCCATCGCCTCCCGGATGCCCAAACACCCGTCCCACGGGGGACGGGCGTTGGCTTTTTCGCGTTTCGCCTCGGGCGAAGGACGTTTCCCCGGCCGGATGGCCGGGCCACTCAGCAGTCGGGCTCAGCCGTCACTGGAAGTCGAACTCAGCCGTTATGCTGACTGTTATCTGCACTGTCCCGTCGGCGTTCAGCGTGGGCAGAGCAGGGTGCCAGAGGATGGGGTAGGCTCCGGAGACGACCTGCGGAAAACCCGGATTGGGGGCGATGATGGTCGTGCCGCCCGACTGCGATCCGGACTGGGTCTGCCCTTCCTTGACCGGCGTACCCGTCATCGGGTCGGGCCCGTATACGGCCCCGCGTGGGTCGACGGTCACCGAACGGACCCCCTTGATCTTCATCCCGCCGGCCCCGGCGGCCGCATAGGCCTGGTCCTTGGCCATCCGCATGGCTCTCTCGGTGGCCTGCTGGATGGAACGCTCTTCGTCCTTCAGGTCGTAGTGGACCACGTAGGACCACCAACCCAGGGAACCGATGACCTCCAAGGCCTTAAGGGCCTTCTTGGGCTCGAGGTCCCCGACCAGAAGGCGCTCGTACATCCGCACCGTGGGCGGTGGCGAACCTGAGCCGGGCGCCGGCATTGAGCCGGCCGAATCGGGGTAAGAGACGCCGAGCTTGAACTGCTCGGCCGTGACCCCGGCCTTGGTCAAGGCCTCACGGAGGGCTTTGTCGGCCTTCAGGAGGGCCGCCGAGGCGTCCGCGGGGGCCTTGCCCGTGGCCCATAGCTCGGCCACGACGTCGACGCTCACCGGCGCCACGGCCACCGAGCCCTGAGCATGCACGGTGATGACCTTGGGCCGGTCGCTCGGCGGGGCGACCACCGCCGGCTGTGCCGGTCTGACCGCAAAAATGCCAATGGCCAGCGCTATCGCGAGAAGCGCGGCCACCACGAGGTAAAACGGTTTGATCGTCAACCTAGCCCCTCCCCCGGGCTCGCTCCGGCTTGGCCCGGAGGTAGATGACGTAAGCCAGCCACCCCAGCCCGATCAGGATAAGCACGGGAGCCGCGCCGCCGAGGAGGCCGGCCGTTCGCACGGTCAGAACCCCGAGGCCACGGGAGGTCAGCAAGAAGGACTTCCCCGCCTCCTGCCCAGCCTGCCCCAGCGTCCCGCCGGCCGGCGGGGCCGCCGCGGCGGTGGCCGACTGGCTCAGCTCCACGCTCACTGAAGAGTACACGATGCCATTCTTCAGCAGGTCAAGACGCCCCTGCAGGAGTTCAATGTTCGTCCGCACCACGGCCAGTTCGTTCTCGAGGCGGACGACTTCTTCGACGGCCTTGGCCCTCGCCAGGATCTCCATGTAGCGGCTTTCCTGCTGCTTGTAGATCTTCAGGCGGGCCTCGGCGTCGCTGTAGTCAGCGCTTGTCTCGCGGCCGGTAACGCTCTTGCTCCGGACCACGCCCATCTTCTCGACCTGAGCCAGAGTGTCCTGGAGGGCGGCGGCGGGCACCTTGAACCGGACGAGGGCCCGCTTCTGGCCGTTGGCGTCGGTGGCCGTCGTCGATTCCTCGACGTAACCGGCCCCCTGGCCGCCGTCCTTCTCGGCCAGCTGGCTGATTTTCAGGACGGCGTCGTCCACGTTGCGGACCTCGAGGGCGAGAGCGGCGCTCTTGCCCACGGCCGGCCGCAGGATGGCCAGGAGGTCCTGTGGGAGCCCGGCGCCGGCCTTCGGCTGGGCCGCCCCGGAAGTGCCCTCGCTGGCCTCGGCCAACTGGAACTGCCCGCTTGGCGCGGTCAGCTTGCCCTTGGCGTCGGCAGTCGTGGCGCCTTCCTGACTGCCGTTCTCGGTGGTGGTCACGCCGCCAGCTGTGCCTTTGTTACCGGTGCCCTGATTGGTGGCGTCCGTGACACTGGACGGAGTCGTGTTGGGGGTCACCGTCCCGGTGTTCGCGTCCGGCTTGACCGTGACGACGCCCGAGAGGGCCTTGTCCGCCGTGGGCTCCGCACTCCGGGCCTGCATCGAGTCGGGGCCTTTAGCGCCCTCGTTCCCGGCCTGTCCGACCAGAGCCGAGGGAGTAGGCTTGGCCAGGCCAAGCCAGTCGATGGCGGCCGGGCTCTGGATGCCGGCGCTGACGCCAACGGCGATAGCCAGGGTCGCGGCCACAGCCACGACACCCCGGTAGGGGGCCGTGACCAAGGCGCGCCTGGCGCGGCCGAGGAACCCGAGGCGCTCTTTGCGCTGCTCGGCGAGGATACGCTGTTTCAGGTTGACCCGGAAGTCAGCCGGGGGCTCGACCTCGTCGAGCTGCTGGACCAGGGCCAGGGTGGCCCGGAGAGTAGCCAGCTCGGAGGCACAGTGAGGGCAGTGGCGCAGGTGGTCCTCGGTCCAGGAGCGCTCGTCCTGGTCGAGCGTGTTGTCGAGGTAACCTGAGAGGAGTTCCGTCACATCCTCACAGCGCACCGCCATGCCCTCCTTTCGCCACAATACGGCCATCCCTATAGACGACGGCCGCGGAGAAAAGTTCCAACTGCGCAAGTCTTTCTTTAAGGGCTAAGCGGGCCCGGTTCAGCCTGGACTTCACGGTGCCCAGGGAGCAGTCGAGGACCTCGGCGATCTCCTGATAGGACAGGTCCTGCAGGTCACGCAGGACGATCACGAC
>JAJZPE010000176.1 GCA_021811325.1 Bacillota bacterium
CGCCTTTCAACCGCATTTCGCGGACTGGGGGGAGACATTTGCTGGCGATAAAGGGTGGCAAGGTCCACACCGCCACCGGAGGGGTCATCGAGAACGGCACCATCCTCATTGACCGCGGCAAGATCATCGACGTCGGGGCCGGCGTCAGCGTCCCGGCCAAGACCGAGACCATCGACGCCCGCGGGAAGTACGTCTTGCCGGGCCTGGTCGATCCAGGCACGCGCCTTGGCATCAGGGAAGAGGGGAACGGGCCCATCGGCTGGGACGACGACGAGGCCACGAACCCGGTCACGCCCCACCTGCGGGCCAGCGACGCCACGTGGCCCGAGGACCTCGGTTTCAGCGACGCGCTCGCGGCCGGGGTGACCACGGTCGGCATCACGCCGGGGACGACCAACGTCTTCGCCGGCCAGACCTTCGCGGCCAAGACCCACGGCCGCACGGTCCGTGCGATGACCCTCCGCGACCCGGCCGGCATGCTCATCGCCCTGACCGGCACACCGCGCGGGGGCGCGCCGTGGAACCAGCCGACCACGCCGCCCCGCGACCGTCCGCAGGACGTCGCCATCTTCCAGGCCGAGCTGCAGCGGGCCCGGGAGTACACGGCCAAGGCCGAGCGCGAGCCCAACCCGAAGACCGAGGCCGTGGCGGCGCTCCTCCGCCGCGAGTTCCCGGCTGTCGTCCACTGCGTCTATAACCACGACATCACCAACGCCATCGAGTTGGCCAAGGCCTGGGGCCTGGACCTGGTCCTGGCCCACGCCTACGAGGCCCACCTGGTAGTTGACGAGATTAAGCGGGCCGGGGTCCCGGTCATCACCGGGCCGATCATGATCAACCGCCGCGGGGACGCCAAGAACCTGACTCTCCGCCTGCCGGCCATCCTGGCCGCCGCCGGGGTCAAGCTCGCCCTGACCACGGACCACCCGGTCGTCCCCATCCGCTACCTGATGGCCCAGGTGGCCACGGCCGTCCGCGAGGGCCTGGCCGAGGACGACGCCATCCGGGCCATCACCATCAACCCGGCCGAGATCCTCGGTGTGGCCGACCGGGTCGGCAGCCTCGAGCCCGGGAAGGACGCCGACATCGCCATCTACACCGGCCACCCCTTTGACACGCAGACCAAGACCGACCGGGTCCTCGTCAACGGGCGGGTCGTCTACAACGCCGCCCGGCCCGACGCCAGGGAGGGGAAGTAAGGCCATGAGCACTCTGGCCATCAAGGACGCCCGCATCTACACCGCCTCCCACGGGGTCATCGACCGCGGGACGGTCGTCGCCGAGAACGGCAAGATAACCGCGGTCGGGGCCAACGTCAGGGTCCCGGGCGGGGCCAAGGTCGTCGACGCCTCGGGCAAGGTGGTCATGCCCGGCATCGTCGAAGCCCACTGCCACCTGTCGGTCTTCGACTTCTTCGAGGACGACATGGAGGGCGGCGAGGGCGGCGGCCGCGCCGGCGGCCCGGACGGCGGGGGCCTGCCCCCGGCGACCACCCCCGACTTCGACTACTACTGGGCCTTCAACCCGCGCTCGGATTCGCTCAGACTGGCCTACGCGGCCGGGGTGACGACCATCCTGACCCGCCCCGGCTCGGGCAAGGTCATCTCCGGCCAGGACATCGTGACCAAGACCTGGGGCCATAGCCGCGAGGAGATGGTCATCCTCCATCCGGCCGGGGTGAAGATGGCTTTCGGCGAGAACGCCAAGCGCAACTTCGGGAGCCGCGGGATGATGCCGTCGACCCGCATGGGCATCGCCGCCCTCCTCCGCGAGGCCCTGACCAAGGCCCAGAACTACAAGCGCCGCAAGGAGCTCTACGCCAAGAAGCTGGCCGAGTACGAGAAGGCGGTCAAGGGAGGGAAGAAGGACGCCAAGCCGCCCGAGCCGGTGCCCTCCGACTACCAGCTCGAGCCGCTGGTCAGGGTGCTGAACCGCGAGCTGCCGGCCCGCGTCCACGCCCACCGGGCGGATGACATCATGACCGTCCTCCGCATCGCCGACGAGTTCGGCTTCGAGCTGTCCCTGGAGCACGCCTCGGAGACCCACAAGATTGTGAATGAGGTCAAGAAGCGCGACATCCCCTGCGTCGTCGGGCCGACGATGGTCTCCCGCGGCAAGGTCGAGACCCGCGAGAAGACCTTCGCCACCCCGGGCATCCTCGAACGGGCCGGGATCAAGGTGGCCATCACCACCGACGCCTCGGTGGTCCCCATCGAGCACCTCCGCACGGCGGCCTGTCTGGCTTTCCGGGAGGGCTTCTCGGAGCGGGGGGCCATCGCCGGGATAACCCTGGCGGCGGCCGAGATCGCCCGGGTCGCCGACCGCGTCGGGAGCGTTGACGTGGGCAAGGACGCCGACCTCATCATCATGGACGGCCACCCGCTCCAGATCCGGACCCGCGTCCTGAAAACCTTCATCAACGGCGAGGAGATCTACGACCGGGCCACCTTCAAGGAAGAGTGGGAGCGTTAGGGCGCCGGCCAAATCCGTCGACAATGGGAGGAGGTCCCGGCCGCCTAGCCGAATCAAGGCACACATAGAAAGCCACGCCCCGGAAGAGGGCGGGCATGGAGAGGGAGAGACCTGTGGCGGTAGACAAGACAATCACCATCTACACAACCCCGACGTGAGGGGCCTGCATCCGAGCGAAAGAGTTTCTTTCGCAAAGAGGCGCGACCTACGTCGAGAAGGACGTCGCCAGCGACATGGTCGCGGCCAAGGAGCTGATGGCCAAGGGGTTCCGGTTCGTCCCCGTCATCTATGTGGGTGACGAGGTCGTCACCGGCTTCGACCGGGCCAAGCTCGAGAAGCTCCTGGCCTGAGGTCGGAGCTCGGTTCCGGGGCGCCCCTGGGGCACCGCGGGCCAGGGTGGCATGTGTGGCATGACTCCGGCGGGCCCCCGTGGGGAGGCCCGCCCGTCACTTTTCCCTCGGCCGGGCATTCTTTGACTTTTCCACTCCTGGGAACAAATGCGGCTTCTCCGGCGCCTAAAGTCTTAGACGGGCGATTCTCACCCATCACACGGAGGTGCCGCACCAAATGAAAGAATCAGTCTACCGCTGGCTGACCATCGGCCTCTTGGCCATCGTCCTGGTCGCCACGCTGCTCGGCGGGCGGGCCATCCCGGTCGCCTCACACCCCGAACACTCCATGACCGTGAGCGGGCAGGCGAACCTCGACGTCGCCCCCGACCAGGCCCAGATCCAGCTGGGCCTGACCCTCCGCGCGGCCACCGCCCAGGAGGCCCAGAAGCAGGGCGCGTCCAAGATGGACGCGGTCATCAAGGCCATCAAGGACTCCGGCATCAAGCCTGAGGACATCCAGACCCGCTATGTCTCGATGAACCCGGTCTACGACTACACCAAGGACGGCCAGAAGTTCCTCGGCTACGACCTGAACAACATGGTCAGCTTCAAGACCGCCGACTTTGCCGGGATGGGTTCGGTCATCGACAAGGCCATCGCCGCCGGGGCCAACCGCGTCGACAGCCTGCAGTTCGTCCTCAAGGACAAGAGCAAGTACAACGGCCAGGCCATCGACCAGGCCATCACCGACGCCCGGGCCAAGGCCGACGCGGCCGCCAAGAGCCTTGGGACCAAGGTCGTCGGGGTCAAGACGGTCAGCATTCAGGACAACAACTACGTCCCCGGGCCGGTGTACCGGATGGCCGACCAGAAATCCATGTCCGGAGCGGCCGCTTCGATGCCCATCGAGCCGGGCCAGGTCCAGTTCCAAGTGAACGTGGCCGTCGAGTTCGTCATCAAATAGCCGGCGTCTTGGGGTTGCCACCGGCGCCGACCCTGGCTTGAACTGGTTGACCGTTATGGCGGGACCGTGATATAATTTTACAAAACTGTACGGGACCTTCGGGGCATGGTGAGGGTGCGTGAGCGCCCGATTCCAGACCGGCGGTAAGGCCGAAAGGCCGAGCCCGCGAGCGGCCCGCGCCGAAAAGCGGGGGCGGCAGACCCGGTGCGATGCCGGGGCCGACGGTAAAGTCCGGATGGAAGAAGGTTGGCGTGTGACGACGTGTGTTCATGGGTCGCATCGGCCCATGTTCGCCGGCGTGAGCGCGCAGACTAAAGCCCCGGGGGACTGCACCCCGGGGCTTATTTTCGCTCGGCGGTCCCGCAAAAACCGGAGGCTTGAAAGCACATGTCCGCGAAAACCAACCGGACCAAGATCTTCACCCGCATCGCCGTCCTCAGCGCCCTCGGTCTCCTGCTCCGCTTCCGACTGCTCCAGGTGGCGATCATGCCCGGTGCGCCCTTCCTCAAGTACGACCCGGCCGACATCCCGGCCATCCTGGCCGGCTTCGCCATGGGGCCGTTGGCCGGCTTGGCCGTGGAGTTCTTCAAGAACCTCCTAGCTATGGGCACCGGGATGTCCCCGGGCAGCATCATCGGTGAGTCCGCCAACACCCTCGCCGGGGGGACCTTCGTCCTCGTCAGCTCGGTCATCTACTGGCGGCGAAAGACCCGCGGAACGGCCATCATCGGCATGGCGGCCGGTGCCGTGGCCACGGCCGTGGTCATGGCCATCGCCAACTACTACATCTTCCTGCCCCTCTGGGGCATCCCGATGGAGCAACTCAAGACCTACGTGGTGCGGTTCATCCTGCCGTTCAACCTATTGAAGTTCGCCATCTCCTCGGTGCTGACGTTCCTGCTCTACAAGCGGGTCAAGCACTTCCTCGACTGACCGTAGGGACGGCGCTGATTCCGGCACCCGATAGGGGCCGGTTAGTTCCCGTCGACGGGCAACTGTTCGCTGAGGTCGAAGCCAAGCTCCGGCCGGTATTCCTCGATGCGGCCCTGGTCGGCCAG
>JAJZPE010000177.1 GCA_021811325.1 Bacillota bacterium
GATTATCGGTCAGATTGAGATGCTCGGCCACGACGTGGAGATCGTCCGGCACCACCACGAGTGGTTTGACGGGTCCGGCTACCCGGACCGCAAGGCCGGCAAGAATATCCCCATCGGGGCCAGAATCCTGGCCGTGGCCGACGCCTTCGACGCCATGACCTCGGAACGCCCCTACAAGCCGGCTTACGGCTACACGGAAGCCGTTGAGGAGCTGAACCGCTACTCCGGCCGCCAGTTTGACCCGGAGGTCGTCCAGGCTTTCCTGGCGACCGTGAAAGAGGTCATCCCTTCCGCCCGGGAGGGGGTCCGCAAAGCAGTGTGACCTGCAAAGGAGTTGGTGGGGTCTGGTCATGATGGCCCTTGGCCTCGTCCTTTCAATGATGGTCGGGTTGGCCCGGGGGGGCAAGTTCGGCCGCCTTGCTGATTTTGAGTTCAAGGCCTTCTGGGCCGTGCTCGCCGCCCTCGCCCTGCAGGTCTTGCTGAACACGGCCGACGTGGCCAAGCCCGGTCCGGTGGTGGCCTTTTTCGCCCCCATCCATGTCGCCGTCTATGCCTTCCTCGGCTACGCCCTGTGGGCCAACCTGGCCACCCCCGGCGTCAAGGTGCTCCTGGGCGGTGTGGCCCTCAACTTCCTGGCCATCGCGGCCAACGGCATGCGCATGCCGGTCTGGCCCGACGCCCTCCGCCGGGCCGGGATGTTCACCCAGCTGGCCGCGTTGGAGGCGGGCAAGGCGCTGACCCACGTGGCCATGGAGCCGGCCACCCGCCTGAAGTTCCTCGGCGACGTGCTGGCCATACCTCGGCCTTTCCCCCGGCCGGCGGCCTTCAGCATAGGTGACGCCCTGATGCTGGTGGGCGTGTTCATCGCGGTCCAGGCGGCGATGCTTGGTCCGGCGGCGCAGGCTCGCGGTAAGGCCCCTTGAGGCCTACGGCTGACTGCGCTTCGGTTGCGCCGAATGACTGAAAGTGTTAAAATAGGGGTAACTAAAGAAGGAACCGGAAGGTTCCTTTATTGGCGTTTGGGGGCTTTACCGTGCTGAAAATGCTCTCGAACCTTCTCGTCGGCAACTACAACGAGAAGGTGATGAGGAGAATACAGCCGCTCGTCGTGGCCACCAACGAGTTCGAGCCGAAACTGCAGAAACTCTCCAACGACGAGCTCCGGGCGAAGACGGCCGAGTTCAGGCAGCGCGTGGAAAACGGCCAGAAGCTCGAGGAACTCATCCCTGAGGCGTTCGCCGTCGTCCGCGAGGCTTCCGTCCGGACGCTGGGGTTGCGTCACTTCGACGTGCAGCTCATCGGCGGCGTGGTCCTCCACGAGGGCAACGTGGCCGAGATGAAGACCGGCGAAGGCAAGACCCTCGTCGCCACCCTCCCGCTCTACCTCAACTCGCTGTCCGGCAAGGGCGCGCACCTCGTCACGGTCAACGACTACCTGGCCAAGCGCGACAGCGAGTGGATGGGGCGGATCTACAAGTTCCTCGGGTTGTCGGTCGGCCTGGTCGTCCACGGGGTCGAGACCCTCGATCGTAGGCAGGCCTACCGCAACGACATCACCTACGGGACGAACAATGAGTTCGGTTTCGACTACCTGCGTGACAACATGGTCCTGTCGGCCGGCGAGATGGTCCAGCGCGAGCTCAACTACGCCATCGTCGACGAGGTCGACTCGATCCTCATCGACGAGGCCCGGACACCGCTGATTATCTCCGGCGACGCCGGCAAGTCGACCGACCTGTACTACCAGTTCGCCAAGGTCGTGCCGCGCCTCGTGGCCGGCGAGGACTACACGGTCGACGAGAAGGCCCGCACCGTGGCCATCGCCGAGAGCGGCGTGGCCAAGATGGAGAAGGCCCTCAACGTCAAGAACCTTTATGAAGACAAGAACATGGACCTGTCCCACTACCTGGACGCGGCCCTCAAGGCCCAGAGCCTGTTCCACCGGGACCGCGACTACGTGGTCAAGGATGGGAAGGTCATCATCGTCGACGAGTTCACCGGCCGCCTGATGTTCGGGCGCCGCTGGTCCGACGGCCTGCACCAGGCGGTCGAGGCCAAGGAAGGCGTGCGCATCGAGCAGGAGACCCAGACCCTGGCGACCATCACCATCCAGAACTACTTCCGCATGTACAAGAAGCTGGCCGGGATGACCGGCACGGCGGCCACCGAGGAAGAGGAGTTCCGGAAGATCTACGGGATGGACGTCATCGTCATCCCAACCCACCGGCCGATGGTCCGCGAAGACCTGCCCGACGTGGTCTTCCGCACCGAGAAGGGCAAGTTCGAGGCCGTCGTCAACGAGATCGAGGAGCTGTATGACAAGGGCCAGCCGGTCCTGGTCGGGACCATCTCCATCGAGAAGTCCGAGCGGCTGGCGAAGATGCTCGACAAGAAGGGCATCCCGCACCAGGTCCTGAACGCCAAGCACCACGAGCGTGAGGCGGAGATCATCGCCCAGGCCGGGCGGGCCGGCCAGGTGACCATCGCCACCAACATGGCCGGCCGCGGTACCGACATCCTCCTCGGCGGTAACCCGGAGTACCTGGCCCGCCAGAAGATGCGGCAGAAGAACCACAAGGACGACGTCATCTACGCCGTCAGCGAGAAGCTCCCGCCGGCCGACCCGGCCCTCAAGGAGGCCCGCGAGGAGTACCTGGACTATCTCAAGGAATCCACGCGCCTGGCCGAGGACGAGCACCGACGCGTCGTCGAGACCGGGGGCCTGCACATCATCGGCACCGAGCGGCACGAGGCCCGGCGCATCGACAACCAGCTGCGCGGCCGGTCCGGGCGTCAGGGCGACCCCGGTTCGTCCCGCTTCTACCTGTCCCTCGAGGACGACCTGATGCGCCTCTTCGGTTCGGACAACATCGCCGGCTTCCTCGACCGGCTGGGCATGGACGACAGCATGCCCATCGAACACTCGCTGGTCACGCGGTCCATCGAGACCGCCCAGAAGCGGGTCGAGGCCCGGAACTTCGACATTCGGAAACACGTCCTTGAATATGACGACGTCATGAACAAGCAGCGCGAGGTGATCTACGAGCAGCGCCGGCGCGTCCTCACGGGCGCCGACCTGAAGGACGAGATCCTCCGCATGCTGGACTCGCTCATCGACGGCATCCTCGATCTCTACATCGACCCGAAGCTACACCCCGAGGACTGGAACCTGGCCGGCCTGGTCGAGTACATCGAAGCCAACCTCCTGCCCGGGAAGAACTTCGACCTGAAGGACCTCGAGGGGATGAGCCGGGCCGAGCTCAAAGAGGCCATCCTGGCCAAGGCCACCGAGCTGTACGAGCAGAAGGAGCAGCAGGTCGGGGCGGAGACCATGCGCGACCTGGAGAAGTTCATCATGCTCCGGGTGGTCGACCAGAAGTGGATGGACCACCTGGACGCGATGGACGACCTCCGCGAAGGGATAAGCCTGCGGGCCTACGCCCAGAAGGACCCCCTCATCGAGTACAAGATCGAGGGCTACGACATGTTCCAGGCGATGATCCGGTCGGTCCAGGAAGACGTGGTCAAGTACATCTACCGGGTCAACGTGGTCCAGAGGCCGCAGCAACGACGGCAGCTCATCCTCAGCGGGGGCGGGTCCGAGGCCGGTTCGGCGGCCATCCGGAAGGCCGCCGCGGCCGCCGGGTCCCCCGTGGAGGGGCCGCAGGCGGCTCCGGCCGGCGGCGAGGGCCCGCAGCAGCCCATCGTCGTCGGGAAGAAGCCGGGACGGAATGACCCCTGCCCCTGCGGGAGCGGCAAGAAGTACAAGAAGTGTTGCGGGCGGACGGCATAGGGCCGAAAGGTCCGGCCGGCGCCCAAGGTCTCCAAATCTCGCGAGGTGAGTGACAGTGCCCTACGAAGACATCGAACGGTCCCTGGCCGAGACTGGCCGGAAGATTGAGGAATTGAGGGATTCTCTTTGATCTGGCGGGCCAAGAGAAGCAAGTAGCCGAACTGGAGGCGAAGCTGTCCGCGCCGGATTTCTGGTCGGACCAGGAGAACGCCCAGAAGGTCGTCGGCCGGCTCAGTCGGATCAAGGAGCAGGTCGACATGCTCCATGGACTGCTCAAGCGCCACGAGGACCTGAAGATCCTGGCCGAACTGGGCCGGGAAGAGAACGACCGGTCGATCGAGGCCGACCTCGACCGGGACGTCGCCGCCCTGACCGAGGACGTCCGCCAGGCTGAACTGGCGGCTCTCCTGGTCGGCAAGTACGATGCCAACGACGCCATTGTCTCCCTGCACGCCGGGGCCGGTGGGACGGAGTCGCAGGACTGGGTGGAGATGCTCCTCCGCATGTACACTCGCTGGGCCGAGCGCCGCGGTTTCAAGGTCGAGGTCGTCGACGTCCTGCCGGGCGAAGAGGCCGGGCTGAAAAGCGTTACCTTCTTGGTCACGGGAGCCAACGCCTACGGCTTCCTGCGGGCCGAGAAGGGGGTCCACCGCCTCGTCCGCATCTCGCCCTTCGACTCTTCCGGGCGGCGCCACACCTCGTTCGCGTCCCTGGACGTCGTCCCTGAGATCGAGGACGACGGGGACATCGAGATCCGTCCCGAAGACCTGAGAGTAGACACTTTCCGCTCCGGCGGGCGCGGCGGCCAGAACGTCAACAAGGTGGAGACGGCCGTTCGCCTCACCCACCTACCTACGGGCTTCGTGGTCGCCTGCCAGAACGAACGCTCCCAGCTTTCCAACAAGGAAACGGCCATGCGTATGCTCCGCTCGAAGCTCGTCGAGCTGAAGGAGCAGCAACAGGCAAAGGAGCTGGCCACCCTCCGCGGCGTCCAGACTCTGGCCTGGTGCGCG
>JAJZPE010000020.1 GCA_021811325.1 Bacillota bacterium
CGTCGACCCGTCCCTCGAGGACCTCGCGGGCTTCGACGTTGCCGGCGAAGTTGATCGGGGCGGTCTTCAGGAGGGCGTAGGTCTCCTTGGTCAGGTTGGAGCCCTTGGCTTCCTCGACCCCGACATTGATCAACCCGACCTTGGGGCGCTCCAGGCCAAGCACCCGCTCGGCGTAGATGCTCCCCATGATCGCGTAGGTCAGAAGGTTCTGCGGGGTGCAGTCGACGTTGGCCCCCATGTCGAGGAGGACCGTGCCGCGCCCGTCGATGGTCTTGACCACCGTGCCGAGGGCCGGCCGCTCGACCCCCTTCATTCGACCGACGGTGAGGAGGGCCGAGGCCATCAAGGCCCCGGTGCTTCCGGCGGAGACAAAGGCGTCCGCCTGCCCGTCCTTCACCAGCCGCGTGCCGACGTTGATGGAGGCGTCCTTCTTCCGCCGGACGGCCTGCGCCGGCGATTCGTCCGGGGCGATGACCTCGCCCGCCGCCACCTTGGTGAGGCGCACCGCGCGGGCCGCTCCAGCCGCGGCCAGCTCGCGATCAACGTCCTCGGACCGGCCGACCAGGATGACCTCCAGGTCGTTCCCGGCCGCGGCCGCGGCCACCGCACCCTTGACGATCTCCCGCGGCGCTTTGTCGCCGCCCATGGCGTCCACGGCCACGCGGATCATCGAACCGCACCTCCCCGCCGATCCGGCTGGGCGCCGCCGGGCACCTTGGGCTCGACGGCGAAGACGACGAACTTGCCTCGGAAGACCGGCTCCTGCCCGACCTTCGTCTGCACCAGGACGATGAACTTCTTGCCCTTCTTGCGCAGGACTTCGGCCTTGGCGACGAGCTTCTCCCCGACCTGCACCGGGCGCTTGAACTTGATGTTGGCCAGCCCGGTGAGGACGACATCGGCGTCGATGAGGGCGATGGCCAGCGAGTCGGCCTGGGCGAAGATGTAGTGCCCGCGGACGATGCGAGTCTTCTCGAAGACCATCTCCTCGGTGGTCTCCAGGATGGAGATGCCCCTCTGCCCCAGGGCGATGTCGATGAGCTCGCCGACGATCTCCTTGCTCCCCAGGGACTTGACCTGCCCGTAGGTCCTGGCGGCCACTTCCTTCATCCGTTCCCGCAGTTCGGGGACACCCAGGGCGAGCCGGTCGAGGCGGATGGTCTGGACGCTGACACCGAAGTGCGCGGCCAATTCGTTATCGGTCAGGAAAGGATTCTCCCGGATCTTCTCGGCCAGTTGGACGTAGCGTTCCTGCTTGCCAAGTCCCCGTCGCGTGGCCCCTTCCCCCCTCCGGTTCGGGTCTATGCGTTGTCCATGCTACCACGTCTTATGACTTACTGCTATTATATAGCACCGGTCAACCTCAGGCAAGGAAGAAAAAGGACCCGAAACCGGGCCCAAACAATGGAAAAGAGCCGCTTTCGCGGCCCTATTCGACCTCGATTACCTCTCGTTCGTGGTAATACCCGCAGTGAGGACAGACCCGGTGCGGCAGCTTCGGCTTGTGGCACTGGGGGCACTCGACCAGCCCGGGTGCGGTGAGCTTCCAGTTCGCCCGGCGCTTGGCCTGCCTAGCGTGGGAGGTCTTTCTTTTTGGCTGGGCCATCGTTTCCACCCCCTCCGTCATCCGGGTTGTTGGCCGCGGGTCGCTTGAAAAAATCGGCCAGGCCGGCCAGGCGGATATCAACCCGGGGACCACATTCACACGGCCCCTCGTTGAGGTCCTTGCCGCACGTAGGGCACAGCCCCTTGCAGTCGGCCGAGCAAAGCGGCTTCATCGGCAGGGCGAGGACCAGCTGCTGCCTGACCTCGTCATCAAGGTCGACCTCGTCCCCCGCGTAGGGGACTCGCTCGACGTCTTCGTCGTCCTCCCCGGGACCGGTCCCAGGCCGGTCGGGAACGTACTCCACCTTCAGGGCCGCCTGCACCGGATGCTCGAACTCCTTGGCGCAGCGGCTGCAGGACAGCACGACCCGGGCCTTAGCCGACCCTCGGACGGCGATGCTCGAGCCGGTGTTGTAGGCTTCCCCATCGGCGCTGACCGGGCCCTTCAGTTCGATCGGGCCGTCCTCGCCGGCCAACGGCGGGAACCGCTCGGTAAACGCGAAGTGCTCGACGGCGCCGGTCTCTGGCTTGATCTTCGAAACGTCAATCTTCAAACGACGCCACCTCGCATGGGAACCAACGTCCATTATATCCAGCCCGGGGAAGCCTGTCAACGCGGGGCTTCGCCGGCGGTCGAGATGGCGCGCACCGCCTCGGCCACATTGTCGGCCGGGATGACCTTGATCCGCCGGGCCGCGGCCCGCGCCGCCTCGGCCTCTTCGCGCGGGACGACGAAGTAGCTCGCCCCGACGGCTTCGGCGGCGACCACTTTTTGGCGGATGCCCCCGACCCGAGCCAGCCGCCCGTCCGGCAGGAGCATCCCGGAGGCGGCCACCGTCACGCCGGGGGGCGGCGGCCCGCCCGCGAGCTGTCTGACTATCTCTAGGGCGAAGACCGCCCCGGCCGACGGGCCGCTGACCTCGCCGACGTCGAAACGGACCGCCCCGACGTCGCGGTGCAAGTAGTCTGAGGCCACGCGGACGGCGGTCTGCTGGCTCTCGGCCATCTGGCGGGCGGCGCGGTCCAGGTATTCCTGGAGGCTCTGCCCGCGCGGGATGAAGGCCACGCGCGGAACGACCTCCCACGCTGGGTGGACGGCCGCCGCCAAGGCCGTCAGGACGGTTGCCCGGTCGGCCCGCACCGTCACCATGAAATAGCGCCCTCCGGCGGACGGGTCGCCTCCGGGCACGACGACTGCGCCAGACAGGTCCCGGGCAGGTCCCGGCTTCAATACATAAAGGCCCGTCGGGGCCAGGCCGGCGACGAGCCCTACCACCACCAGGATGGCGAGCCAGGTGAGGCGGGACGAACGGGGGGTGACGCGGCGTCGGCTCATCGGTGGCCGGTCACGAGGTCTTTCCCCGCGGGGCACCGTGCCGCACCTTCAAGTTCAGCCGCTCCTTGCCGTGGCGGATGACCTCGAGGACCTTGAGCAGTTCGCCCTCGAACCTCATGAGGACGTCGCCCGCGTAGGCCTCGGCTCCGTCCTTCATCTCGGCCGCCTTCCGTTGCGCCTCGGCGACGATCTCGCCCGCCCTGGCCTGCGCCTGGTGGGTGACCTCGTCCTGCGAGACCAGTTGCCCGGCGCGGCCCTGGGCCTCCAAGACCGTCTTCTCGGCGATGGCCCTGGCGTCCGCCAGGATCTTCTCCCGGTCCTTGATGATCCACGCGGCCTTCTGCAGCTCGTCGGGCAGCGCCCGGCGGAGATGGTCGAACAGGTCGAGGATGGCCGCCTCGTTGACCATCACCAGGTCGGTCAGGGGAACCCGTTTGCCCTCGTTCAGGGCCGCCTCGAGTTCGTCCAGGAGTTGCTCGAATTCGGACTTCCGTTCCGCTGCCTTCATCTGCTCTTCGCCCGCTCCCGTATCCTTCTCTTCAGGGCCACCTCGACCTCAGGCGGCACAAGGCCTTTGACGCAGCCACCGAACCGGGCCACCTCTTTCAGGATGCTGGAGCTAAGGTAGGAGTATTCCACCCGGCTCATCAGGAAAACCGTCTCCACCTTATCGTCCAGCTTCCTGTTCATCATGGCCATGCGGAACTCGTATTCGTAATCGGACACGGCCCGCAGGCCCTTGAGGATGACGTTCGCCCCCCGCTCCCGGACGTAATCGAGGAGGAGCCCGTCATAAGTCTCAACGATCACGTTGGGCAGGTCCCTGGTCGCCCCCATGAGCATGTCCATCCGTTCCTCGAGGGTGAAGAGGGGCTCCTTACCCGTATTCGGAAAGACCGTGACGTACAATCGGTCGAAGACCTGCGCGCCACGCTCGATGATGTCGAGGTGTCCGTTGGTCACCGGATCGAAACTGCCAGGGCATACCGCCGTGCGCACCTTGTCCTTACCTCTTTTCCCACGTTGATCTGTGGCTAAGATGACCGCGGAGGACCGGTCGGCACTAATCCCCGTCGAGCCGGCGCAGATAGGTCAGGCGAGTCTGGCCATACGAAGCTTCGTGGGCCTTGGCCAGCCCGGGCGGCAGCGGATCGGCCGGCTCACCCACGCTGTGCTGGATGACGATGACCCCGCCGGGAGCCAGCAGGGCCGGTTTGGTCGCCAGGCGGCGGAGGGTGTCCTTTATCAGTCCATGGCCATAGGGCGGGTCGACGAAGATGACGTCGAATCCCGGGCCCCCCTGATGCTCCAGCCAACGCAGGGCCTGCTCGACCCGGCCCCTGAAGACGAGGCCGGACGATGAGAGCCTCGTCGCGCCGAGGTTCTCCTGGATGACCTGCTGACAGCGCGGGTCCCCCTCGACCAGGACGGCCCGGGCGGCGCCCCGGCTCAGGGCCTCGATGCCCACCGCGCCGGTGCCGGCGAAGAGGTCGAGCCAGGCCCGGTCGACGACGAACTCGCGAAGGGTGTTGAAAAGGGCCCCGCGGACGAGGTCGGAGGTTGGTCGGGGGTTGTCCCCTCTGAGGCTCTTCAGCCTGTGGCCCTTGGCCGAACCGGCGATCACGCGCAACTGCCCGTTGCCCCCCCAGCCGCACCGAGTCTTACCTTTCCATAATATTCCTCGCCGGGCGGCGCATAATGCCCTCCCGGCACACCAATACTACGGCTCAGAAAGTTCGGTTTCAACCCTCCCCATAGGCTCTTCCTCCGGTTTCTCCTCTCCCAACTTGGCTGCGAGCGATCGCAGCCCTCTTTTTTGGAACCAGGTCGAATCTTCGTCGCCCGTTCCGCAAAATCCTCCCCCTTTGCGCCGGCGGGCGCGTCCTCTCGCATACAGGCTCAACGGCGGGCAGACAATAATGGCCAGAGCGGGCAGCAGCGAGGGTGCGATATGGTGACAAAACATTCCCCGAGGCACCATAGCGACGTTCGGACGGACCTGGCCCTCGAGACCCATGAGTACCTCTCGGGCCCGGAGGGCGAGCGGGTTCCCGGCGTCGACACCGAGGAGTACGAAGAGGACGGGGTCCTCGTCTCTAGGGTCGCCATCAAGACGGACGATGGGGCCGAGCAGATGGGCAAGGCGCCCGGCCACTATGTCACCATCCAGACGCCCGGCCTGCGCAAACGCAACCGGGCCCTCCAGGAACGGGTCGGGACGGCCTTCGCCCGCGAGCTCACGCGGCTCTTGCAGCTTGGCCCGGACGAGACCGTCTTCATCGTCGGGTTGGGCAACTGGAACGCCACGCCGGACGCGCTCGGACCGCGGGTGGTCAACGAGGTCCTGGTGACCAGACACCTCCTGGAGTTCGTGCCGCAGGACCTGCGTGGCCGCCTCCGCTCGGTGAGCGCCCTGGCCCCCGGCGTGCTCGGGCTGACCGGCATCGAGACCGGCGACATCATCCGGGGCATCGTCGACCGGCTTCGTCCCGACGTGGTCATCGCCGTGGACGCGCTGGCGGCGCGCAAGCTCGACCGTATCCTGACCACCGTCCAGGTCGCCGACTCGGGCATCTACCCGGGTTCCGGCGTCGGCAACCGGCGGGTCGCCCTCAACCAGGAGACCCTGGGTTGCCGGACGGTGGCCGTCGGGGTGCCGACCGTCGTCCACGCCATGACCATCGCCAACGACACCGTCGAGATCCTGGTCGAGCAACTCAAGGGGAAGGCTCAGTTCTACGAGATGCTGGAAGAACTCGGGCAGTCCGACAAGGAGGCGGTCATCCAGGAGGTCCTCACCCCTTCGTACGGCGACCTCATGGTGACGCCCAAGGAGATCGACGTCTACATCCAGGACATCTCGAAGGTCGTCGCCGGCGGCCTCAACGCGGCCCTCCACGAGGGCGTCGCCCTCGACGAGATCATGCGCTACCTGAGCTGACCGGCGGCCCGGCCGATCCGGCCACGAGGTCGCGCGTCGCAATCATCTCGCCGATGTAAAGAGCGGACTCAGGCGAGTCCGCTCTCTCCGTTCATCGTTTGTCGTTTGCCTTACCGGGTGGTCGTGCCGGTCGTGCCGCGGCCGGCGAGCTGCTTCTCGGCCAGCTCGATCATCCTCTTAACCATGTGGCCGCCAACCGCCCCGCATTGGCGGGCCGGCAGGTCGCCCCAGTAGCCGCCCTGGATCTGGTTCTCGATCCCGAGCTCCCGGGCCGCCTCATACTTGAAGCTGTCGAGGGCCTGCTCAGCGCCGCGGACGAGAGCCCTGTTGGACTGCTGTCCCTGAGCCATGCGCTCACCTCCTTTTCAATGCCGACTTTAGTATCCTCAGGCAAACTGGCTGTATGCAGGTAGGTTGTGGCAAGAGCCGGCTCTCGAAGTCCTCATTTAGGCTGTTTAGCTGCATTTATTGTGGCCCGACGCGGGCGCGGCAGGTTAGAAGTATTTGCCTTGGGAGGATGAGGCGAACCACGTGGCCAAAACCATAGCCGGCCCTGGGCCGGCTGGTCTGGTCGAGCTGATGATGGGTCATGGGAACGGTCTGACGGCGGTCGAGCGCCGCGGGAGGGGTCCGGGCTAACCGACGAGGACGCCGAGGCGTCCGCCGAAGGCGCGGGCGATCTCCACCTTGAGTGGCGCGTGCTCCGGCCGGGCCAGAGCCGGGTCGTCGGCCAGGATGGCCTCGGCCTCCCGCCTCGCCAGGTCGAGCAGTTCGCGGTCGCGGACGAGGTCGGCCGCATGGAGGTCGGGCAGCCCGTGCTGACGGGTGCCGAAGAACTCGCCGGGACCGCGCAGCCGTAGGTCTTCCTCGGCCAGGGCGAAGCCGTCGCGGGCCGTGACGATGGCCTCCAGCCGGGCCTGTCCGTCCTTCGTCTTCGGGTCGCCGATCAGCAGGCAGTAGGACTGCTCGGCTCCGCGCCCGACCCGCCCGCGCAACTGATGCAGCTGCGCCAGGCCGAAGCCGTCGGCCCCTTCGACCAGCATCACCGTGGCCTCCGGGACATCGATGCCGACCTCGATGACGGTCGTCGCCACGAGGGCCCGGACACGCCCGACGCGGAAGGCTTCCATCGCCTCGTCCCGGGCGGCGGCGGACAGGCGCCCGTGGAGCAGACCCACCGGGACATCTGGCCAGTCCGCCCGGAGGTCCTCATAGAGTTTCGCGGCCGCTTTGGCCTGCCGCTCTTCGGACTCCTCGATCAGCGGACAGACGATAAAAGCGCGCTGGCCGCCCGCGATCCGCCCGCGGACCCAGTCGTAAGCCCGCTGCCGCTGGCCCTGGGGGACCACGCGCGTGACCACCGGCCGCCGCCCCGGCGGCATCTCGTCGATGAGGGTCAGGTCCAGGTCGCCATAAAGGGTCAGGGCCAGCGTCCTGGGGATGGGGGTGGCCGTCATCACCAGCATGTCCGGCCGCGCGCCCTTGGCCTGTAGGCGGGCCCGCTGAGCGACGCCGAAGCGGTGTTGCTCGTCGATGATGACCAGGCCGAGGTGGGCGAAGCGGACATCCTCCTCGAGGAGGGCGTGGGTGCCGACGACGACCGGGGTTCGGCCGTCGGCCAGCCCGGCCAGGACGCGTTCCCGCTCTTGGCGCGGCGTCCCGCCGGCCAGGAAGGCCGGGGGCGGCCCGGCCGGGGCCAGGAGCCCGCGGAGACGCCGCCAGTGCTGCTCGGCCAGGACTTCGGTCGGGGCCAAGAGGGCCGCCTGGAGGCCCCCCTCGGCCGCTTTGACCAGAGCCGCCGCCGCCACGACGGTCTTCCCCGAGCCCACGTCGCCCTGCAGGAGGCGGCTCATCTGGCGCGGCGCCTCCATGTCGGCGAAGATCTCGCCCATCGCCCGCTCCTGGGCGGCGGTCAGCCGGTACGGCAGGGCCTCCAGGAAGGCCCGCAGGCGGGGGCCGGCGGACCCGTGGCGGACCCCGTCCTGCCTGGCCATCCGGCCCGCCCGAACCTCGACCAGCCCGGCTTGGATGACGAAGAGCTCGTCAAAGGCCAGCCGCCGCCGGGCCTCTTCGGCCTCGCCGGCTTCCCCGGGGAAGTGCCCACGCCGCAAAGCCCAGGCCAGACCGGGCAAGCCCAACCGCTCGCGGACGGCCGACGGCAACGGTTCAGGGACGCCGGTCGGCAGGCCCTCAAGGGCTTCAAAGACAAGGCGCCGCATGACCCGCGGGGTCAACCCACCGCCGGCGCGGTGGACCGGCACCACCCTTCCCAGGTGGATGGGGTCGGACTCGTCGTCGGCCGGCTCCCACTCGGGGCGCGACAGGTGGAACCCGCGGTCTGCGCTGACCAGGCCGTAGACCAGGAAACGGGCCCCGGGGACGAAGGTCTTGGCCAGGTACGGCTGGTTCCACAGGCGCACCTGGATGGACCCGCCATCGTCGGCCAGGGTCACCCGGGTGAGGGTCAGACCCCGGCGGATGTAGTCGTTCCGAGCACCCGTGACCACGCCCCTGACCGTGACCCACTCGCCGGCGCTAAGCGAGGCGATGGACCGGAAGGACGTGCGGTCCTCAAACCGGTAAGGGAGCCGGCGCAGGAGGTCGCCGATGGTCCCGAGGCCGGCCTTCTGCAGGGCCGCCAGCCGGGCGCGCCCGACGCCTTTGAGGTCCGTCAGAGGCCGCTCGAGGTAATCCGTCATGGTCCACCGCCTTCGCGCCCAGGCCGCCACGGAAGCCCGGGCCCACAAAAAAGATGAAGGTGACCGCGGGCCCCGCGGTCACCTCGCCGCCCTCACTCCACCGACAGCAGGTAGTAGTAGAGAGGCTGCCCGCCGTAGTGCATCTCGATCTCCCGGTCGGGGTAGGCCTCGCGCAACCGGCCGGCCACCGCTTCGGCCCGCGCCGGGTCGACCTCGCTGCCGTAGAAGATGGTGATGACCTCGTCGTCCTCGGTCACCAGCCGTTCCACCATCTTCGCCAGGACCTCGTCGAAGTCCGCCCCGACGGCAGCGATGGCGTCGTCGGTGATCCCGATGATGTCGCCTTCCTTGATGGTCACGTCCTGATAGGTCGTGCTCCTGACGGCGTAGGTGACCTCGCCGGTCTTGACCCGGTTGATGGCGCCCTTCATCCGCTCGGCGTTGGCCACCAGGTCCTGCCCCGGGGTCATCGCCAGGAGGGCGGCCACCCCTTGCGGGACGCTCTTCGTCGGGATGATGCAGACCTCCTTGTCGGTCAACATCCTGGCCTGTTCGGCGGCCATGACGATGTTGCCGTTGTTCGGCAGGACCAGCACCTGCTTGGCCGGCACTCGGTTGAGGGCCTCGACGATCTCCGCCGTGCTGGGGTTCATCGTCTGGCCGCCGTCGATGATCTCGTCGACGCCCAGACTCTTCAGGATCTTGACGAGACCGTCGCCGACGGCCACCGAGACGACGGCCACTTCTTTCGGCTCGGCCGCCTCAGGGACGGGGATGGTTTCGGGCAGGACCGGGTCGGCGACGTTCTCCGCCGCCCGCTCGCCGGCCGCCGTGACCAGACCCTCGTACTGGGCCTTCATGTTCTCAATGGTGACCTCAGAGAGCTCTCCGAACCGGAGGCAATACCCGATGACTCGGTCGGGCGTGTTGGTATGGATGTGCACCTTGAGCACCCGCTCCGACCCGACCACCAGGAGGGAGTCGCCGTGCTCGCCGAGGGCGCCGCGGATGACCTCCTGGGGCAGGTCTCGGCCGCGGATGAGCAGCTGGGTGTCGTAGACGAACTTGATCTCGCCGAGGTCCTCCGAGACCTTGAAGCCCGGCGTCTTTTTGACCGCGGCGGCCTCCACCGCGGCCGGGTCCCCCAGGGCCCGCAGGGCGCCGTTCATGAGGACGCAGAAGCCCTTGCCGCCGGCGTCGACGACGCCGGCCTGCTTCAGGACCGGCAGCATCTCCGGCGTCCGCTCGAGGACCCGTTCGGCGTGCTCCAGGGCGGCCCGAAGGACGCCCAGGCAATCGGAACCGGCGCGGGCGGCGTGCATAGCCGCCCGGGCATATTCCCGGGCGACCGTCAAAATAGTCCCCTCGACCGGTTTCATGACCGCCTTGTAGGCGGTGTCCACGGCCTCCTGGAGGGCCCAGGACAGCTCGGACGGGTTGACCTTGTCCTTGCCGGCCATCCCCCGGGCGAGGCCGCGGAAGATCTGCGACAGGATGACCCCGGAGTTGCCCCTGGCCCCCATGAGGGACCCGAATGACACGGCCTCGGCAATAGCCGACAGGCTATCGCCGATGACGCCGTTCATGTGCTTGACCGCCGAACGGACAGTAAGAGACATGTTCGTCCCCGTGTCGCCGTCCGGTACGGGGAAGACGTTGAGGGCGTCGACCGAGTCCTTGTTCTGTTCCAGGTGGTCGGCGGCGGCCACGAGCATCGCCCGAAAGCCCGGCCCGCCGAGGTACTCGAAACTCAAACCCGGGTCCTCCTCATTTGGCGCTGGCGGAGTTGACTCCCTGAACCGTGATGTTGACCTGGGTCACCGACAGACCGGTGGTGCTCTCGAGGATGTACTTGACCTTTTCCCGCACGTTCCGGGCGACCTCGGAGATGCGCGTGCCGTATCCGATGACGACGTTCAGGTTGACGACCACGCTCTCCTGGTCAACGATGACGTCGACCCCTTTGGACAGGTTCTCCCGGCCGAGGAGCTCGGCAATGCCGTCCTTGAGGCGACGGGCGGACATCCCGACGATGCCGTAGCACTCGGTGGCGGCCACTCCGGCAATGGTCGCGATGACCTCATCGGTGATGGCGATCTTCCCGAATTCCGTGTTTATCTCTTTGCCCATGGGCCTGTCCTCCCGGGCCGCGTCTGGCCGCGATAGGTCGGCAAGACTGTTTCTCTGCCGGGCTCTATTTTTCCTGCCTTGCCGGCTGCGGATACCGGCCCGGTCCGCCGGCGAGTCCACGCCGGACGCGGCCTTGCGGGGTTTTGTTAGCACCTGGTGTTCAGTTGCGGTAATAAAACAGGGCAGCCCAGACCGGGCTGCCCTTCGCTCGACGCGGGTTTTCCGGCCGGATGGTCACCGCCGGCCGAAGACCCTGAGGACGAGCTTCAAGACCGTGCCCAAACCACGGGGCACCTTGACGACGTAGAACCTCAACCGGCTTCCCTCCCGTCAACGGCTGACCGGTCTCAACCAGCAATCACGGACCAACCCAACCAGGCGAGGGCCAGGCCGCACAGGGCGATCCAGAACCACCCGGGCAGGGAGGCGATGATCAGGGCGGTGCCCAGGAACAGGAGGACCCCGCCGAGGATCCTCGAGTTGCGGTCACGCGCTCCCCATCGCATCCCATTCATCCCCTCGCTCGCGAATCTGCCGTATATGATATTCGCTCCGCCGGAAGAGGTTCGCCGGGACCGGCCGGGCGTGAAAAAGCCCCCGGGCGGTCGCCGCGGGGGCCCCCAAGCTCGGAGGGGTTGGTCACCGCCGGGCGGCGTCGCCCCGCGCTCGAATGGCGGCGATGGCCGCCGCCGGGTCTGGCGCGCCGAAGACGGCCGAGCCGGCCACCAGGACCTCGGCCCCGGCCGCGGCCGCCGCGGCCGCCGTGTCGGCGTTGATCCCGCCGTCGATCTCAATGACGAAACGGCGGCTCCGGGCGGCGAGGGCGCTCACCTTCGGCAGGACCTCGTGAATGAACCCTTGCCCGGAGAAACCGGGGTTGACCGACATGACCAGGACCATGTCGGCGAGGGACAGGTAGGGCTCGACGGCCTCGAGGGGCGTCGGCGGGTTGATCGAGATGGCCGGGTGGACCCCCAGGGACCGGATGTCGGCCAGGACCCGCGCCAGGTCCCCCTGGGCCTCGACGTGGACGGTCAGGTAATCGGCCCCGGCCCGGGCGAAGGGGACGATGAAATCGGCCGGCCGCTCGATCATCAGGTGAACGTCGAGGGGCAGCTTGGTCACTTGCCGGACGGCCTTGACCAAGGCCGGTCCGAAGGTCAGGTTCGGGACAAAGTGCCCATCCATCACGTCCAGGTGGAGCCAGTCGGCCCCGCCGGCGGTGACCCGGGCGACCTCGTCGGCGATCCGGGCAAAGTCGGCTGACAGGAGCGAAGGGGCGATCTTGACGGCCATCGTTGACCTCCGTGCGTCCGGCCGGGCTGCTCCCGGCCGGTGGTTCTCAGAACCGGTGTTTCTCGGCCTCCCTGGCCTCCGCCAGGAAGTCGAGGTAGTGCTGGTGCCGTTCGGGGTCGATGGCCCCCGC
This sequence comes from Bacillota bacterium, assembly GCA_021811325.1. Classification (GTDB taxonomy): domain Bacteria; phylum Bacillota; class Sulfobacillia; order JAJYWN01; family JAJZPE01; genus JAJZPE01. The sequence goes on from JAJZPE010000020.1 coordinate 12,138, forward strand.
GGCCACCGCCTCCTTGACCGCGCAGTCCGGCTCCTGGTCGTGCAGACAGCCGGCGAAACGGCACTTCCCCTCGTACTTGTGGAACTCGGGGAAGTACCCGGCCAGGTCACGCAGGGGCATGTCGTCGAGTTCGACGTGGGTGAAGCCCGGGGTGTCGGCGACCAGTCCCCCGCCGGTGGCCAGCAGCCGTACGTGCCGCGTGGTATGGATCCCGCGCTGGACCTTGCGGCTCAGTTCGCCGGTGACCAGCTCGGCCCCGGGGACGACCTGGTTCAGGAGGGTCGACTTCCCCACCCCGCTCTGCCCGGCCAGGACGGTGACCTTGCCGGCCAGGGCTTGGCGAAGGACGTCGATGTTCATGGACCGCTTGGCGCTCGTCGGGATGACCGCGTAGCCGGCCCGCCCGTAGTGGCGGACGGCCTCGGCGACCTCCTCTTCGGAGAGGAGGTCGCACTTGTTCAGACAGAGGGTGACGGCGAGCCCTTGGCTCTCGGCCAGGACCAGGAAGCGGTCGACGAGCGGGTAGTTCCTGGCCGGTTGGCGCAGGGTGAAGACGACGACCGCCTGGTCGACGTTGGCCACCGGGGGCCGTTTGAGCTCGGTCCGCCTGGGCTCGATGGCCTCGATGTAGCCCTCGCCCGCATCGGTCTCACGGAAGGTGACCAGGTCGCCGGCGAGCACCCGGGCCCCTTCGAGCTTGAAACGGCCACGGGGGCGGCAGCGATAGACCGCCCCCTCGGCTTGGACTTCATAGAGGTTCGAGTGCGACGCAATGACCCTTCCGGTCGGCATCCTACGCCTCCGTCTCTATCTGGAGCCGGTCGTCACTTCAAAGGAACCGTGCCGATCTCCTTGCCGTTGGCCATCGTCCTGATGGTGCCCGACGTGCCAATCCACTTGACTTCGAAGTTGATCGGGTCGCCGGCGTCGTGCAGCCGGTCGTAGATGACCCGCGTTCCCAGGGCGTCGATGAGCAGGACCCTGATCTGCTGTTGGGGGGCGTCGGTCGGGGCGCTGAAGGTGTACAAGTAGGTGTGGACCGTCGTATAACCGCCGCGGCTGACGACGAGGGAGACCTTGTCCCCCGGCCTCACCGGCGAGCCGGCCACCGGGACCGTGCGCAGGACGGTGCCGATGGGCCTTTCGCTCATCTGCGTCGACAGGTCGCCCGTGACCAGCTTCACCTGGCTCAGCCGGACCTGGACGTTCTGCCACGTCTCCCCGGAGTAGTCGGGCAAGGGGAAGGCCTCCGGCCTGGGTCCCTGGCTGACGACGATGTCGACCGCCGCGCCCTCGCGAAGTTCCGTGCCCGGGTTCGGGCTCTGGCTGATGATGTAGTTCTCTTGCACCTCGTTCGAGTAGTCGGTGTTCCTCTGGCCGCGGACGAGGTTGGCCCCCTGCAACAGGACCTCCGCCTCACGCTCGGTCCGCCCGGCCAGGTTCGGCACCGGCACCACCTTCGGGCCCAGGGACAGCCAGACCTGGACCGTCCGGCCCTCCTTGACCTGGTCGCTCGCGGACGGGTCCTGCCGGCTGATGGCCCCGGACGGGACATCCTTGTTGTACTCGCCGTCGCCGACGATCTTCATCTTGAGCCCGAGGTTCGCGAGGGCCGTCTCGGCCTCGGTGCGGGTGTGTCCCGTCAGGTTCGGGACCATGACCGTCGGGACGTTGAACCAGTCGGCCACGACCCGCAGGCCGACGATCAGCACGAGCCCGGCCACGGCGATAGCCGCCCAGCGCACGGCACCGGCCACGGCCGGCCGCATCCGCCGCCCCTTCCCGCGCGGGACGAGCGGTCCCTGGACGATGAGGGTCGGCGACAGGTCGGGTGGCACCTCGGGGATGCTCTCCCCCCTTGCCGCCCGCTGCAGGTCGCGGAGGAGTTCGCCGACCGTCTGGTAGCGTTCGGACTGCAGCTTGCGGAGGGCCTTCATGACCACGCGGGACAGGCCTTCGGGGACCTTCGGGTCGGCCTGGTTCGGGGGCACGACCTGCTCTTGGACGTGCTTGAGGGCCACCGTGATCGGGCTCTCGCCCTCAAACGGGAGCTTCGCCGTGAGCATCTCGTAGAGGACCACGCCGAGCGAGTAGATGTCCGACTTCTCGTCTATGAGCCCGCCGCGGGCCTGCTCGGGCGAGAAGTAGTGGACCGACCCGACGATGCTCCCGGTGGTCGTCAGGGTGCTCGTGGTGGCGGCGCGGGCGATGCCGAAGTCGGTCACCTTGACCCGCCCGTCCTTGGCGATCATGATGTTGTGCGGCTTGATGTCACGGTGGACGATCCGGTTCTGGTGGGCGTGGCTCAGCGCCTGGCCGATCTGGGCAGCCACGGAGACGACTTCCTGCGGGTCGAGGGGAGCCGCCTTGATGATCCTGTCCTTGAGCGTCTCTCCATCGACGAACTCCATCACGATATAATATGTGCCGTCTTCCTCACCAACGTCGTAGATCGAGACGATGTTCGGGTGCGACAGGCTGGCCGCCGCCTGGGCCTCGTGCCGGAAGCGCCGGACGAAGTCCTCGTCGTCGGCGAACTGGGCCCGCAGGACCTTGACGGCCACCCGGCGGTTCAGGAACCCGTCGCGGGCCTTGAAGACGATGGCCATGCCCCCACCACCGATGCGCTCGATGATCTCGTAACGCCGGCCGAGGACCTTGCCGATGAGTTCGGCGCCTTCTCCGCGCATGCTCTGGCTCATCGTCCGCCCTCCTTAGCGCCCATCCGGGCGGCCACGACGGTGATGTTGTCGGGCCCGCCTCTCTCCCTGGCCATCGCCACGAGCCGGTCGACGGCCTCCTGCAGATCCCCCGCCACCCGCAGGGCGGCGGCCACCTCGTCCTGCGTGACCAGGCTTGAAAGCCCGTCGCTACAGGTGACGAAGGCGTCCCCGGCGTCCGCGGTGGCCACGCCGGTGTCGACGGGCACACAGTCGTCGGTGCCCAGGGCCTTCGTCAGGATGTTGCGGTGCGGGTGGTTCATCGCTTCAGCCTCAGTCAGGTCGCCGTTCTTGACCATCTGACCGACGAAGGAATGATCGTCGGTGAGCTGGCGCAGATGGCCATCGCTCAGGAGGTAGGCCCGGCTGTCGCCGACATGGCAGAAGACAGCCTCCCGCCCCGGACGCGGCGGGACCAACACCGTCGTCAGGGTGGTCCCCATCCCCCGGTACTCCGGCAGCTGCTCGGCCAACTGGAAGACCCGTTCGTTGGCCTGGTGGAAAGCGTTGACCAGGGCCTCGCGGACGGCTGCCGTATCCAGCGGGTCGATGTCCCACGGCCCGGGACCGGAGCAGGACTGCCGCAGAGTATCGATGGCCACCCGGCTGGCGACCTCACCGGCGGCATGACCGCCCATGCCGTCGGCCACGGCCAGGAGGTAGTACCCGGCGCGCCCGACGGGGCCGAGATAGTAGCTGTCCTGGTTGGCCCGGCGGACCAGCCCGATGTCGGTTTTCGCTCCCGTTTCCATCGCTGTCACCTTGCTTCCCGCGGCCGCTCTTCAGGCCGGCCCTTTCCCCGTACGGCCCGGCGCCCGTCCCCTGCCGCTCGAGCGGCGGAGTTGCCCGCAGGCCGCGTTGATATCCGGACCAAGCTCGCGGCGCACCGTGGCCGGCACGCCGGCCCGGTCCAGGCTGACCTGGAACTCGCGGACGGCCCCAGGGCGCGACGGCCGGAAGGTCCGCTCCGAGACCGGGTTGAGGGGGATCAGGTTGACGTGGGCCAGGTGTCCGGCCAGGAGGTCGGCGAGTTCGCGGGCCTCGCGCCGGCCGTCGTTGACCCCGTCGATGAGGGTGTATTCGTAGGTCACCCGCCGGCCGGTGGCCGACGTGTAGGCGTCGGCCGCCCCCATCAGCTCGTCGAGGCCCCAGCGCTTGGCCACCGGCATGAGCCGGCGGCGGAGGTCGTCGCGCGGAGCGTGCAGCGAGACGGCCAGGGTCACGGGCAACCCCTCGTCGGCCAGCCGCCAGATCCCGGGCACCAGCCCGGAGGTGGATACGGTGATGTGGCGGTAACCGAGGCCGAGGGAGTATGGTTCATGCAAGAGGCGGAGGAACTTGACCGTCGCCTCGTAGTTGTCGAGCGGCTCCCCGGTGCCCATGACCACGACCCGGCCGACCGCCTGACCGGTCAGGGCCTGCAGGCGCAGGACCTGGTCGAGGATCTCGCCCGGCGCGAGCTGGCGGACGAGGCCGCCGATGGTGCTGGCGCAGAAAGCGCAACCCATCCGGCACCCCACCTGCGTTGACACGCAGGCACTGGCCCAGTGGCGGTAGCGGATGAGGACGCACTCGACGGCTTCCCCGTCGGGCAGGCGGAAGAGATACTTCGTCGTCTCATCCGTCGGCGAGACGTTCTTGGTGGCGGGCGCGAGACGGAGGATGCCGGCCACGGCCGCCAGCCGTTCGCGGAGGGAGGCCGGCAGGTTGGTCATCTCGGCGAAGCTGGCCGCGTCGCGCCGGTAGATCCACTCGAGCACCTGCCGGGCACGGTACCGCGGCTCGCCGATGGCCTTGAGGACGGCCTCGGCCTCGCCGACCAGGAGTCCCTTGAACTCGACCGGCCCGGACAGGCCGGCAGCGCGAAGGGCCGCCCAGTCACCGGTCGCGGCGTTGTCTCGAACCGCCCCTTGGCGGCCCGCGGAACTCGGTTTTGACTGGTTCCCAAGCGTACTTTTCATAATTCGCCTCGCCCCGTTTAACTCCTTTAACACAGCATCTGGACGGCTTCCCATGGGCTGGCCGCCGGACGTCGGGCCGCCCGCTCAGAAGCCCCGCGTTCAGGGGCCGACGCGGTCGAAGCGGGCGAAGAAAAAGCCGTCGTTGCCACGGGTCGATGGTAGCAACGGCAATGATCCGGACGCGGCCCCGGGTTCGTCGCGCAAGGCCACCGGCAGGTATGGCCGCAGGTCGGTCGCCCGGAACTCGGGATGGGCGGCCAGGAAGGACCGGACCACGTCGTCGTTCTCAGTCGCGGAGATGGTGCAGGTGCTGTAGACGATGCGTCCGCCCGGGGCCACCGACCCGGCGGCCGCGTCCAGCAAGGCCAGTTGCAGCGGCGCCAGGGCGGCCGGGTCTTCGGGCCGCTTCCGCCAGCGGCTGTCCGGCCTCCGTCGGAGCACGCCAAGGCCGGAGCAGGGGGCATCGACCAACGCCCCGTCGACCTTGCCGGGGACCAGTCCCGGCAAGCGGCGGGCGTCGCCATGGATGGCCTCGACGCCGCTGAGGCCCAGACGACGGCAGTTCTCCGCGATCAGCCGCAGCTTCTCCGCGGCCGCGTCGATGGCCAGGACGCGGGCCCGGTCGCCGGTCAGCTCGGCCAGGTGAGTGGCCTTGCCGCCGGGGGCGCTGCAGGCGTCGACGATGGTCTCGCCGGGCCGCGGGTCGATGAGCGGGGCGACCAGCATCGCCGCCTCGTCCTGGACGAAGAAGCGTCCCTCGCGGAAAGAGGCCAGTTCCGGCAGGGACGGATAGCCCTCGATGGTCAGTCCCTCGGGGGCCAAGGTCCCTTCGGTCACCGTCACCCCTTCCGCCCGCAACCGGTCGGCCAGTTCGTCCCGGGTGTTCTTGAGCCGGTTGGCCCGGACGAAGGTCGGGGCGGCCTCGTTGTCCAGGTGGCAGACGCTCTCGGCCCGAACCGGTCCGAGCTCGGCCAGCCAGCGCCGGACGAGCCAGTCCGGGTGCGACTCGGTGACCGTCAGGTAGGTCTCGAGGCCGTCCTCCCGGCGCGGCAGCGACAGCGAACCGTCGGCCAGGCGCCGGGCCAGGTTCCGCAGGACCCCGTTGACGAAGCCGGTTATCCCTTTGTGCCAGCGCGCCGCGGCCAGCCGGACCGCCTCGTCCACGGCCGCGTGGGGAGGAACGCGGTCGAGGTAGAGGAGCTGATAGGCGCCCAGGCGCAAGATCCAGAGCAGGCGCGGCTCCAGGTCCCCCAGCGGGCGTTTGGAGATGTGGGCGAGGGCCCAGTCGAGGGCGTTCCTTCGCCGCAGGGCCCCGTAGACGAGTTCGGTGGCCAAGGCCCGGTCGCGCTTGGGCGGGCCGGTGCCGGCCCACATGGCCTCCAAGGCGGCATGGGGCGACGCCCCGGCGTCCACTCTGAGGAGGGCCTCCAGGGCCGCGTCTCTAGGCTTTAGCGCCGCGCCGGTCATGGCTTCCCCTCCCCGCCCTTCGGTCCGGTCGCTTCCGTCCCACCAGTCCCCGGCCCGGTCTCGACAAAGAAATCCATCGGGACGATGGCGGCCGCCCGCCCGAAGAACCCGGCCATCACCGGTCTCCCGGTCACCCGCCGGACGGTCAAGTCCGGCCCCGGGAGAGCGGTGGTCAGGCGCTCCTGGACGGCGCGCCCGAAGCGCGGGCCGGCCAGATTGGCCGCGCCCAGCCACAGGAAGACCTCGAGCGGACTTCGCCGCCCGAGGCCGAGAAGGGCGATGAGCACGGTCACCGACAGGAGCAGGTTGGCCGCGAAGACGCTGGTGCCGCACTGCGGCCGGAGGGCCAGCCGCCCTTCGCCGGCGGACAGCCTGGAGAGAGCCTCCCAGGCCGCCTCTTCGATGAGGGCCGGCGTGGCCGGGCCCCGGAGGTAGAACCCGTCCCGGCGAGCCAGGCCGATGAAGGCCACGCGCCCACGGCCGAACCTGTCCTCCAGGACGTTGATGGTCGCGTGCTCGAGGGCATGGTTCTGGCGCATCCGGTCGTCCGCCACCAGCCGGGTCAGGCCGATCAGCGTGGCCACGAACCGGCGCGGCGAGCGCCAGTTGAGCGGCCCGGGCTGGAGGACGACGTTGATGGCGATAAAGAGCAGGACCGCCCAGAGCCAACTCAGGCTGCGCAGAATGGTCCCATCCACCCCGTTTCAGTCATCGCGGCTGGAGCGGATGAGCAGCAGCCGCACGAGTTGCAGCACGGCCATGAGGGTCGCCGCCAGGTAGGTCAATCCGGCCGCCGAGAGGACCTGGCGCGTCGGCCCGACCTCGGTGTCGGTGACGTAGCCGCCCGCCTGCAACAGGACGAGGGCTCGGTTGCTGGCGTTGTACTCGACCGGCAGGGTAACGATCTGGAAGACGACGGCCGCGGCAAAGAGGATGATCCCCAGGTCCATCAGGGACAGGGCGTTGACGAACAGCCCCAGGAGGAAGAGGATCCACGCCGCCTGCGAGCCGAACTGGGCCACCGGCAGGATGCTGTTCCTCAGCCGCATGGGCGCGTAGCCCACGTTGTGCTGGATGGCGTGGCCGGCCTCGTGCGCCGCCACGCCCAGAGCGGCCAGTGAAGAACGGTCATAGACGTCCGCGGACAGGCGCAGGACGCGACGCCGCGGGTCGTAATGGTCGGACAACCGCCCGCTGATGCGCTCGATGGTCACCTCCTGCAGGCCAGCCCCGTCGAGGATGCCGCGGGCGGCCTCAGCCCCGCTCACCCCGCGCCGGGACATGACCGTCGAGTAGCGGTTGAAGGCGCTCGACACTTTGGCCTGAGCGTAAACGGCCAAGATCAAGGCCGGGACGATCAGGATGAACGTGGGGTCTCCAAAGAACATTTCTCAGATTCCTCCTCACCTTGTCTGTTCGGCGACGGTCGACGCCCCGAGGACCTCACCGGTCTCGACCCGGCGGCCGCGGGCGTATTCGTCGGCGCGCATCCGCCGGCCCCCAGCCGGCTGCACCTCGACCAGCGTGAGACGATCACTCCCGCCTCCACAGGCGACCTCCAGGCCCCGCGGACCCACGCCGGATACCGTGCCCGGGGCCAGGGGCCCACCGGGCGGGCCTCCGGCGGCCAGCCAGACCTTGAGGTCCTTACCCCGCAGGACCGTCCGGCACCCGGGCCAGGGGTTGAGGGCCCGGACCTGATTGACCAGTTCGCGCGCGGGCCGCTTGAACTCGAGCCGCTCGTCCTCGGGCGAGAGGAGCGGCGCCCAGGTCACCCGGCTCTCGTCCTGGGGCTCAGGGCGAAGTGTCCCGGCCGCCACCTCGGACAACGACTCGACGAGCAGCCCGGCCCCCAGCCGGGCCAGCCGGTCGTGGAGTGAGCCCGCCGTTTCGTCCGGGTCAATGGCCAGAGGCCGCTGGGCCAGGATGGGTCCGGCGTCGAAGGCCGGGGTCACCTGGATGATGGTCACCCCGGTGACCTCGCGGCCGGCCATGATCGCCCGTTGGATCGGCGCCGCCCCCCGGAACTCGGGCAGGAGCGACGGGTGGACGGCCAGGCAACCCGCCTTCGGCAGGGCCAGCGTCTGCGGCCCGATCAGGCGGCCATAGGCGGCCACGGCGGCGACGTCGGCCCCGGCTTCCTTGAGCATCCGGTACAGCTCAGCCCCTGTCGCCGGTTGTCCTACCGGCAGGCCGCGCGCCGCGGCAGCCAGCTTCACCGGTGAGGAAACGGTCTTCAGCCCCCGCCCGCCGGGCCGGTCGGGCTGGGTGATGACCAGGGCCACCTGGTGGCCGGCGTCGGCGATGGCCTCCAGGACGGGCACGGCGAACTGGGGCGTGCCCATGAAGACTACCCGCATGGGCCTCAGTCCTTCGTTCCCGGACGGCTCGCTTCGCCCGCGTCACCCGCGGCGCCCGCGGCATCCGGGTTCTTGGGCTCGTCCTCGTCGCCTTCTTCGATGGTGATCGAGGTCGCCTTGTCGATGAAGAGGACGCCATCGAGGTGGTCCAGCTCGTGCTGAAGGGCCCGGGCCAGGAGCCCTTCTCCTTCGACCCAGGTGCGGTGGCCGTTCCCGTCCAAGGCCTCGACCTTGACCTTCTCCGCCCGGGGGACCTCCCCGAACATGCCGGGCAGGCTCAAGCAGCCCTCGACGGCCGTCACCGAACCTTCGGAGCTGACTATCTTCGGGTTGACCAGTTCGATGAGGCCCTCCCCGACATCGATGACGACCAGCGCCCGGTCGATGCCGATCTGCGGGGCGGCCAGCCCGGCGCCCTTGGCCGCGCACAAGGTCTCGGCCATCTCGTCCAGGGTCTTGCGGACGGCCGCGTTGACCCGCCGCACGAGCCGGGCCTTCTGCCTCAGGACGGGGTCATCAAACTTGCGAATCTCGAGAACGCCCATCGAGGGGTCCTTTCTCCCTTCGAGGCGGCCGGTCCCGCCGCGGTATCACCGCCCGGGCCGCTCGCCTAGAGCAGGTTCTGTGGGTCGACGTCGACGCTCACCCGGAGTTCGCCGGGGCCGCGGCGCAGTCTGGTTTCGTCCTGCGCCGCCCGCAAGAGGACGGCCAGGTCTTCCCGGGGTCCGCCCTTGACGAGGAGTTGCCAACGGTAGCGCCCACGCAGACGGGCGAAGGGCGCGGGGGCCGGTCCGAGGACCTCGGTTCCAGCCCCGGCGGCCTGCCTGACCCGTCCGGCCACAGCCTCGGCCAGGGCGATGACGGCCGGCTCGCGGGTCCCGCTGGCCACGACCACCCCCAGCCGCGAGAACGGCGGATAGCCGAGGGCCCGCCGGGCCTCCAGTTCGGTCGCGAAGAAGGCCTCGAAGTCCTGGTCCCTGGCGAAGGTCAGACTATAGTGCTCCGGCTGGTAGGTCTGAAAGATGACCTCACCGGGCTCGCCGCGACCGGCCCGCCCGGCGACCTGCGTGAGGAGCTGGAAGGTCCGCTCGGCGGCGCGGAAGTCGGGGAGGTTCAGGGCCGTGTCCGCGGCCACCGCGCCGACCAGGGTCACCCGCGGGAAGTCGAGACCCTTGGCGACCATCTGAGTGCCGATGAGTATGTCGGCCTCGCCTTCCCGGAAAGACCGGAGGATGGTGGCGTGGGCCCCCTTGCGGGCCACGGCGTCGGCGTCGAGCCGGACCACCCGGGCCGCCGGAAGGACCTTCTTGACCTCATCGGCCACGCGCTCCGTGCCCGCGCCGAAATAGCGGATATAGGAACTGCCGCAATGGGGGCAGACGTCGGGGACGGGCCGCCGGAAGTCGCAGTAATGGCACCTCAACTCGGGCCCGGACGGGCCGGTGCTGTGGTAAGTCAGGGAAACCTCGCAGTTCGGGCAACGGATGGAGTGCCCGCACTCGCGGCAGAGGACGAAGGTCGAGAACCCCCGCCGGTTGAGGAAGAGAATGGCCTGCTCTTGCCGGGCCAGCCGGTCGGCCAGCTTCTCCTGGAGGAGGCGCGAGAGGACGCTGCGGTTGCCCGCCTGCAGTTCGGCCCTGAGGTCGACGACGGTCACCGCGGGCAGCGGACGCCCCCCGACCCGCTCGGGCAGGCACAGCAGTTCATAGGCCGGCGAGGGACCGACGGCCGCGTGGTAACTCTCCAGCGACGGCGTGGCGCTGCCGAGGAGGAGGACCGCCCCGTGCCGGGCGGCCCGGTGCTCGGCCACCTCCCGGGCGTGGTAGCGCGGGTCTTCCTCTTGCTTGTAGCTGCCCTCGTGCTCTTCGTCGAGGACGATCAGCCCAAGGTCGGCGAAGGGCGCGAAGACCGCGGAGCGCGCACCGACAGCCACCCTTACCTTACCGCCGTAGATTCGTCGCCATTCGTCGTAGCGTTCGCCTTCCGATAGGCGGCTATGCAGCACCGCGACCTCATCGCCGAAACGGCCCTTGAAGCCGGTCACCGCCTGCGGCGTCAGGGCGATTTCCGGCACCAGGTAGATGGCCGACCGCCCGGCGGCCAGCACGGCCTCGACGGCGCGGAGGTAGACCTCGGTCTTGCCGCTGCCGGTCACCCCGTGCAGGAGGAAGCGCGCCGGCCGCTTGGCCTCCAGCGCCTCAACGATAGATTTTATCACAGTTCCCTGGGCTTGGGTAGGGACAACGGCGGCCGCCGCCGGACTCGACCAGTGGGCCTCCGGACCTCGCCGCCGCTCCCTCCGCACGGCCGTCACCAGGCCCTTGGCGACCAGGTTGGCCAGGGTCGCCCGCCCGACGCCGGCCAGCGCCTGCAGGTCCGCGGCGGTGGTCGGGACCCCGCGGGCGGCCAGCGCCCGCAGCGCCCGGGCCTGCTGGGGAGCTCGCCGTTCGAGGCCCTGGGCCGCTTCCTCCACCCGCGCGGGGTCGGCGACCGGCGCGTAGACCGTCTCCAGTTTGGGGACGACGCCCTTGCGCCAGACCGTCTCCGGCCGCACCAGGCCCTGCGCCTCGAGGGCCTTCACCACGCCACCGGGATCCCTCCCGCCCAGCCGGGCCTTCAACTCGTCCAGGGGCAGGGCGCCGCCGGCGGCGGCCAGCGCCGCCAGGACGCCGGCCTGGAGGGGCGCCTTGACCTCGAGACCACGCGCGGCTTCTCCGGCCGCGGCCGCCTCGACGGCCAGCGCGACCACGGCTTCGGCCCGGGTCCTCGGTCCCGGCGGCAGGACCGCGTGGAGGGCGTCCGGGTAGGCGCACAGGTACCGGCGGACCAGGAACTCGACGGTCTCCCGCATCTCCCCGGTGAGGGGCGGGTAGGTCGGGTCGGCCTCGAGGACCTCTCGGACGTCGGGCACCGCCGGCTCGGCGGGCAGGTCGAAGACGAAGCCCAGGGCCCGCCGGCCGCGGAAGGGCACACGGACACAGACCCCGAGGCCGATGTCGGCTTCGAGGGCCGGGGGCACCGCATAGTCATAGAGGCCCTCACCCGGTGGCACCGGCACGTCCACCAGGACCCTGGCGTAGCCCATTGTACCCTCACCCACCGCCCGATGATAAAGGAAAACCCCGAAGTCATCCTTCGGGTGTTCCATGCCGGGAAACCTTGGCCTTCAGCTCACTTCACGCCGACCTTGGTCCGCTCGAAGCCGATCCGGCCAGCCTGTATCTCTTCGAGGGCGACCGAGACCGGCTTCGTCGCCCTGGTCTCGATCAGCCTTGGCCGGCCGTCCATCAGCTCGCGCCCTCTCTTGGCTGCCGCCACAACCAGCGTGTATTTGCTGTCCACTTTCTTCATTAGCTGGTCAAGAGACGGTTTTGTCATCTGGATCCTTCGAACCCCCCTGCTGTTGGAACGCCCGGAGCTTATCCTGTTGCCGGAAATAACGCGCCTTTTCGGCGACGACGATGGCTTGGAGGATGCCAAGGGCTTCGTTGAAGTTGTCATTCATGACGACGTACTGGTATCCGGAGGCGGCCTCGATCTCGCGGCCTGCGGCTGCCAGGCGGCCCTCGATGGTCGCCCGGCTGTCGGTGCCCCGCGCCTCGAGGCGGCGCCGCAGTTCAAGAGGACTTGGCGGAAGGACGAAAACGGTCACGGCCTTCGGGCATTGCCGGCAGACCTGCTCGGCGCCCCGCGTATCGATGTCGAGGACGATATCCTTGCCTTGCCTCAGGGCTCCATTGACCTGGTCCTTCAAGGTGCCATAGCGATGACCGTAGACCGGAGCCCACTCGAGGAACTCGCCGCGGGCGACCCGGTCTGCGAACTCTTGCTGACTGATGAAGAAGTAGTCGACGCCCTCCCGCTCCCCCGGTCTGGGCGGGCGGGTGGTCGCCGACACCGAGAACCCGAGCCCCGGCACCCCGGCCCGAAGGGCCTCGACGAGCTTACTCTTGCCGGCGCCCGATGGGCCGGACACGACCAACAGCAGACCGTCCTGGCTCGCGTGGGCAGATGTCATTCTCTTGGACCGCGGCGACTACTCGACCAGGGTGTCGTCGGCAGCAGCATCGGCTTCCGGACCCGCCTCGCGGCTGGCCAGGCGGTTGGCGACCGTCTCGGGCTGAACGGCCGAAAGGATGATGTGGTCGGAGTCGGTGATGACCACTGCCCTCGTCCGCCGTCCGTATGTCGCGTCAATCAGCATACCCCGATCGCGTGCTTCCTGAATGATCCGCTTGATGGGCGCCGACTCGGGGCTGACGATGGCCACGATCCGGTTGGCCGAAACGATGTTACCGAAGCCGATGTTGATGAGCTTGATCTCCATTACGAAGTCTTACCCCCTGGTCCCCAGTCGCTCCAGTAGAGCCTCCCGTTGCCGCTTGCCAAGTCCCTGGACGCGACGAGCCTCGTCGATGCCGATCTCTTCCATGATCTTGCGGGCCGTGGTCTTGCCGACGCGCGGCAGGGAAGCGAGAAGATAAGCTACCCGCATCTTGCCCAGGACTTCGTCGTTCTTTGCATCGAGAACTTGCTTGAGGGTCATGGAGCCCTTCTTCAGCCGCTCCCGAATGTTCTTCCGACGGCTACGCATGTCCTGGGCCTTCTGGAGGGCCTTCTTCTTCTGCTCCAAAGTCAGCTTCGGTAACGCCACTTTTTCCACCTCCTATTCGATGTTCTGGACTTGTTCCCGGATCTTCTCCAACTCGCTCTTCACGTCGATGACGACTTTGGCAATCTCGCCGTCAGCGGCCTTGGAGCCAATGGTGTTGATCTCCCGGTTCATCTCCTGAAGGAGGAAGTCCAGGCGGCGGCCCACGGCTTCGGACTGGCCGAGGCCCTCCCGCATCTGCGCCAGATGGCTTCTGAGGCGGACAAGCTCTTCGGTGACGTTACTGCGTTCGGCAAACAGGACGATTTCCGTCGTCAGGCGGCCTTCGTCGACAGCCACGCCCGGCAGGATCTCCTTGACCCTGTCAGTCAGCCGGCGGCGGTACTCCTCGACCACCTGCGGGGCCCGCGCCTCGATGGCCGCGGTGGAGGCCTCGATCACTTTCAGTCGTTCCAGGAGGTCGTCGCGCAGGCGCCCGCCCTCCCGCTCGCGCATGGCCAGCATCTCGTCGAGGGCCCGCTCGACGGCCCCGGCCAGCCCGTGCCACAACTCCTCGAGGTCTTCGGGCACCTCGGCCAGCGTGAAGACGTCGGGAAGCCGGGCGATGAGCTCCAGGCGGGCCTGAGCCCGCAGCCCCAGAGTCTGCTGGAGCTCCTTGAGCCCTTCGAAATAAGAGGCCGCGAGGTCGCGGTCCACTTCGACCTTGCGCCGCTTGCCGCGAAAGTCATCCCGGCTGACGAGGACATCCACCCGCCCCCGGCTGACCCTAGCCTGGACCAGGTTGCGGATGCGCTCCTCGAGCGGGCTGAGTTCCTTCGGCATGCGGATGACGACTTCCGAGAACCGGTGGTTCACCGAGCGGACTTCGACCATTGCCTTGCGCTGGCCGTTCGAGAGCTCGCCCCGGCCATAACCGGTCATACTCCGAATCATCAATCTACCTCACTTGGTCCTCCGCCCTGACCCCATGACAAAGGGTGGTCCCAGGATGTACCTCAATTACCAGGGCCGCCCCCACTCAAGCCCTACTATTCGCGTCCCTGCGAGGGAATCCCTTCAGTCGTACCAAAAATTTGAGATAAAGTCCAGTTTTGGTTAGCCTGTACAACCCGCAGGCATCTTATCCTCGCCGCCCCCGCCGAGCCGGGCGGGCGGCCCCTCCCCCCCCCGGTCAGAAGGGCAGGCCGGCCTGATAGTAGTCCCCGGGGCGGAGGAAGTTCGAGACGGCCAGACCGATCAGGCGGACCGGCCGTCCCCCGGGCACGGCCCGCTCGAGGAGAATGACC
>JAJZPE010000178.1 GCA_021811325.1 Bacillota bacterium
CTGCATCTACAAGGCCTTCGGCAGCAAGGTCGTGGCCGTCAAGCGCGGCCCGGGCATCCTCCCGCCCATCGACGAGGAGCTGCAGACCCGGATGATCCCCGTCCTCAAGCGGGCCGGCATCTCCATCAACCACGGCATCTTCATCAAGGAGATAACCGAGACGGACGACGGCAAGAAGCGGCTCCTGGCCGACACCAAGGACGGCGGGCAGGCCGAGTTCGTGGCCGAGAAGGTCCTTTTGGCCCTCGGGCGCGTGCCCAACTTCGGCGGCATCGACCTCGACGCCCTCGGCGTGCAATACGACAAGCGGGGGATCAAGACCGACGCCCGGATGCAGACCAACGTCCCCGGCATCTACGCCATCGGCGACGTCGTCGGCCGGTTCTGGCTGGCCCCGGTGGCCTCGGCCGAGGGCGTGGTGGCCGTCGAGAACATCACCGGGCACCCGGCCGAGATCGACTACAGCATCATCCCGAGCTGTGTCTTCTCTATCCCCGAGGTCGCCTCGGTGGGCCTCAGGGAGAAGGAGGCCCGCGACAAGGGCCTCGACATCAAGGTCTCCAAGTTCCCCTTCACCGCCAACGGCCGGGCCCTGGCCATGGGCGAGGCCGAAGGCGTGGTCAAGGTGGTCGCTCAGGCGAGCGACGGCAAGCTGCTCGGTGTGCACATCCTCGGGCCGCGGGCCACGGACCTCATCCACGAGGGCTCCATCGCCCTCAAGCTGGGGGCCAAGGCCGCGGACATCGCCGACATCCTCGTCCACGCCCATCCGACCCTGTCCGAAGCCTTCATGGAGGCCTGCGAGGGCATCTCGGGCGGGTCCATCCACATCGCCCCGCGGCGGCGGGCGCAGTAAGCGGAGGAATCACTTCAGACGGGGCCCCCCTCTACGGGGGCCTCGGTTTGCAAAGCCTCCGAAATATGGTAATATTAGCAGGTGGAAATAGGGGAGGGAAAGCAGTGGCTGGACGCCTGGACAAGCTCCGCAAGCTGATCGAGTCGCAGGACCCGCGACTCGACGCCCTGCTCATCGAGTCCCGGGAGAACCGCCGATACATGAGCGGCTTCTCAGGCTCTGCGGGGTTCCTCGTCATCGGACGGGATTGCGCCTACCTCATCACCGATTTCCGGTACACCGAGCAGGCCGCGGACCAGGCTCCGGAGTTCAAGATTGTGCGGCACGGCTCGCCCTTCACGGCGACACTCCTCGAGGTGCTGGCCAAGGCCAAGGTCAAGCGGCTCGGTTTCGAGAAGGCCCACCTGACCTACGGCCGTTACGACGACCTCCGGACCAAGCTGGCCCCGGTCGAACTGGTGCCGACCGAGAGCCTGGTGGAGAACCTGCGGGCGGTCAAGGACGCCGGCGAGATCAAGACCATCAAAGAAGCCTCGCGCATCGCCGACGAAGCCTTCGGGCGTCTGCTAAAGCTGCTCAAGATCGGGCTCACCGAGAAGGAAGTAGCCGCCGAGCTGGAGTACCAGATGCGCCGGCTCGGGGCCGCGGGGGCGGCCTTCGACATGGTCGTCGCCTCGGGCCAACGGTCGTCCCTGCCCCACGCCGAGCCGACCGACCGGCGCATCGACGTGGGTGACTTCCTGACCATCGACTTCGGCGCCGAGTACCGCGGTTACCGCTCGGACTGCACGCGGACCATGGTCTTCGGTCGGGTGACGAAGAAGCAGCGGGAGATATACGACATCGTCCTCCGGGCCCATGAGGCGGCCATCGCGGCCGCGCGGCCGGGCCTCCTCGGCAAGGAGCTGGACGCCGTCGCCCGCAAGGTCATCAACGACGCTGGCTTCGCGGCCAACTTCGGGCACGGCCTGGGGCACGGGGTCGGCCTGGCCGTCCACGAGGGCCC
The DNA here is from genome assembly GCA_021811325.1 of Bacillota bacterium. Classification (GTDB taxonomy): domain Bacteria; phylum Bacillota; class Sulfobacillia; order JAJYWN01; family JAJZPE01; genus JAJZPE01. Next base: position 1,863 of record JAJZPE010000178.1, read on the forward strand.
CGGGGTCGGGCAGACGGGCGACCTACCGCTGACCAAAGGCAACGTCATCACCATCGAGCCCGGCATCTACCTGCCCGGCTGGGGCGGCGTGCGGATCGAGGACATGGGCGCGCTCACCGCCAACGGCTTCGACGACTTCACCAAGGCTCCCAAGCAGCTTATCACGCTGGAGTGAACCGCGACGGCGCGGATACAATAAAGAACGGCCCACGGGCATAGGGGGAGGCTCAAGCTTGGTTTCAACCAACGACTTCAAGACGGGTTTGACGGTCGAGATCGAGGGCCAGGTGTGGACGGTGGTGGACTTCCAGCATGTGAAACCAGGGAAGGGCGCCGCCTTCGTCCGGGCCAAGCTGAAGAACCTCAAGTCGGGGGCCGTCGTCGAGCGAACCTTCAACGCCGGTGAAAAGCTCCCGCGGGCCCACCTGGAGCGGCGGGAGATGCAGTATCTGTATCAGTCGGACGAGCTGTACACCTTCATGGACACCGAGAACTACGAGCAGCTCAGCCTGTCCAAGGAGCAGATCGGCGACGGGGTCAAGTACCTGAAGGAGAACATGCTCGTCAACATCCTCTTCTTCCAGGGCCAGACCTTCGGCGTCGACCTCCCGAACTCGGTGGAACTGAAAGTGGTCGAGACCGAGCCCGGCGTCCGTGGCGACACCGCCACCGCCGGCACCAAGCCGGCCAAGCTCGAGACCGGCGCCATCGTCAAGGTGCCCCTGTTCATCAACATCGGCGACGTTCTCAAGGTCGACACGCGGACGGGAGAGTACATCGAGCGGGCTTGAACGGCGGGGGCTGGAGCGCACGCCCGTCCCGCGAAAGCGCGTCCACGTCAAGGGAAAGCACAAGGCCCTCCCGGCCGGAACCGGGGGGGCCTTTAGACTACTGCCTCAGGCGGATGGCGGTAGGCTGAGACCGCGGAAGACGAACCGAGCCGGCCGGCCGACGGTCGGTCCCAGGGCGCAGCCGGAGGCGAACGGTCGTATCACCGTCTTTTCGATAAAGCGCCGGGTGCCGAAGTCCAGGCAGTAGACGAAGGCCAGCCCGGCGTAATCGAGGTTGGAGAGGGTCACGGAGAAGGGGTGGGTGTCCGAGGTGACGCACCAGTAGTCCCATCTCTTTTGGCGCGGCCACGGGCCCCTGAGGTTGCAGGTGTGGAGCGGATGGTGGGACCAGCCGACGGCCTCCGGGTTGAGCCGCCCTGAGGCATCGCACAACTCGACCGGGCTCGTCAGCTCGCGTTCGACAGCCATGGGTACCCCCGTTGCTTGGTGATTGGAGAGCCGTGTGGCCGACGGCGACCGGCCCGGCGGTCAGGCGGGGCCCAGAGCAGCCTCGAGTTCCTCGACCAGCCCCGCGACGTAGCTCACGGCCCTGCGGAGGGGTTCCGTTCCGGCCGGGGCCACCCCGGTCAGGACCGCGTCGAGAATCTGGTCATAAAGGTCGGGGGAGACCCGGTCGGCCGCGAGGAGCATCGCGGTGGCCGATGGATAGCCCCGCAGCCTGGCCAGGGCGACGTTCTTCCGGACCTCGGCGGCGAAGGTCGCGGCCAGGACCTCGGCCGACGGGGATGTCGCCAGGCGCCCGTGGTAGCTCGACGGGTCGACCTCCACCGTACGACCATCCGTGTCCCGTACGGGCGCGAACCGCGCGTCGGCGCCCGTCGTCCGCGAGTAGACGGTGGACGGCAGTCCCAGAACTTCGTCCAGCGAGGCCAGCGTGGCTTCGGCCTCCGGTGCGGGCCGGTGGGCCCTCGTCTCCAGCAACAGCTCGAGGAAAGGCCGCAGGGCGGCCAGGTCGGGGTCGGCGGCCATGTGCCGTTCGAGGGTGGCTTCGGGAAGCGCGAGGATTTCGGAGCGGATGAAGGACAGTTCCCCGCCGACCTTCGCTTCCAGAGCCCGGTAACGGGCATGCGTCCTAGGTCTCGCGGACCGGGACGTCGCTGCGCTTGGGCCGTCCGGTCATGGGCGCACGCTCCTTCACGTCATTACGGAATGCTTGGGTCAGGCTTTCGACCGCATTGCTTGGCTCTCGCCGGGCGAAGCTTTGGCGGGCACCGCCCAGAACCCGGCGATGACCAGGATGGATAACTCCATGGCGGCGGTGGCGTGGAACAGCAGAGCGGGCGAAAGCCCGTAGACGAGGCCGGCAAGGGCCCCGCCGATGGCCATCCCGACGCTGAAGCCGCTCGTGGCCAGTCCGGTGTAGCTCGCCCGCAGCCGGGTTGGGGCGACCTCGACGGTGACCGCTTCCCAGGCCGGCACGGCTAGGTTGATGACGCCCGAGGTGACCGTCCGCAGCCCGAAAAAGACGGCGATGACCCCGGTCAGGGGCTGCAGGGTGTACAGGGCCGCGCTGAAGAACTGCGTGACGAGGATGACACCGCGCCTCCCGATGCGGTCGGCCAGGAAGCCGCCGGCCAGCGTGACCGCGGCCGTGGCGGCGAACTGCAGGGTGGCGTTGAGGGCGATGGTCGCGTAGTCTGCCCCGAAGCGGTCCTGCAAGTACAGGGCGATGAGCGGGCGGGAGAGGCCCATCTCGATGCCGGCGATGAGCCACATCCCCATGACCGCCCAGGCGGACGCCGAGCCACGCCCGGCCACGAAGTGCCAGAGTTCGGAGAAGCGCGGGCGGCCAGTCGGGGTCTGAACCAGAGCCGGGCTTGAGGGCTCCTCGGTGGGGATAGGCGCCGCAGGGGCAGGGGCCACGGGTTTGCTGTCCCGGAGCCTGAGGGCTACCCAGATGGCCAAAGCGAAGAAGGGGAGGGACAAGGCAATCGCGGGCCCGCTGCCCCAGCGGTCGGCGATGAGGCCGCCGGCGATGGGGGCGATGATCCCGGCCAGCGGGGGCGCCGACAGGAGCAATCCATAGAACGAACCACGGTTGCCCTCGTGGGT
>JAJZPE010000179.1 GCA_021811325.1 Bacillota bacterium
GTACCTCTCCTGGAGCCAGCGGATGGCGACCGAGGTATCGAGCCCCCCGGAGTATGCCAGCACGACCTTTTTCACGACGTTCCCTCCTAGTGGCGGCGCCGCCGCGCGGGCGGCGGTGGCGATCCGGCTTGGCCCAGCTCCTCACCGGGCTGCTAGAGCATATGACAGGTATGGCCATAATTATACCTGTTAACGCATAGTTATGCAATGCCCTCCCAAAGAAAAGGCGTTGTCTCGCGCCGGCTGTCGTGGACGCTGTGCGCGGCCTGGCGCCGCAGCGTTCGGCCTAAGGAACCCAGGCTTTGCGACGCTTTTCACCAGCCAACGGGCGTTGGCGCCCTTATCCCAGGTTTTACTGCCGGCCTCGTTCAGGATATACTGATGCGATGTGAGCGCTGAATCCGTCAAATCGGAACGGGGGACCCAGACGACGGGGTGAATCCCGCCGCCGGCCCTTCGGCCGCGGCTGGTAGGGAGCCTTCGACCTCCCGAACCCGGCAGCTAACCTCGTAAGCGCAGAGTCGAAGAGGCCGCCCGGCACAAGGCTTTCCTGGACGACCCCTTTGAGGGGTCTTTTTTGTTGCCATCGGCCCTCCGCCGCCGGCGGCGAAAGGAGCAAGCACACCATGTCCAGCCCGTCACACGTCATCATCAACCGCGTCAAACGTCTCCTCTACGGTCAGCCCAAGCGTACCGACCAGCAGGGGCGCGAGCGCCTCGGGATGGGTTCCGCCCTGGCCGTGTTCAGCGCCGACGGCCTGTCGTCGGTGGCCTACGCCACCGAGGAAATCCTCTACGTCCTCATCCTGGCCGGTACCGCGGCCAGCGTCTACGCCCTGCCGGTCGGCCTGGCCATCGTCGGCCTGGTCCTCATCGTCGCCGCCTCGTATGCGCAGACCATCCGGGCCTACCCTTCCGGGGGCGGTTCCTACATCGTCTCCCGCGAGAACCTGGGGACGGGCGCCGGCCTCACCGCCGGGGCGGCCCTCCTCATCGACTACGTCCTGACCGTCGCCGTGTCGACCGCCGCCGGCATCGCCGCCCTCGTCTCGGCCGTGCCGGCCCTGCGCGGCCACGAGGTCATCCTCTCCCTCGCCGCTATCTGGTTCATCGCCCTGGTCAACCTGCGTGGCGTGCGCGAGTCGGGGCTCTTCTTCGCCGTGCCCACGTATGGCTTCATCATCAGCACCTTCGCCCTCGTCGCCGCCGGCCTCTTCAAGGTGCTGGCCGGGGACTGGCACCCGATCGTCCCGCCGTCCTTCGGGTTCGGCTTCGGCACCGCCGGCTTCCACGAACTGACCGGCGGGGTGACCCTCTTCCTGCTGCTCAGGGCCTTCTCCTCCGGCTGCACCGCCCTGACCGGCCTCGAAGCCGTTTCCAACGGGGTCCAGGCCTTCCGGCCGCCGGAGACGAAGAACGCCATCCGGACCATGAACCTCGAGCGCACGCTGCTTTACACGATGTTCGCCGGCATCACCATCCTCGCCTTCGGCTTCGGCGCGCTGCCTCGGGAGGGTGAGACGGTGATGAGCCAGATCGCCCGGGACGTCTTCGGACACCACGTCCTCTACTACGTCGTCCAGGCGGCGACGGCGATGATCCTCCTCCTGGCGGCCAACACCGCCTATGCCGACTTCCCGCGGCTGGCCGGCTTCATGGCCCGCGACGGCTTCCTACCCCGCCGCTTCACCAACCGCGGCGACACCCTGGTCTTCAACTACGGCGTCTACCTCCTGGCCGGCCTGGCCTCGGCTCTCATCGTCATCTTCCGCGGCAGCACGCATCTCCTCATCCCGCTCTACGCCGTGGGCGTCTTCACCGCCTTCACCCTCTCCCAGAGCGGCATGGTCGTGCACTGGGTCCGCGAGGCCCACAAGACCGGCGAGTCGCTCCGGCGTCACTGGTGGTCGGTGACCATCAACGCCGTCGGGGCCTTCCTGAGCGGCATCGTCCTGGTGATCATCGGCGTCACCAAGTTCGCCCACGGGGCCTGGATCGTCCTCATCCTCGTCCCGCTCCTCGTCGGCTACGCCCTCCACGTCCGGGGCTATTACGCCCGCTTCAAAGGACGGGTGGAGAGCCTCCTCGGCGAGCACATGACCATCGATGACGCCCGGCGGGTCAAGGCCGTCCTGACCATCGGCGGCCTGAGCCCCGTCATCGACCATTCGATGCGGGTCGCCCGCCGCATCTCCGACGACATCACCGCCGTCTACGTGGCCGTCGAGCCCGAGTTGGGCGAGAAGGTCAAGGCCAAGTGGGACCTGAGGCGCCACGGCGGGGTGCCGCTGGTGATCGTGCCCTCCCCCTTCCGCGAGGTCGTCGGGCCGTTGCGCGAATACCTGGAAGGGCTGCGCGCGGCCGACCCCGGCGTGCTCATCAACCTGCTCGTGCCGGTGGTCGTCACCAACGAACCCTTCGACGACTACCTCCACAACGGCACGGCCGACCTGCTCCTCCGGGAGATGCGCTACACCGAGGGTATCCTGGTCACGGTCATCCCGTTCTACGTGGACATGGACCCGAACGCGGCCCACGCCATCGCCGCCGGGGCCCCGGCGCGGTAGGCGGCGGAATACAAAGCCGAAAAAGAAACCCCTCCCGGTCTTTGTGGGAGGGGTTCTTTTGGCCGTCTCGTAGCTATTTTGCCGTCCGCAACCACTCCAGGAGGGCCAGGAAGTCCGGTGGCGGCTCGGCGGTGAAGGTCAGCTCCTCGCCGGTGCGCGGGTGGGTGAAGGCGATGGACCAGGCGTGGAGGGCCTGCCCCTCGACGAAGGGGGCCTTCTTCTTGGGTCCGTAGACCGGGTCGCCAAGGACCGGGTGGCCGATGAAGCTGAGGTGGACGCGAATCTGGTGGGTCCGCCCCGTATCCAGTTCGGCCTCGACCAGCGTGGCCCGGGTGAAGCGCTCCCGGACGGTGAAGCGCGTGCGGGCCGGGCGCCCGCCCTCGACCACGGCCATCCGCTTGCGGTCGATCGGGTGCCTGGCGATGGGCGCCTCGATGACGCCCCGCTCGTCCTTTAGCCCGCCCGAGACGATGGCCAGGTAGCGCCGTTTCAACCGGCGGTCTCTGAGCTGAGCGGCCAGCGACAGGTGGGCCTCGTCGTTCTTGGCCACGACGAGGAGGCCCGTCGTGTCGCGGTCGAGCCGGTGGACGATGCCCGGCCGGAGCACGTCGTTGATGCCGGAGAGGTCCCGGCAGTGCTCGAGGAGAGCGTTGACCAGCGTCCCGTGGTCGTGACCGGCCGCCGGATGGACGACCATCCCCCGCGGCTTGTTGATGACGAGGAGGTCGGCGTCCTCATGGACGACGTCTAGGGGGATGTCCTCGCCGGTCAGCCGCAGCGGCTCGGGCGCCGGCACGGTCAGGCGCACGGCCTCCCCGGCGGCCACTTTGTGGCTGGCCTTGACGGCCCGGCCACCGGCCGTGACGCGGCCCTCGTCAATCAGGCGCCGGGCGCGAGAACGCGTCAGGCCGGCCTCGGGCCGGGCCGCGAGGAACTGGTCGATCCGCAGCCCCTTGTCATCAGGGCTGACGGTCATCTCGACGGTTCGCGGGCCTGTCATCTTGGTCACGGCCGGCCTTCCTTCTTTTCGGCTCGGGGCTCGGGGCCGGGCGACCGGATGACCAGATAGGCGAAGAGCAGGACTCCGACGACCAGTGAGCTGTCGGCGAGATTGAAGACCGGCCAGACGCGGAAGTCGAGGAAGTCGATGACCAGCCCGCCGTGAAGCCTGTCCCAGAGGTTTCCGAGGGCCCCGCCGAGCATCATCCCCAGGGCGATCTGATAGGCCGGGCCGCCCTTGCTCAGCCGGCCGGCGAAGAGCAGGATGAGGGCCACCACCACGAGGCTGATGACCACAAAGAAGGACGTCCGGTTGGGCAAGAGGCCGAAGGCGGCCCCGGGGTTGCGGACATACGTAAGATGAAAGACCCCCGGGATGACGGGGATCGAGTCAAACTCGGCCATGTTCCTGGCCACGGCGATCTTGGTCAGCCTGTCGGCGAGCAGGACGGCGGTGGCGATGAAGAGGGGCAATGGCGACATCCTTTCGGTCCGGTTTCCGGTCTTTTCGGGGCTTCGTTCACCGGGGCGGCCGCTTTGGCGGCCACGGTTCATTCTACCACGGCCGCGGAGGGGCTTTCAACCAATCCCCCCTGGGCTTCAGTCCTCGACCTTCGACCCGGGCGGCTTGACCTCCTTGCGGCGGCGGGTGAGGTCACGCCCCGGCGTGTCCTGCGGGCTGTTGGCCGTGCCATAGCGGGCCACGGCCTGCCAGGTGTCCTCGCCGTCGAACCCGACCCCGCCCTTGTCCCCGGTCCAGCTGCGGCCGAAGGGCGGGTAGAGGACGTCCTCCTCGACCGGGCGCGGGTGCCGGTCGGGGAGACCGTCTGTGGCCGCCTGGCAGCGCACGCAGCGGGCGGCCTCGGGCATGACTTCCAACCGGCCCTCGCCGATGGGACCGCCGCAGACGTCGCAGGTGCCATAGGTCCCCTCATCGAGCTTCTCCAGGGCCCGCCCGACGCGGTCCAGGAAGACCTCCTCGTTGCCGATGAGACCGAGGTCCTTCTCCCGCTCGAAGGTCTCGCTGGCGAGGTCGGCCGGGTGGTTATCGTATGACGAGAGCTCCTGCACCGAGGCTTGCTCGCCCTCGTCAAAACTGCGTTTCTTGATGGCACCGATGGTCCGGCGCAGCTCCTCCTGCCGGTCGAGGAGGCGCCTCCGGATGCCTTC
>JAJZPE010000180.1 GCA_021811325.1 Bacillota bacterium
TTCTCCTCGAGACCCGCGAAAGCCTTCAAAACACGGGTCTGAAACTCGCGCGGGCTCTCGCCGGCGGCCGGTCTCGGTCAGGCCGCGGTACGACCACCCGCCGCGGAAGCCGTCCGGGTGGTGACCGTGCCTGACCATGGTGACCTCGGCTTCCCCAGGAGGTGCCGCGGACACTTTCTCCCTACCCTCCCGCGCTCTTGAAAGGCGCCGGCCATCTGGCCGGCGCCTTGGTCTTGCCTGTCGTCGTCTAGCCGCACTTCGAATAGCCGCAGGCGGTGCAGTGCCAGCAGCCGCTGTCATGGATCATCAGCCCGCCGCAGTCGGGGCAGGACATGGCCGGCTTTGGTCCCCCGAAGACGTTGAGGTCGAACTTGTTGGCGCCGTTGGCGAACTTCTCGATGGCCTTGCCGATGGCATCCGGGCAGGACAGGACGTTGGTCCCGGAATCGACGATGCACCCGATGCACTTGATCCCGCGGAGCTGGTCGACGATGGGGTCGATCTGGACGCCGGCCCGCAGGGCGATGCTGATCAGCCGGCTGACGGCCTCGGACAAGGAGGAGCAGCCTTCCTCGCCGGTGTTGGTGAAGACCTCGCAAATGCCGTTCTCATCGGCGTTAACGGTGACAAAGAGGTGCCCGCAACCACCAATCTTGAACTTGCGGGTGATGCCGTGAGTCTCGTCCGGACGCGGGCGTGGCCGCGGGGTGACGGCCGGCGCCGCCGTCACCACGGCGGGTTGGGCCGCGGCCGCCGCCTCGGCGTTTGGGCCGGTGGTCTGGCCTGTGCTCAGGACCTGGTTCTCGCGGCTGCCGTCGCGGTAGATCGTGACCCCCTTGCAGCCCATCTCATAGGCCAGTTCGAACACGCGGGCGACTTCTTCCTTCGTCGCCGAGTGGGCGAAGTTGACCGTCTTCGAGACGGCGTTGTCGGTGTACTCCTGGAAGGCGGCCTGGATGGCGATGTGGGCCTCCGGCGAGACGTCGTGCGCGGTCAGGAAGACCTTCTGGACGTCTTCGGGCACCTCGGCCAAGCCGTGCACCGACCCGACCTCGGCGATCCTGTGCATCAGGGTCTCGCTATAGAAGCCCCGATCCCTGGCGACCTGCTCGAAGAGCGGGTTGACCTCGATGAGCTTGGTCTGGTCGAGCACGTTGCGCACGTACGACAGGGCGAAGAGGGGCTCGATGCCGCTCGAGCAACCGGCGATCATGCTGATGGTGCCGGTCGGGGCGATGGTCGTGGTCGTGGCGTTGCGGATGGGCGCCCCGTCCCGGTGGATGCTCAGGTTGAAGTTTGGGAAGGGGCCGCGCTTCTTGGCCAGTTCCCGTGAGGCCTCACGGGCCGTCTCGCGGATGAACGACATCAGCTTGCGGGCGAGGTCGATGGCGGCCTTGGAGTCGTATGGGAGGCCGAGGAGGACGAGCATGTCGGCAAAGCCCATGATCCCGAGGCCGATCTTCCGGTTGGCCTTGACCATGTGGTCGATGAGGTCCAACGGGTACTTGCCGGCGTCGATGACGTTGTCCAGGAAATGCACGGACTTCTTGACCAGACCGCCGAGGCGGTCCCAGTCGACGTCGGCCTTCTTGCCGCGACGGGCGACCATCCGGGCCAGGTTGATGGAGCCGAGGTTGCAGGCCTCGTAGGGGAGGAGCGGCTGCTCGCCGCAGGGGTTGGTGCTCTCGATCTCGCCGACCTCAGGGGTGGGGTTGTCCCGGTTCAGCCGGTCCAGGAAGATGATCCCCGGTTCGCCGTTCTTCCAGGCCATCTCGACGATGAGGTCCATGATCTCGCGGGCCGGCAGGCGGCGGCTCGTCTGGTTGTTGCGCGGGTTGACCAGGTTGAACTCGGCGCCGGCCTTGAGCGCCTTCATGAACTCCTCGGTGATCCCGACGGAGATGTTGAAGTTGGTGATGTCCGCGTTATTCTGCTTGGACGTGATGAACTCGAGGATGTCCGGATGGTCGACGCGGAGGATGCCCATGTTCGCCCCGCGACGCGTCCCGCCCTGCTTGACCGCCTCGGTGGCGGAGTTGAAGACGCGCATGAAGGAAACGGGCCCGGAGGCGACGCCACCCGTCGAGAGGACCTCGTCGTTCTTCGGGCGCAGGCGGGAGAAGGCGAAGCCCGTCCCGCCGCCGGACTTGTGGATGAGGGCGGCGTGCTTGAGGGAATCGAAGATGGACTCCATCGAGTCCCGCACCGGTAGGACGAAGCAGGCCGCCAGTTGCTGCAGCTCGCGGCCGGCGTTCATCAAGGTCGGCGAGTTGGGGATGAAGTCGAGGTCGGTCATCATCTCGTAGAACTCATCGGAGAGCTTCTTGGCGGCCGCCTCGCTCTCCCCGTAGAGCTGCCGGTCGACTGCGGCGATGTTCTCGGCCACCCGCCGGAACATGTCCTCCGGCCTCTCGACCGTCTTCCCGTCGACCTTCTTCAGGTACCTCTTCTCGAGCACCGTCAAGGCGTTCTCTGATAGCTTCACTCTTCGCGTCCCCCCGAGCCTTCAGTTTTCCCCTTATACGTCTCTTGGCTTGGCGCCCGGTTGCCATCTCAGGCCCCGCCCCCCCGGGCACCCCGGCGACCGGTCCTCGAGCCGATGAAAAAGGCGCTGTGGCGTCCGGTGCTTGACCCTTGCGGGCCGGCGCCGGAAAGCCTAAGAGCGCCGTTGGACGAGGGTCTGCAACTGCTCGAGAAACCGGTTGATGTCGTTGATGTCCTTGAAGGAACGGTAGACCGACGCAAACCGGACGTAGGCCACCTCGTCCAGCTCTCGGAGCCTTTCCATGGCCAGCTCACCGATCTCCCGGCTGTCGACCTCGTTCGTCGACTTGTTCCGGAGCTGGCGCTCGATGTCGTCGACCAACGCTTCCAGCTTGGCCAGCGGGATGGGTCGCTTCTCGCACGCCCGCAGGAGCCCGTTGAGGAGCTTCACCCGGTTGAAAGACTCACGCCGCCCGTCCTTCTTGATGACCACCAGGGGAAGCTCCTCGACCTTCTCATAGGTCGTGAAACGCCGGCCGCATGCCTGACACTCACGCCGGCGGCGGATGGCCGCACCTTCCTCGGTCGGCCGGGAGTCGAGCACTTTGCTCTCCGGTTCCCCACAATACGGGCAACGCATTGGCCTTGGCTCCTGTTCGAAAACCCTGGTGGGACGGGCACCGAACGACTGTGCTTCACTATATTTGGGGCGGCAAGTCCATTATATCCCACAACATATAGTATGTCCAGGGGAGACTGCCGGTCTAGGGAAATTTTTCCTTTCGCCCAACCCAAGTCCTATGACCACCTGTCGCCTTCCGGTCCCAATACATCACTGCCCGGTCCACTTCCCGGTCCCAACGAGCAGACGCGAAGGGCGGCGCGGTGGCCGCCCTCTAGCGTAGCACAACCCATGGAGCCCGGCCAGGGGGTCCCTCTCGGGGGGCCTCGCGGAACCGCAATCATGTCTCCCGGCCCTACCTGAGGCGAGAGTTCCGGGCCGGGCCGCTCGGCGGCGGCAGGTCGACGATGATCACGTCGACACCGATCCTGACGACCTTCTCCCAGGGGATGACGTAGTCATCATCGCCGCCGAAGAGGCCGAGGACCCGCCCGCGGCCCGGGACGACGATGGCTGTCACCCGCCCGGACTCCAGGTCCACCTCGACGTCGACAAGGTTGCCGAGCCTCCTGCCGTCGGCGAGGTTGATGACCTCCCTGACCCTCAGGTCCGACTTCATCACCGCGCCCACCCCCGGAACAATATATGTCGCTCGTCCCGTCATCGGAATGAGAGGCGGGCGGCGGGGACCCGAAAGTGAAAGGCAGCCCGCCCCGAACCGGGGGGACCGCCTGGCGCATGCCACCACGATATGGCTTGTCGCGAATCGAGGGCCGGTCTCGAATCGAGGGCCCATCTCACCTCAAGGGCCTTCCTCCCCCTGTCGCCCGGCCGCCGCCTCGAAAGCCCTGGCCAGACGGGTCAGGAAGGTCTGGGCGTTGATCCTCGCCGCCCGGGCCCAGTCGAGGACCTTCCAGCGCAACTCCACCGGGAGCTTGTCGGGGTCCTGGTCGGGCTCGACCAGGAGGGCGACCTCGCCGGGAGTGGCCGGCGCCGCCGGGCCGTCCGGGTCGGTGGCCAGGTCGGTCAGGCAGAGCGGCGGGAAGAGGACGCACCACCAGTTCTGCCCGCTCCCGTTACCGATGGACAGTTGCAGGGCACGGTACCAACCGGAGGGGACGAGCAGCGAGCCGTAGACGCGGGTCGGGAAGAGGCTCGTGCCCACGGTCGCCCGGACGGCGTAGGCGGGGCCGTTCTCGGCGGCCGCCCGCTCGGCCACCTCCGTTATCTGGGCGAGGTGCTCCCGCACATAGGCTTCCGCGGCGGCGGCGTCGGGCAGGCCGGCGAAACCGGGCCCCAAGGCCTCGAGGATGGCGTCCCGGACCTTGAGCTTCTGGACCTGGTCGGCCGGGTCATCGCTGTTGGCCCGGACGTGCAGCCGGAAGATCTCGCCGCGGATCAGGTTGGTCTGGTTGTAGGCCACCTGGTTACGTCCGGCCCAGGCCGACTGGGCGCTCACCAGCAGGATGGCGACGACGGTCAGGACCGCCGCCGCCCGGGCCACGTCGCGGTGGGCCGGCCTGA
>JAJZPE010000181.1 GCA_021811325.1 Bacillota bacterium
TCGAGTTGATGATGACCCGGGCGGCCTGCTCCAGGTTGGCGTCGCGGAGGACCAGGCCGTGGTTCTTGGCCTCGCCGAGGACCTGGACCCGCTTGCCGCTCGCGGCGGCGGTGGCGTAGATGTGCCGCCCGACGGACGTCGAGCCGACGTAGGAGACGCCCTTGACGTCAGGGTGCTTGAGGAGCAGTTCGGCCTCGGTCCGGCGGGCGGTGACCAGGTTGACGACTCCTTTCGGCAACCCGGCCTCCTGCAGGAGCTCAGCCATTCGCATCGCCGTCTGCGGGGTCAGGCTGGCCGCCTTCAGGACGAAGGTGTTCCCGGTGGTGATGCAGAGCGGGATCATCCACCCGAAGGGGATCATCGCCGGGAAGTTGAACGGCACGATGCCGGCGAAGACGCCGACCGGCTCGCGGTACATGACCGTGTCGAAACCCTCGGAGACGTTCATCAGCGAGTCGCCCTGCATCGTCACCGGGAGGGCGCAGGCCGACTCGACGACTTCGATGGCCTTGAGGATGTCGCCGCGGGCCTCGTCGAGGTTCTTGCCCAGCTCCTTCGAGACTAGCAGGGTCAGCTCGTCGAGATGGGCGTCGAGGACGGCCTTGAACTTGAACATGAGCTGGGCCCGCTTGGTCACCGGGGTCGCCGACCATTCCGGAAAGGCCGCCGCGGCGGCCCGGACAGCCGAGTCCACTTCTTCCGCGGTGCAACAGGGAGCCTCGGCCATGACCTCGCCGGTACTCGAGTCGGTCACCGGCATGTACTTATCGGTCTTTGAATCACGCCATTGTCCGTCGACGAAATACCGCAGCCGTTTGACTGAGGACATTCTGGTCACCTCTTCCACGTTCGCTGGTGAGATTACAGGCCCAGATAGACCTGGCGGACTTCATCCTTTTTCAAGAGCTCGCCGGCTGGACCCTCCAGGTGAATGTGCCCGAGGTCCAGCACGTACGCGTAGTCGGCGATCTCCAGGGCGGCCACGGCGTTCTGCTCGACCAGGAGGAAGGCCGTACCGGTCTCCTTAAGCTTGGCGACGGTTTCGAAGACCAGGTCGACCAGGTTCGGCGCCAGCCCGAGCGATGGCTCGTCGACCAGGACCAGCTTCGGTTCGGTCATCAGGGCCCGCCCGATGGCCAGCATCTGCTGCTCCCCGCCGCTCAAGGTCCCCGCATGCTGCCACCGGCGCTCATGGAGCCGGGGGAAAACCGAGTAGACCAGATCGAAGGCCCGGCTTCGCAGGGCCCGGTCAGTGCGACGGGGGTACAGACCCATCATCAGGTTCTCTTGGACGGTCATGTGGGGAAAGACGATCCGGCCCTGCGGGACGTATCCCAGGCCGAGACCGACGGTACGGTGGGTCGGCGACGAGGTTATGGCCTGACCTCCGAAGAGGATCCGCCCGGAGGTCGGAGGGACATAGCCCATGACGGCCTTCAGCAAGGTGGTCTTGCCGGCGCCGTTCGGACCAACCAGGGCGGTGATCGTGCGCGGGCCGACCTGCAGGCTCACCTGGTGGAGGGCTTGAATGAACCCATAGCCCGCGTCCAGCCCTTCGACGATGAGAAGGCGGTCAGTCTCGATGGTGGTCCACTCCCTTCATCGCCGACCGATTTCCCAGGTAAGCTTCGATCACCCGGTCATTGCGGCTGATCTCCGCCGGTGCTCCCTGGGCCAGGATCTGCCCGTGATTCATCACCAACACTTCCTGGCACAGGTTCATGATTACGCGCATCGTGTGGTCCACCACCAGGAAGGTCACGCCGAGGCGAGCCCGGAAGTCACGGATGACGCGCATCTGGCGCTCCTGAAGGGCGGGGCTGATGCCGGCGAAGATCTCATCGAGCAGGACCAACTTCGGATGGAGCATGAAGACCCGGGCGAACTCAAGCAGTTTCTGGTCACCGAATGACAGGTCGCCGGCCGTCGCATCGGCCTCCTCGGCCAGACCGACGGCGGCCAATACCTCCACGGCCCATTGCTTTCTCTCCCCGGAGGACTGGTCGAAGGGCACGGTGAGAAGGTTCTGGAGCACGGACATGCTCTTGAAGACACGGGTCAGCTGATAAGTCCGGGCCACACCCAATTGCGCCATGACGTGGGGCCGGAGCCCGGTCACATCGCGGCCCGCGTAGATGACCGCGCCTGAATCGGGCCGAAAGGTGCCGGTTATCAAGTTGAACATGGTGGTCTTGCCGCATCCGTTCGGGCCGACGAGCCCGGTGATGGTCTTCGCTCCGACCTCGAAGCTGCACCCCTGGATGGCATGGACCCCGCCGAAGTGCTTTTCGACGTCACGGACGACCAGAAGCGGTTCAGGCAACTGCCCCACGCCTCCCTTTCCTGACCGTCTCCGCGGCCCCACGGCGCCGGAGCAGCTTGCTGAGGGAGGGCACGACCCCCTGGGGGATGTAGAGGACGATGAGGAGGAGAATAACCCCGTAAATGACCAGATACAGCCCGGGATAGTTGGCCCAGAGCAGCTCGGCGATGATCCCGAGGGTCGAAGCCCCGACCAGTGGTCCCCAGACGGTCCCGGGTCCGCCGAACACGGCCATGATGACCATGGTCAGGTTGAGGGCCGCCGGAAAAGCGGATTGCGGGTCGATGAAGCTGATGTACCAGGTCATCACCCCGCCGGCGAGGGCGATGACCACGGCGCTGATGGAAAAGGCGATGATCTTGTAGACGGTGGTGTGGATGCCGAGCGACTCGGCGGCCTCCTCGTCCTCGCGGATGGCCATGAGCCGGAGCCCGAAGGTCGACCGGTGCAGGATGGCCGTCCCGACGACAGCGGTCAGGGCCAGACTGAGCAAGGCCAGGTAGACGGGGACCAGGCTGAGTGAGGGGGGCAGGAAGATGCCCGTCGACCCATTCGTGACCCGTTTGAGGGCGCCGGCGACGGCGGCGAAGAGCTGCGCCAAGCCGAGCATGCCAATGGCGAAGTAGGCTCCCTTCAGCCTGAGCATCACCAGCCCCAGCACGACGGCCAGGAGTCCGGCGATCACCCCCCCGATCAGGGAGCCGACCAACCAGTTCATCCCGGCCTTGGCCAGGATGGCACAGGTGTATCCGCCGACGCCGAAGAAGGCGACCTGGCCGAAGGAAACATAGCCCGTGTAGCCTGAGATCAGGTTCCAACCATATGCAAGGGCGACGTACATCAAGAGCGACAGGGTCAAGGCGGTGATGTATCCGCTGGCCACGAAGGGTACGGCGACGAGAATGGCCACGGCCACCGCCCCCGGCCAGAAGCGGAAGGGACTGGAGGCTTTCATGTCGCCCTACCCCCCAACACGCCCGAAGGCCGGAAGATCAGGACGATGAGGAAGATCAGGAAGACGGTCACGTCCGCCAGTTGCGTGGTCGCGTAAAAGCTGGTCAGGGTCTCGGCCACGCCGATGATCATAGCCCCGGTGAAGGCCCCGAAGAAGCTTCCGAGGCCCCCGATGACGACGATGGCAAAGCCCTTCAGGACGAACACTTCGCCCATCGACGGGTTGACCGAGAAGAGCATGATCAAAAGGGCCCCGGACATGGCCGCGAGGGCTGTCCCCAACGCGAAGGCCTGCATCCGGACGCGCCGGACGTTGATGCCGCAGGCCTCGGCGAGGTCCATGTGCTGGGCGGTCGCCCGCAGGGACTGGCCGAAAGCAGTCTTCTGCAGGAGCCACAGGAGAGCCAAGGTCAGGCCCAGTCCAAGGGCGAAGACGACCACCCTGACCTCGGAGAGGGAAAGGGGGCCAACCGTCCAGACCGTTGAGTCGTGAGCGAGTGAGACGTAGGTTGGCCCCCACACCTGCAGGGCGCCGTTCCGCAAGACCATGGACACGGCGTAAAGCAGGAGCAGCGAGACGAACATCGGCGAGCCGATGACTCTTTCGACCAGGAAACGTTGGGTCAAGGCACCCACCCCGGCCAGGACCGCTGCGGCCACCAGCATGGCGATGTATGGGGACAGGCCCAGCTTCAAGCTCACTGCGTAGGCGGTCATCGCCCCGAGCATCATGAAATCACCGTGGGCGATGTTGGCCACCTTCAGGACGCCGAAGACCAGGTTCAGCCCCGCGGCTGAAAGGGCGTACACTCCTCCGACGAGAAGACCATTCACAATGACCTGCAGGAGAGCTGCGGACCAGCCGGGAGAGTTCATTTAGGCACCTTCCCGTCTTGGCAATGTCACTTCGACCATCCGGGGAACGGAAGGACCGGGTCGGCTTCCGCGACGGTCTTCGGGTAGACGACCTTCTTGGCCCCTTTTTGAATCTGGATGAGCACGGCCTCGTGGGCCACCTGCGCACCGGTCTGATCGACCTTGAACTTGCCGAAGATGGTGGTCACGTCCACCGCGTAGAGAGCCTGTAGGAGCTGGTCTTGCTTCAGGGAGCCCGCCTTCTCGATGGCCTTCTGCAGGATCTGCCCCGCCGCATAGGCGCCGGCCACGGAGTACGAGGGCATCTCGTTCGGATATTTGGCGGTGAAGGCCTTTACGAAGTCGGCGGAACCAGGGAAGGTCGCGCTCGGCTCCCACTGAGACACGCCCAGCGTGTTCTCGGCGGCGGCCCCGAGCGACTTGGCGAAGTCGGGCAGGGCGGGA
>JAJZPE010000182.1 GCA_021811325.1 Bacillota bacterium
CGACTCGACGCCGAACAGCGGTTGCAGCGCGTGGTCCTGGCCCCGTCGCTCCATATCCGCCCGTTCACGCTGGGAGTCAGCTACGGCGGGACCCGGACCATCATCTACCCGTTGCCGATGAGCCCCGACGTCGCGGCGCCGTTCGACGCGCCGGCCCCCGCGGGGCCCCTGGCGGCGCCCGCCGTCACCGCTCTGCCCGTTTCCCCGCCGCCTCTGTTCGACCTGAAGCCCGCGTCGGCGGCCCCATCCGCGGCCCCATCCGCGGCCCCATCCGCGGCCCCACCCGCGCCCGTGAGCGACCCGGCCGCCCGCCGCGGCCGCCCGGGTCGCCCGCCCAAGACCGAGCGGAAGCGCGGCCGCCCCAAGGCGGGGGCCCGCGAGGCCGCGTCGCTGGTCGCCGTCCACAAAGCCCTCGGCGATGACACCCGGCTGCGGATGCTGCGTCTCCTGGCCGAGCGCGAGCGTTACACGCAGGAATTGGCCGAGGCCCTGGGGCTGACCCACCCGACCGTCCTGCACCACCTGGACCTGATGCTCAAAGCTGGGCTGGTGGTGGTCCATGACACCGAGCGCCTCCGCTATTACCGGGTCAACGAGACGGCCCTGGAGGCCCTGAGCGCGCGGGTCATCGAGTACCTGGCCCAGGGGCGCGGTCCCTGACCCTCGGATGATCGGGGGCAGGCAGTTGGGGAGGACGTGGCGGAGGAGGATCCGGGCGTCGGTGAAGCCCTGGGCCCGCCCCGCATCGATGAAGTCGAGGTTTTTGACGGACAGAACCGACCATTTCCGCTCAAGCCAAGTTCCTGCCTTGTAGCTGTGGAAATCGTTGCATCTGTGGCCTCACCCGGGACAGACGCCCATCTGGGCGTCTGTCCCGTGGCACCCGCCGGGCGGTCGGAATAGTGTGGATGGAGGTTATGTCCCGTCAATCAACCCGGCGAAGGAGCGGATCGACCATGGCTCCGCGTGAGAGCCACAATGAGAAGCTGTCGGCCTGGACCGAGTTCTCGGCCTACCCGATCCAGGGACGCAGTCCCAAGCCCCGGACCAACGGCCTGACGATGGTCATCGACAAGGGCCTCGGGCTCAACGAGACCGAAGACCTCCTGGCCTTGGCGGGCGATTACATCGACCTCGTTAAGATCAGTTTCGGCAGTTCCGCGCTGTATCCCCCGCACGTCCTCCGGAAGAAGCTGGACCTCATTCGCGCCCACGGCGTGGACGCCTGCCCGGGCGGTACCCTCCTGGAAGTCGCCCTCTTCCAGGGGATCCTGGACCGCTTCCTGGGCTGGGCCGCCGACGCCGGCTTCACCTGGCTCGAGGTCTCCGACGGGACCATCGAGATGGGCGACGACGTCCGCGCCGACTGCCTCCGCAAGGCCGTCGGGGCCGGCTTCAAGGTCGTCAGCGAGGTCGGCAAGAAAGACGCCCACCACCGGCTGTCTCCCGAGGAGACCCATCGCCAGATGGCTCGGGACCTCGCTGCGGGCTCCTTCAAGGTCATCGTCGAGGCCCGGGAGTCGGGCAAGGGCATCGGCATCTTCGCCGCCGACGGCTCGGTGAAGCAGGACGAGCTGGAATTGATCGTGGCCGGCGTGTCCGACCCGAAGGTCATCCTCTGGGAGGCGCCCCTCAAGAACCAGCAGGAAGCCCTCATCCTGCGGTTCGGCCCGGACGTCAACCTGGGGAACATCCAGACCAACGAGGTCATCGCCCTCGAGTCCCTGCGGGTCGGCCTGCGCGGTGACACCTTCAAGACATGTCTTCCGAAAAAGGAGGGGAAAGGATGAAGATCTTCGGAATCTCCATCCACATCGACTGGGTGGCCGTCATCCTCGCCGGGATCGGCATTCTCCTGGTGAAGATCGGCGTCATCCCGAAGGTCCCATGGTGACGGCGAGCACCTCAAAAACCCTGTAGTACGGAGGGGAAACCAGTGTCAACGATCCAGAAAGCGGTGGTGACGCCGGCCGGGGGCCTCGGGCTCATCGGGCGCGGTCTGTCCTACATCCCGGGCCTGGCCCTGCTCCTCGGCATCGGCTACGCCGGCAAGGTCATCGCCCGCTATGTGCCGCACACCGAGTACGTTCTGTTCGCCATCGCCATCGGGATGATCATCTCCAACACGATGACCCTGCCGAAGATCTTCGTCCCCGGGGCCAAGACCTACGAGCTGTGGCTGAAGACGGGCATCGTCTTCATGGGGGGCAGCCTGGCCCTGCAGAACGTGGCCAAGATCGGCGGCCCCGGCATCCTCCTCGTCATCGTCGAGATCTTCGTCTCCATCGTCGTCGCCCATTACCTGGCCAAGTGGTTCAAGCTGAAGGAGAAACTGGGCAGCCTGATCGGCGTGGGCGTGGGCATCTGCGGCGTGTCGGCGATCATCGGCGCCTCGGGGGCCATCGACGCCGACGAGGACGACCAGAGCTACGCCATCGCCACCATCCTGCTCTTCGGTGCGGTCATGGTCTTCTTGCTGCCTCTGCTCGGCCACTTCATCGGGCTGAGCGACAGGTTCTTCGGCTTCTGGGCCGGTGTCAGCGTCGATAACACGGCCGAGACCATCGCCACCGGCTTCGCCTTCTCCGATGCCGCCGGCAAGGTGGCCACCGTGGTCAAGCTGGCCAGGAACACCCTCATGGGGCTGGTCATCCTGGTCATGGCCCTCTGGTACGCCCAGCGCGGTCTGACCGGCGAGGTCAGGAACAAGGCCAAGTTCCTCTGGGACCGCTTCCCCAAGTTCGTCCTCGGTTTCCTGGCCGTGTCGGCCCTGGCCACCGCCGGGTTCTTCTCTCCGGCGCAGATCAAGGCGATGACCGGCCTCTCCAAGTGGCTGTTCATGATGACCTTCGCCGGGGTCGGCATGGCCACGCGCTTCTCCGACATGAAGGCGGGCTTCAAGCCGTTCATCGTCGGGTGCGGCGTGGAGGCCGCGGTCACTCTGGCGAACTTCGTCCTGGTGATGGCCCTGATCGGATTCTGACGAAGCTTGGTTCTCGTCAGGCCCATCCGGTCCGGCCTCATCCGGGGCCCCGATTGGGGCCCGGTCTCTCGCGGGCGGCGCTCTCCGCCCGCGTTTTTGTGGTCCTATTTCGCAAAATCGACCCTGTCCCAGGAAAAAACGCGCGTCCAGCAGGGCGCGGATTATTCCATGTTGAATATCACCTGAGGGAGGTTGCCGGTGCTATAACCGGACCGCCCTTGTCCGATGATAATACATGGAAAGGTGAGGAGGGGGAGGACCAGGACTGATGAAGCGGAAAAAGGTCAGCATCGTGGGGGCCGGCAACGTGGGCGCCACTGTCGCCCAGCTTGCGGCCTCGAAGAACATCGCCGACATTGTCCTTCTGGACGTGGTTGAAGGCGTCCCGCAGGGCAAGGCC
Organism: Bacillota bacterium; assembly: GCA_021811325.1. GTDB lineage: Bacteria > Bacillota > Sulfobacillia > JAJYWN01 > JAJZPE01 > JAJZPE01. The sequence continues at coordinate 3,384 of JAJZPE010000182.1, forward strand.
CTGGACATGCAGGAAGCCGCCCCGGTGGTCGGCTTCGACGTGTCCGTCATCGGCAGCAACGACTATCAGGACACGGCCGGCTCGGACATGATCGTGGTCACGGCCGGCAGCGCCCGCAAGCCCGGCATGACCCGTGACGAGCTGGCTCAGACCAATTCGAAAATCCTGCTCTCGGCGCTTGACAAGGCCTTGCCGCTTTCGCCGGAAGCCTTCCTCCTGGTGGTCACGAACCCGGTGGACACCATGAGCTACGTCGCATACAAGCACATCGGCTGGCCCAAGAACCGCATCATGGGCCTGGGTGGGCTCCTCGACTCGAGCCGGTTCCAGACCTTCCTGGCCATGGAGCTCAAGGTCGCCGTGCAGGATGTCAGCGCCCTCGTCATCGGCGGCCATGGCGACGAGATGGTCCCGCTCCTCGATTCGTGCTCGGTCGGCGGCGTGCCCGCCGAGAAGCTCCTCGGCCGGGACACCCTCCTCAGGCTGGCCGAACGGACCAGGCGCGGCGGGGAAGAGATCGTCAACCGGTTGAAGTCCGGGAGCGCCTTCTATGCCCCGGGCGCCTCCATCGCCCGGATGGTTGAGGCGGCCGTCCTCGACCAGCACCGCATCTTCTCGGTCTCGACGTACCTGGATGGCGAGTTCGGCCAGAAGGATATCTTCATGAGTGTGCCGTGCGTCATCGGCGGCGGCGGGGTGGAGCGCATTCTCGATGTCGACCTGGAACCCGAGGAGCAGGCAGCCCTCGGACGTTCGGCCGAGTCCATCCGGAAAGTGATTAACGCCCTCGGTTACTAGAGCCCATCGGAGCGACCCTGAAGGGCCCCATCGGAGCCCCATCACAGCGCGACCTGAGCCCCCCCGGCGTAACCGGGGGGCTTCGCATCGCCTTTCAGTGGAGACCTTTCAGATGTCGCAAGGATTTCCGACCGGCAAGGGAGAAAGTTCTCGTTGAGGTCCGGACCGGCGTCGCCGACCGCCGCCGGCCGGGGGTGGTTGCCATTCGCGAGGCCGTCCTGGCGCTGGTCTTCGTGGGCCTTATTGCCTTCTGGGTCGTCTACGACCTGGCTTTCCAGAAACGGGTCAAGCATATGTTTTACGAAGAGACGACGGCCCCGGCGACGGAGACCGGGGCGGGGCATTGGATCGAGGACAGGGGCGGCAGTCGGACCTGGGTCTCCGGGACACGCGTGACGGCAC
>JAJZPE010000183.1 GCA_021811325.1 Bacillota bacterium
AGCGTTCTTGACCTCGTCTGGTATGTCTTCGGTGGTCGTTCTCGATGAGGCAGTGGTTACACGATGGAACCTTGCCCCGATTCTGAAGAGCACGCGCGAGCCATCCCTGCCGCTGTCCCCCGGGGCCAACCCGCGAACCGGCACCACCCTGGCCCTCCGGGGTGACCCTTTGCCATTCGGCATTCTGGTCAGCCATAAGGTGCTTGTCTCGTCCACACCATCTGCGCTTCTCACCGCCGACGCGATGGCGCGCCGTGTAGCGCTTTTCCCGTCCGTGCTGATGCTGCTTCTGTTATTGCTCGCGAGCGTGACCACCGTCACGGCGGCGCTCACCCTGGGCCGATCGGAGGAACTTGGCGTCTACAAGACCACCGGGGTACGCGCCTCGGTGGTGCAGCGTCAGGCAATGCTCGAGATGCTGACGACGGTGCTGCTGGGCACCGTGCTTGGCCTAGCCGGGCTGTGGCTAGTGGTGAAGTATAGCAGTGTGGCGCTTCACCTGGACCTACCCTGGGTCGCCCTGGCTGAGGTCTGGTTACCGGTGGTGGCCGCGCTGGGCTGGTGGGCGGGGCGAGCGGCCGGAATCCTGTACAACACAGCCGAAACAAGGTCCCTTTTGAACCGGACGGCCAAGTTCGATTGGTGGGCGTTGTTAAGATTCGACCTTACCCAGCCCCGGGGATAGCGGCGCATATGTTACAGCAGACGGTTCTGAGGCGAAGAAAACACCGGGCGAGTCTCCAAGAGACCGCCCGGCGTTTGACCACCGTGGTGTTGATAAATCTCAGCTGTTCTACGCTTGACGTTGCCAGAGCCACGGCCTCACACCCTGACCCGCTTCCACCGCCCGGTGCGGAAGTACCAGACCATCGCCGACGAACGGAAGACCCAGTCGAGGAGCATGCCAATCCAGGCTCCGGGCAGCCCGAGGTGAAAACCGAAAACGAAGAGCGCCGTCAGGGCCACGCGGATGCCCACGCCGCCGGTGGTCACCAAGAGGACGGACTTGGTGTCCCCGGCCCCGCGCAGGGCGCCAGGGATGACGAAGCCCACGCACTCGAAGAACTCCGTGAAGGCGACGATGCGGAGGGGCGTGACGGCCAGGCCGACGATGGCCGGGTCACGGGTGAAGATGTGCAGGAAGGCGACGGGGAAGAGGAAGAACAGCGCGCCCATGGTCCCCATGACCATCAGCCCGGACCGCAGGGTCTCCCAGGCGCTGTCCTCGGCCCGCTTGGGGTCGCGGGCGCCGAGGCTCTGGCCGACCAGCGTGGAAGCGGCCGTCGAGAAGCCGATGCCGGGCATGTAAGACAGGGACTCGACGTTCAGGGCGATGTAGTGGGCGGCCACCGGGACCGTGCCCAGCGAGGCCACCTCGCGGGCGTAGAGCATCTGCCCGGTGCTGGTGAAGGCGCGCTCGGCGGCGGCCGGCAGCCCGATGCGGACGACCCGCCCCATCGTCGGCCAGTCGATGTGGAGGAGCTTGCGGAGGTCGACCCGGATGGCGCTCTTGCCGAGGACCAGGATGAGGAAGAGCCAGACACCGCCCGAGACGCGGGTGAACGACGTCGAGACGCCCGCCCCGACCACTCCCAGTTGGGGGAAGCCCCAGTGGCCGAAGATGAGCAGCCAGTTGGTGCCGATGTGGGTGACGTTGGTGATGGTGTTGACGACCATCGGCGTCCGCGTGTCGCCTGTGCCGCGCAGGGCCGCCGAGACCACGGTCCCGATAATCAGGAAGAACAGGCCGGGGGCGAGGGCGCGGACGTAACCGAGCCCCAGGGTGATGACCTCCGGCCGGGCGCCCATCAGGGCCACGATCTGGCGGGCGAAGACGAGGGCCAGGGCCGTTACGACGAGGCCGAAGGCCGCCGCCAGGACCAGCGACTGCCGCGTGACCGAGGCCGCCTCCTCGGGCCGGCGCGCCCCGGAGTAGCGGGCCACGAGGGCCGTCGTCCCGATGGACAGACCCATGAAGATCGAGCTTATCAGCCAGAACGGCTGGAAGCTCAGGTTGACCGCGGCGATGGCCGGGGCCCCCAGCTTGGCGACCATGATCGAGTCCGCGACCTGAGTGAAGGTCATCAGCGACTGCTCGGCGATGACCGGCCAGGTGAGCGTCCAGATGGCCCGACGGAGCTGGGGGCGGGTGAGGGACAGGGGCGGGGGCAAGGCAGCGGCCTGCGTTATCTGGGCCTGCGGCGGGCTTGCGTCGGCCAAAGTCGGCTCGTCTCCTTGCTGCGAACATGCTACCTTTCAGCGCACCCGCGGCCGTTCACAGAACATACGGCTCTCGCGGCATACCCGCCATTATTTCGCTACCCGGAGCGATTGTCCTTCCGGAGACCTGGACGTCGGAGGGAGGAGAAATCGAGCCTGACGGCGTCGAGGGCGGGCGAAAGGCGAACCAGATTATAGCATTCCAGGCATAAGCAGGAAGCCTGTCGACCCACGACGAATGAAGTCATGAAGATGGGGAAAGCCGTTCCTACCCTCCATTCCCAGGGAGGGATTCCTGGTGCTTGAGTATCAGCTAGATCAGCAACCCCCGGATGTGACCGCACTTAACCACCTGCAGTGGGCGGCTTACCGAATCCAGCTCCGAGCAATAACAACTGTACGCCTGCCACGCTTCAAGGGGTCAACCCTGAGGGGGGCTTTCGGTTTTGCGTTCAGGGACCTCGCATGCTCGCAGCGCAACTGCGAGTGTTCCAAGTGCTTACTGAGCTCAGTTTGCGCCTTTGCCTATGTCTTCGCCACCGGCCCGGTGCCGGGTGCGGGAAGGTTTAAGAGCTTGGAGAGCGTTCCTCGCCCCTTCCTCTTCGAACCGCCGCCGGGGGAAGCGGTAACCTACCAGCCGGGACAGGCCTTCGAGTTTGGCCTGACCCTCTTCGGGCGCGGCATCGACTACCTGCCATACTTCATCATTTCGTTCAAGGAGTTGGCTGACAAGGGCCTGGGAATCGGTCGGGGGCGGGCCCACTTGGAGAGGGTCTCGTCAGACGGGCGTCTGGTCTTCGAAGCATCGGACAATATGATTCGGCCTACCGGGAATTCACTGGATGCGGTCGAGGCACTGGCACGGATGAGGGCCCGGCTCGACGGCCGGCTCCCCACGGAAACGCTCCGGGTTCGTTTTGAGACCCCAACCAGGCTTAAGCATGCCGACCACTTGACCGATAGTCCAGCCTTCGCCGTTTTGGTAAGGGCCCTCTTGCGCCGTGCATCGGCCCTCGCGTCGCTTCATGGAGGCCGCGACTTGGGGCTCGACTACCGAGCCATGATTGAGAAGGCTGAAGCCGTCAGGCTGGAGCGCGATGAGACCATATGGGTCGACCTGGAGCGGTATTCAGCCCGTCAGGACACCCGGATGAAGCTGGGGGGCATTGTTGGGGAGGCCGAATACGCAGGGGACCTTGCTCCATTCGTGCCCCTTCTGGCCGTGGGCGAGTGGACCCACGTAGGCAAGAACGCCACTTTTGGACTTGGCAAGTACACCGTTGTCGCCGGGAGGTAAGGCGATGGTCGAATCAGCGACGGCAAGACCGCGGGCTGAGGTTGGACAGGAATCCGTTCACCTGCCCTATGACCGGGCCGCGGCCTTGCGGATCTTCGAGATCAACCGGGAGGTCGCCAGAGGAGGGTATCCGAGCGCTAAGCAACTGGCGGAACGCTTTGAAGTGAGCGTGAGAACCGTCAAGAGGGACATTGAGGGCTTGCGTGATACGCTTCGGGCGCCAATCGAGTACGATCACGCCAGGCGGGGGTACTATTACAGCAAGAAGTACAAGATGCCCCCGCTTGAGCTTACCGAAGGCGAAGTCATCGCCCTGGTGCTCGGAGCGGGGCTCTTATCCCGATATCGCGGCACCCCTTTTAAGGATGCTGTTGACGGTGCTCTGAACAAGGTAGCTTATCTATTCCCCGACCACATCTCGGCGGACCTGGGTACCATCGACCGTATCCTCACGTTCGATGAGGACGAAATCCGCGGCCGGGGGACCAAGCTGGAAGAGCACCTGTCCGTCATCGAGAAGGCCATCAGGGATCATGAGACCCTCGAGGTTCTGTACTACACGCCTACCCGCGACAGCCACACGGTCCGAGAAATCGCCCCGCACCATGTTCACGTCATGGGCGGGGCGGTCTACGTTATCGCCTATTGCCATCTGCGAAAGGAGATGCGCACCTTCGCCGTGGACCGAATGGAGCATGTCCTCCCGACCGGCCGCAAGTTCCAGCGCCGAGCCGACTTCTCGATTGAGAACTACCTCGCCGGGAGCTGGGGCATTGAGCGAGGGGAGAAGACGCGGATTACAGTGCGCTTCGACCCGGAGACGGCGCGATTCATCAGGGAGCGGCGGTGGCACCAAAACCAGGTGTTCGAGGAGCAGAGCGACGGGTCTTTGCTGGCCCAGTTCGAGGTCGCCGGCACCGGCGAGGTGACCAGGTGGATCAGGCAATACGGAAGCCATGCGGAGGTGTTGGGGCCGGAGTGGCTTAGGGAGGAGATGAGGCGCGAGGCGGAGAGGATGGTGGGGGTGTATGGG
>JAJZPE010000184.1 GCA_021811325.1 Bacillota bacterium
GCCTAGGGGGAACGAGAGGGCGCCGGCCGAGACGGTCAGGAAGCCCAGGGCGGCCCCGATGAACAGGCTCCGGGCCAGGTTGTCCCGGCGCAGGCCGAGGCGCTTCCAGGTGACCCCGTTGCGGCTGAAGAGGTACAGGATGGTCGTGGCGACCGTCAGGTCGCCCAGGGTGCCGAGGAGCCGGCCGGGGAGATAGGCGCCCGTCAGGGCGGCCAGGAGCGCGTAAATCGCGGCCACCCCGGCGGCCGTTATCGTCGCCCGCGGGGGCCAGCTCCGCAGCTCCATCTCCCGCTCGATGATCGAACGGTGGCGGTAGGCCGGGTTCGTGTCGACGGTCAGGACGAAGACCATCGACCCCAGGAAGCCGACCATCAACAGGAGCAGGAGGGCCGACACCGGGATCACCCGGGCCTGGGCGTAGACGAGGAAATACATCGCCGTCCCGGAGTATTGGTTGGCGAAGCTGAAACGCCGGCCGGTTGCGTTGAAGACCAGGGTCACCTGGCGGTCCACGAACAGGCTGACCCGGCCGAAATGGTCACCGTAGATCTGGATGGCCTGAGAGTTCGTCCCCGGCTGGAACTCCCGGGTCATGCCGAACAGCCCGACGGCCTTGAGGTCGCTCTTCAGGTCACCGACGATGGCCTGGGCCCGGTCGAGGGCCGTCGGCGAGTCGGCCGGCTTGACCAACGCCCGGTCCTTCATCGCCTCGAGTTCCTGGTACGTCAGGGGCATGTAGACGGCCGTGAACGAGTCCTGCAGGTTGCCCCAGTTGAGGGCGGCGGCGATGCTGTCGGCCTGGTCTGGCGGCGGGGCCAGGCGGTAGAGGCCCGACCCAATGATGATGACGCCCGCCGTCTGCGAACCGCGGTAAGTCGGGATGAGGATGCCGTCCTTGACGTCGATCTTCAGGTACGGGTCGTCGACGATGACCCGCTGGAAGGCATAGGCCTCGTTGCGGACAAACTCCTCGCGCAGGAGCCCGAGGCTCGCCGGGCTTAGGAAGAAGAGCCCGAGGGCGAGGGCGCCGGCGATGAGGGCCCCGACCCCGATGAGAGCCAACCAGTGGACAGGGTTGCGGGTGTGGTGCGATGGCCCTCGGCGCTCGTCGAACTCCGGGCCGGACGGGATGGGCCTGCCCCCTGGTGCGCCGGGGCCACCGCTGGAACCGCCCGAGCCGCCGGCACGGGATGACGGGGCCGCGGAGCCGGGAAACCCTCTTGTGACCGGCCTTTCAGGCAGGGGCAGTCTGTTCCGGCCGTTGTCCTCGGCCATGACCACGGCTCCTTCGGGTTGAATACCGTTTAGTTAGCCCATCTAGCAGTAAATCCCTTTGGGATAAGCTGGAAGAGGATGGGCCGGACAGGAGAAAAGACAGACTAAGTGAACAGGGCAGGGAGGAAACCAGATGCTGACCACGAGACCGCGCGGCACCCTCGACTATCTGCCGGAGGACATGGACCGCTGGCACTACCTCGAGGGCCTGGCCCACAGGCTCTGCCGGCTCTACGGATACCAGCAGATAAAGACGCCCCTCTTCGAGCACAGCGAGCTCTTCGAGCGGACGGTCGGTGGGGCGACCGACATCGTCGAGAAGGAGATGTACACCTTCCAGGACCGCGGCGGGCGCAGTCTCAGCCTGCGCCCTGAGGGGACGGCCCCGGTCGGCCGGGCCTACCTGGAGAACAAGCTCTACGCCCAGCCGCAGCCGACCAAGCTGTACTACGTCGAGCCGGTCTTCCGCTACGAGCGGCCCCAGGCCGGACGGGTGCGCCAGCACTACCAGTTCGGCATCGAGGCCTTCGGCTCCCAGAACCCGGCCCTCGACGCCGAGGTCATCGCCCTGGCGATGGACTTCTTCGGCCGCCTGGGGGTCACCGGCCTGGACGTCCAGATAAACAGCATCGGCTGCCCGGCCTGCCGCCCCGCCTACCGCGAGGCCCTGATCGGCTACCTCCGCGGCAAGGCCGCCCTCCTCTGCGACGACTGTCGCTCGCGGCTGGAACGCAACCCGCTGCGCGTCCTCGACTGCAAGAACGAGAGCTGCCGGCCGCACCTCGAGGCCGCCCCGGTGGCCGGCGAGCACCTGTGCCCGGAGTGCCGGGCGCACTTCGAGGCGCTCCAGGCCTACCTGGCGGGCTACGGCATCCCCTTCACGGTCAACCGGCGCCTCGTCCGGGGCCTGGATTACTACACCAAGACCGTCTTCGAGATCATCGCCCCCGGTCTCGGCGCGCAGAACACGGTCTGTGGCGGCGGGCGCTACGACGGCCTGATCGAGGTCCTCGGCGGCAACGCCACCCCGGGGGTCGGCTTCGGGCTGGGCATGGAACGGCTCATGCTGACCCTGGAGAGGCAGGGCATCGCCCTGCCGTCCCGGTCGAACCTGGACGTCTTCGTGGCCTCGGTCGGCGAGACCGCCGCGGCCAGGGCCCTGCGCCTGGTCCATGACCTCCGCGCGGCCGACGTCGCCGCCGACCTCGACTATCTGGGGCGCAGCCTCAAGGGGCAACTCAAGTACGCCTCGAAGACCGGCGCCCGCTGGGTGGCCATCATCGGCGACGAGGAACTGGCTGCCGACGAGGTCACCGTGAGGCGGCTCGACACCGGTGAACAGGAGCGCGTGCCCGCGGCCGGCCTCCCGGCCAGGCTGGCGGAGCAGGTCAAGCGGGTGGGGGAGGAGCGGCGATGACGCACGACCAGACGCAGCCGCGGGACCAGGCGCGGCAGGGGTTTGACCGCACCAGTGGTTGCGGCGGACTGACCACCAAGGACGTCGGTCGCGAGGTCTCGCTGGCCGGCTGGGTCCACCGGCGCCGCGACCACGGCGGCCTCATCTTCATCGACCTGCGCGACCGCTCGGGTCTCGTCCAGTTGGTCTTCAACCCGGCGAAGAACCCGGAGGCCCATCGGGCGGCCGACGGCCTGCGCTCGGAATTCGTCGTGGCCGCCCGAGGGAAGGTCATCCTGCGCGACCCGGCCCAGGTCAACCCGAAGCTGCCGACGGGCGAGGTCGAGGTCTTGCCCTCGGTGGTCGAGGTCCTCAACGAGTCCCTGACGCCGCCCATCTATGTGGCGGAGACGGCCGACACGCCGCCGGTCGACGAACCGACCCGACTCCACTACCGGTACCTGGACCTGAGACGGCCCCGCATGCAGCGGAACATCAGCCTCCGCCACCAGGTGACGATGGCCGTGCGGACGTTCCTGGACCGCCACGGCTTCCTCGAGATAGAGACGCCCATGCTCACCCGGAGCACGCCCGAGGGCGCCCGCGACTACCTGGTGCCGAGCCGGGTCAACCCGGGGCGGTTCTATGCCCTACCGCAGTCGCCCCAGCTCTTCAAGCAACTCCTGATGGTCTCGGGCTTCGAGCGCTACTTCCAGGTCGTCCGCTGTTTCCGCGACGAAGACCTGCGGGCCGACCGCCAGCCGGAGTTCACCCAGATCGACGTGGAGATGTCCTTCGTCGAGCAGGAGGACGTCCTGCGGCTGATGGAGGACCTCGTCGCCGAGGTCTACGAGAAGGCCCTCGGACGGCGGCTCACCCGGCCGTTCCCGCGGATGACTTGGCATCAGGCGATGGCCGACTATGGCTCGGACAAGCCCGACCTGCGTCTTGGGATGAAGTTCGTCGACCTCACCGAGGCCGTCCGCGGCTCGGGCTTCCGCGTCTTCGCCGAGGCCGTCGCGGCCGGCGGGCAGGTCAAGGCGGTCGTCGCCCCGGGCGCCGCCTCCTTCTCGCGAAAGGATATCGACGGGCTGGGCGAGTTCGTCAAGACCCACGGCGCCAAGGGTCTGGCCTGGATGGCCTTCGAGGCCGCGCCGGCGGGCGGCGGGCCGGCGGGCGGCGACCAACTGGCGGAGGTCCGCTCGCCCATCGCCAAGTTCTTCCCGCCCGAAGCCCTGGCCGACCTGCGCGCGCGGCTCGGGGCGGGCCCGGGCGACCTGGCCCTCTTCGTCGCCGACCAGCCCGCGGTGGTCGCCGCCGCCCTCGGCGCCCTGCGCCTCGAGCTCGGCCGCCGCCTCGACCTCATCGACCGCACGGCCGACCGTTTCCTGTGGGTGACCGACTTCCCGATGTTCGAGTTCAGCCAGGAAGAGGACCGCTGGGTGGCCATGCACCACCCGTTCACGGCCATCCGCGACGGGGACCTGCCGCTCTTGAAGAGCGACCCGGGGGCGGTCCGGGCCAAGGCCTACGACCTCGTCCAGAACGGCGTCGAACTCGGCGGCGGGAGCATCCGCATCCATCGCCGCGATGTCCAGGAGCGCGTCTTCGACGCCCTCGGGCTGACCCCCGAGGAGGCCCGGGAGAAGTTCGGCTTCCTCCTCGAGGCCTTCGAGTACGGCACGCCGCCGCACGGCGGCATCGCCTTCGGCCTCGACCGGATGGTCATGCTCATGGCCGGGGCCGAGACCATCCGCGACGTCATCGCCTTCCCCAAGACGACCAGCGCCTCGGACCTCCTGACCGGCGCGCCGTCGACGGTTTCGCCGCGCCAGCTGGCGGAGCTGGGCTTGGCGCCAAGCCGTAGCGAATAAGGT
>JAJZPE010000185.1 GCA_021811325.1 Bacillota bacterium
GATGTCGGCATCGTCGAGTTTTCTCGCGGAGTAAAAGGTCAGTTCCTTGGCGTGCTTCTCGACCTTGTCGATGAGCCGCCGGTGCAGGAAGGCGGCCGACTTGTGGTCGGTGGCGGCGAGGTCGCCGCGGACGTTGTGGGTGCTGGCTTCGGAGTGCCAGAAGTAGCCGGTCCCGAAGTCGGCCATGGCCGGCACGCCGTCGGGCTCGGCGTCGTACGGCAGGAAGCTCGGGTCACCGGGCTTGACCGTGGGCCGCTTGCGGTCGACGATCTCGACGCGCTCGGGGACCTCTACGGCCTCGCGCATGTGCCCGACTTCGGCGTCGGTCAGGAGCATGACCGGCAGGCGGTATTTCTCCGAGAGGTTAACCGCCTTGACGGTCAGGTCATAGCACTCGGCCACGGTCGACGGGCAAAGGGCGATGACCCCGCGGTCGCCGTGCGAGCCCCACCGGGCCTGCTGCACGTCTTGCTGCGCGGGCAGGGTGGCCATGCCGGTGGCCGGGCCGACGCGCATGACGTCGACGATGACCATCGGGCACTCGTGCATGGCGGCCATGCCGATGTTCTCTTGCTTGAGCGACATGCCCGGCCCGGAGCTGGCGGTCATGGCCTTGACGCCGGCCAGCGCCGCGCCGACGCAGGTGGTCACCGAGGCGATCTCGTCTTCCATCTGGATGAAGGTGCCGTCGACCTCCGGGAGCCGGGCGGCCATGCGCTCGGCGATCTCCGTGGCCGGGGTGATCGGGTAGCCGGCGAAGAAGCGGACTCCGGCCCGGATGGCCCCCTCGGCGATGGCCTCGTTCCCTTGCATCAGGATCTTCTGGCTCACTTCCCATCGCCTCCCACTTCTTCGACGTTGATGGCCCAGTCGGGGCAGTACAGCTCGCACATCAGGCAGGCGGTACAAGCCTCCGGGTCGGCCACTTTAGCCTTCAACAGTGGCTCTTCAGCCGCCAGCACCTTCTTGGGGCAAAACTCGATGCAGATGCCACAGGATTTGCAGAAACGTTGGTCGATTGTGACGATGCCTTTTTTGGCCACGGTTTCATCTCCATTTTGGCCGGCGCCGGATACGGGCCTTTTCGACTTCGCGCGGCCCGAGTCCTGCGACCGCCCCAGGGCTGGGCCGCGATTGGTCGAGGATGATGGAGGGATAGAACTCCCTATTCACTTGCTCTTCCACGAGCAGGGTCCGGACGGCGTGCCCACCGTGGACCTTGCCGAGGATGCCGGCGGCGGCCGCCGTCGCGGAGGACCTGCTGGCCCAGGAACTCGGACAGACGCATCAGGCCTTCACCGCCCGGTAACCGGCTTCGAGGGCCTGGCTGTTGAGTTCCTCGGTCCCTTTCGGCGCCCGGGCCAGGACGGCCGTCTTCAGGGCGTCGTAGCCGACCACACCGGTGGCGCCGCAGATGGCGCCGAGGGCGACCACGTTGGCGACGACCTTGCGGCCGAGGCCCGTGGCGATGCGGGTGGCCTCGACCTTGACGACCTTCGCCCCGGCCGGGACGTCGGTGACGAAGAGCGGGTCGATGATCAGGGTCCCGCCGGCCTTCAGGTCCTTGGCGTACTTCGTGGCGGCCTCCTGCGACAGGCACAGAAGGACGTCGGGATGCTCGACCTCGGTATGGAGGATCTCGTCGCGACCGATGACGACGTCGGAGCGGGAGGCCCCCCCGCGGGCCTCGGGGCCGTATGACTGCGTTTGGATGACCTTCTTGCCCTCGTAGACACCGGCCGCCTCGGCCAGGATGATCCCGGCCAGGATGAGGCCCTGCCCGCCGGTGCCGGAGAGACGGAGTTCCATGTTTTCTGCCATTTCCAACACCCCTTGTCAGAACGATGATTGATGGGAACGATGCCGGCCGGTCACTTGCCGCCAGTCACTTGCCGCCGGCCACGGCGGCGCCCGCGGCGATCTCTGGGCGGTTTTTTCACCAGCCCGGATTGTAACGCCACCCCAGCTATTGCCACTCCCCGGAGAAAAAATGCGGGCCGGGGCAGCCAGAGGCTGGACCCGGCCCGAAACAAAATGGAGTCGCTAAGACCCCAAGGCCAACGGAACACTTCGCCACGGGAGGCGATGTTCCTCCCTAGCCCGCCTCTTTCGCCGGGGTCATCAGGGGGGCCAGTGGGACAGCGACGAGCACGGTCAGCGCGGCCGTGACCCAAAACGGCCAGGTCGGCCCGATCTCGTAGAGCCATCCCCCGGCGTAGGGCGTGACGATGGAGAACAGCCCGACGAGGAGGTTGTAGACCCCGTAGGCCTGGCCCAGGGCGGCCTTGCCGATGAGCCGGCCGATCCCGGCGGTCATCAGGCCGCGGGCCCCGTCGCCCGCGCCGCGCAGGGCGAAACTGACCAGGACGAGGGGCATGGTGGTCGGGAAGGCCGCCACCACGGCGATCGAGCCGGCAAAGACGAACAGGGAAAGGACGAGCGATGCCCCGTGGCCGACGCGGTCGGCCAGACGCCCGATGACGGGCGAGAGAAGAAAGGCCGAGAGCGACGCGACCGAGCCCAGGCGGCCGACGGCGGCCAGGTCGAGGCCGGACAGGTCCTGCAACAGCGGGGTCGAGAAGGGCAGGCCGAGGTTCTGGATGGCCAGGGCGGCGGCGAAGGCGGCCGAAACGACCACCACCCGGCGGTCCAGGTGGGCCTGGCTGAAGCCCCTGAACCAGCGGCGTGGGTCGAAGGCCGAGGCCAACCGGTCGCCGGCCCTTTCGCCCAGTTGCGCCCCCTCCGGCGCCCGCTGCTCGCTCAGCCAGAAGAGGGCCAGCGTCGACAGCAGGTAGAGAAGGAAAGCAAGGTAGAACACGAGGCGCAGGCCATAGCGCTCGGCCACCCACCCTCCGACCGGCGGCGAGACCACCAGACCCAACGAGAACGCGGCGAAGACGAGGTTGAAGGTGGCCCCCAGGCGCTCGGGCGGCGTGCTGTGGACGATGTAGGCCTGCAGCGCCGGGTTCGCGCAGGTCGACAGCATGTAGAAGAAGAGCCCGGCGATGAGCCACTGCCAGCTCGGGGCGAAGGCATAGATGAGCGGCGCGGGCAGGGCGATGGCCCAGCCGACGATGAGGACGGCCTTACGGTCGTAAACGTCGGCCCACACCCCGCCGGGCAGAGCCGAAAAACTGGCCACCAGCATTCCGATGGACACCAAGAGTCCGTAGTCGACGGCGGAGGCGCCGAGCTGTCGCACGTAAGCGGGCCAAATGAAGTTGTAGAGACCCAGCCCGAGGCTCCACAGAAGCAGAGACAGTCCCAGGACGGCGGCGTCTTTGTGGGTGATCAGCCGGTCATAGAAGCGGCGACGCATGGAGGCACCTCCGACCGCCTTATTTTCTACGCGTTTGGCCGTGGCCCTTTTTTGTACTCCGGCCAAAGTTCAGGGGGACGGCCGGCAAAACCAAGGAGAAACCATCTTGACCGTAGAATCATCCGTCGAACCGATGACCCGCCCGCTCTTCAGGGGCTAGGCTCAAAGCGCGGAAGGAGGCATATGGTTTGAGAAGGTTCAGAGTCATCATCGCCATCATCTCTCTTCTCGCCTTGGTCTTGTCCGTCGGCGCCTGCGCCAAGACGGCCAAGACGCCCAGCGGTGAAGCCGTCGTCCGCGGCGGCGTGCTTCACGACTGGTTCACCGAGGACCCACCGGGGTTCGACCCTCAGGCTGACACCACCCTGATGGTCTACAACCTGGCCCGCAACATGTTCAACACGCTTGTCCGCTACAAGGGGAACACCTTCGAACTCGAGCCGGAACTCCTGGCCGAGATGCCGAAGGCCAGCTCGGACGGGCTGACCTACAGCTTCAAGCTGAAGAAGGGCGTCAAGTTCTCGGACGGCAAGACGACCCTGACCAGCAAGGATGTCAAGTTCACCATGGAACGTATGCTCGACCCCAACGGCACCGGGGCGAGTGGCTGGATCTTCGAGCCGATCAAGGGCGCGGCCGACGTCGAGGCTGGAACGGCCAAGGAACTTTCCGGCTTCAAGACCATCAGCGACTCTGAGTTCCAGCTCACCCTGGAGAAGCCCTACACCCCGTTCCTCCAGATGCTGGCCGTCCCGTCGGCTTCCATCCTGCCCATGGACTACACCATCCAGATGGGCAAGGACTTCGACAAGAAGCCCATGGGCACCGGCCCGTTCAAGCTGAAGGAATGGCTCCATGACGACAAGGTCGTCCTGGAGAAGAACAAGACGTACTTCGAGAAGGGCCTGCCCTACCTCGACAGCGTCGAGTACCGGATCATCGCCGACGATACCACCGGGTACCTCGAGTTCAAGAACGGCAACCTGGACATCTCGGGCATCCCGGACGCCGAGTTCAAAGACTGGACCACCAGCGGCAAGTACACCATCGACTCGGTGGTCGCCCTGAACACCTATTACCTGATGTTCAACGTCAATGACCCGGTCCTGAAGGACGTCAACATCCGCAAGGCCATCGCCTACGCCATCGACAGGCAGACCATCCTCGACACCATCCTCCTCGGTCAGGGCGTGTTGGCCAAGACGTTCGTCAC
>JAJZPE010000186.1 GCA_021811325.1 Bacillota bacterium
AGGAAAGGGGTTGTCCCCATTGGGGCATTACATCCTCCGCCGGACCGGGAGCGCCCTCCTGACCATCCTCATCGTCCTGGTCCTCAACTTCTTCATCATCCACCTGGCCCCCGGCGACCCCATCCGGATTCTGGCCGGCATCGAGCAGCCGGCCCCGGAGATGGTCAAGGCCTTGCAGCAGCGCTACGGCCTCGACAAGCCCGTCTGGGTCCAGCTCTTTGACTACATCCGGAACATCCTCCACGGGGACCTCGGGCGCTCGATCATCAGCGACCAGCCGGTGGCCCGGCTTGTCCTCGAGCGCCTTTCGGCCACCCTTCTCCTCACCCTGACGGCCTCGCTCATCGGGTTCATCATCGGGACGGCCATGGGGACATGGTCGGCCACCAGGTACTCCTCGCGTTCCGACCTGGTCTGGTCCTTCATCTGGTACGTCTTCTACTCGATGCCCACCTTCTGGCTCGGGTTGATGCTCATCCTCCTCTTCGCCTCGACCCTGCATGTCCTGCCGACGTCGGGGATGACCGACCTGCGGGCCGGCTATACCGGCCTGATGCATTACCTCGACGTGGCCCGGCACCTCGTCCTGCCGGCCCTGTCCATCGCCCTCGTGGAGATCCCGGTCTACTACCGGATCACCCGCTCGAGCGTCGTCCAAGTCCTCAACGATGACTTCGTGACGACCTTCCGGGCCACCGGGATGAACCGGTCCAAGATCTTTCGCAAGTACGCCCTGAAGAACGCCATCCTCCCCACCCTGACCGTCTTCGGTCTGCAGCTGGGCTACGTGGTCACCGGCGCGGCCCTGGCCGAGATCGTCTTCAGCTGGCCGGGCATGGGACGCCTGATGCTGTCCGCCGTCATGCAGCGGGACTACCCCTTGCTCATGGGCATCTACCTGATGATGGCGGTTTCCGTCTCGGCGATGATCCTCTTGACCGACGTCCTCTACGCGGTGCTCGATCCGCGCATCCGGTACAGGTGAAGGAGGTGCCTCGACAGTGAAGCCCGCGGAATCGATTCAAACCACGCCGGCCGCCCCGGTCGGACCGGCGACGGCCGAGAAGCCCCGGGCCAAGTACTCCCCTCTGGCCGCTTTCTGGGACACCTACAGAAGCAGCAGCTATGGCCTGGCGGGCCTGGTCCTCCTCGGGGTCATCGTCCTGGCGGCCGTCGCCGCGCCAATCCTTGCCCCGTACGACCCGAGCAAGCTCGGCGACCAGATGCTCGGCGCCCCGTCCCTCAGCCACCTCATGGGGACCGACGGCATGGGCCGCGACATCCTCAGCGAGGTCATCTTCGGCACGCGCATCTCGCTGATGGTCGGCTTCACCTCGGCGATCATTTCCGCCTTCATTGGGACGATCGTCGGGGCCGTCTCGGGTTTCTTCGGCGGGCTGGCCGACGAGGTGATCTCGAAGGTCATCGATGTCTTCCTGTTGATGCCGACGTTCTTCCTCATCCTCATCATCGTGGCCATGTTCGGCAACAGCCTGCTCTATATCATGCTGGTCATCGGCCTGACGACCTGGCCGGGGAATGCCCGTCTGATGCGGGCCCAGGCCCTCACCCTCCGGGAGCGCACCTTCACCCAGGCCGCCAGGGCCATCGGCGAGGGCAACCTGGCCATCATCTTCAAATACATCGTCCCGAACGGCATCTACCCGATCATCGCCAACACCACGCTGCGGATGGCCGGGGCCATCCTTACCGAGGCCTCCCTGAGCTTCCTCGGGCTCGGCGACCCCAACGTGGTGAGCTGGGGGAAGATGATCTTCGAAGGTCGCACCTACATCACCTCGGCCTGGTGGGCGGCGTTCTTCCCGGGCCTGGCCATCGTGGTCACGGTGATGGCCTTCTACTTCATCGGCGACGGGCTCAACTTCGCCCTCGACCCGAAGGTCAGGAGGGACGCCCGGTGAGCGCGACGCCGATCCTCGAAGTCGAGGACCTCAGTGTCCATTATCAGGTCAAGCGGGGCGTGGTCCACGCCGCCGAGGGGGTCTCTTACCGCCTGGAGAAGGGCCAGTCGCTCGGGGTGGTCGGCGAGTCCGGTTCGGGCAAGTCGACCGTGGCCACGGCCCTCCTCGGCCTCCTCCCCCCCAACGCCTCGGTGACCGCCGCCAAGCTCGAGGTGAACGGCCAGAGCCTCCTCGGGGCCGACGAGAAGCGGTTCAACCAGGTGCGCTGGAAAGAGGCGGCGATGGTCTTCCAGAAGTCCATGGGCTGCCTCTCGCCCGTCCACCGGATCAGGGAGCAGTTCACCGACGTCGTCGCCGTACACCAACCCAACCTGCCTCGGGACCAGGCCGTCGCGCGGGCGGCCGAGCTGCTCGCCTCGGTTCACCTGCCGGCCACCGTCCTCAACGCTTACCCGCACGAGCTTTCCGGCGGCATGACCCAGCGGGTGATGATCGCCCTCAGCCTGGTCCACAACCCGGAATTGCTCATCCTCGACGAGGCCACGACCGCCCTCGACGTCATCACCCAGGGGCAGATCCTGGAGGAGGTCACCCGGTTGAAGGGCGAGTTCGGGCTGACGACGATGGTCATCACCCACGACATGTCGGTGGTCGCGGCCACCTGCGACCGCGTGGCCGTAATGTACGCCGGGCACGTGATGGAGGTCGGGCCGGTGCGCGAGACGATCAAGGCCCCGCGGCATCCCTATACGGCCCTCCTGACGAAAGCCTTCCCGAAGCTGCATGGGGAGAGGTCCAGGATCCTGGGCATCCCCGGCAGCCTCCCGGACCTGGTCGATCCGCCGGCCGGGTGCGTCTTCGCCCCGCGCTGCCCGCGGGCCGTCCAGGAGTGCCACCACGAACGCCCGGCCGTCTTCCGGGTCGGCGACGGCCACTACGCCGCCTGCCGTCTCCTCGCCGGTGAAGGGGGGGAGCCCGTTGCCCGAGTTTGCTAAGTCCGAGCTCGTCAGGATCGAAGGCCTCCGCCGGTGGTTCCCGGTCCAGCGCGGCTTCTTCGACCTCTTCAGCCTCGGCAAGCGCTCCAACGTCAAGGCCGTCGACGACCTCAACCTGACCATCGGCGCCGGGGAAATCCTGGGGCTCATCGGCGAGTCGGGCTGCGGCAAGACCACCATGGGCAAGCTCCTCGTTCAGCTCGACACGGCCACCGAGGGCCGGGTCGTCTTCCTCGGCCAGGACGTCCAACGGCTGAAGGGCCCGGAGAGAAAGCGCTTCCGACGCCAGTCCCAGATCGTCTTCCAGAACCCCTACGATACTTTCGACGGGCGAAGCACGGTCGGTAATGTGCTGGCGACGCCCCTCCGCGTCCACCGCATCGGCGAGACCGCGGAGGAGCGGCGGCAGATGGTCCTCAAGGTGCTCGACGCCGCCGGGCTCCGGCCGGCCGAGGACTTCATCGACCGCTACCCGCACGAGTTGTCAGGCGGCCAGTTGCAGCGGGTCTCGGTGGCCCGCGCGATGCTCCTGGAGCCGGCCTTTCTGGTGGCCGACGAGCCAGTGTCCATGCTCGACGTGTCGGTCCGGGCCGACGTCCTGAACATGCTGCAGCAACTGCGCGACCAGAAGGGTACGGCCATCGTCTTCATCACCCACGACATCGCCGTCGCCCGGTACCTCTGCGACCGCATCGCCGTGATGTACCTCGGCAAGCTGGTCGAGCTGGGTCCGGCCACCGAGGTCGTCGACAACCCCCTGCACCCCTACACCCGGGCGCTCATCGCCGCGACGCCGTCGCCGGACCCCGATGAACGGGGCCGCCAAGTCGTCGTCGGCGGCGAGCCGGCAAAGCCCATTGACCCGCCGCCGGGTTGCCGCTTCGCCGCGCGTTGCCCGGTCGCCAAGGCGGCCTGCCGCGAAGTCGAGCCGTCCCTGGCCCCCCACGACCGCCCGGAACACCTGGTCTCCTGTCTGCTCTAGGCCTGAAGACCCACTCGACGGCAACTGAACAAGGGGAGGCGAAACCGTGCTCGCAATCGAAGGAGCCAAGATCTTCACCCTGGGCCCGGCCGGCACCATCGACGCCGGGACGGTCCTGATCGAAGGCGAAAAAATCAAGGCGGTCGGCGGCCGGCTCGAGGTCCCGGCCGGGACCCGCATCGTCCGCGCCGCCGGCCTGACGATGGTCCCCGGGTTCGTCGACGCCCACTCGCACCTTGGGCTGACGTCCCAGGGGCTGGGCATCGACGACGCGACCGAGGCCACCGAGCAAGTCAGCCCGCAGCTACGCGCGCTTGACGCGCTCGACCCCGTCAGCCCGAGCCTGCGGATCAGTCTCGAGAACGGCGTCACCACGACGGGGCTCCTGCCCGGCGCCAGCATGTCCTTTGGCGCCATCACCGAGAACATCACCGTGATGCCGGGGATGGCCTCGGTCCTCAAGGTCCGGGCCACCTACCCCGAGGTGCTACGGGCCCGCGCGGGGCTCAAGATGGCCCTCGGGGACCAGCCCAAGCGTGCGGTGGCCGAGAAGAAGACGGCCCCCGCGACCCGCATGAACATCGTCTCGCTGATCCGCGAGAAC
>JAJZPE010000021.1 GCA_021811325.1 Bacillota bacterium
CTGTCGGTCATCGTGATGATCGTGGCCATTGCCGGTTCCCACGCCTTCCAGATCGACCAGACCAAGTCGATCATGCCCGGTGAGGCCATCGACATCGGCCGTTACCAGCTGGTCTACAAGAACCTCGGCGAGCGCGACGAGGGTTACCGCGACGTCGTCTTCGCCGACCTGCAGGTCTTCGAGAAGGGGAAGCCCATCGGTGTGCTGCGGCCGTCCAAGGACTTCTACCCGAATCAGGAAAACCCGTCGACCGAGGTGGCCGTCAAGGGCGGCCTGCGCGAGGACCTCTACGTCATCCTGGCCGGCTGGGAAAAGGATGGGCGGCCGACGGTCTTCAAGACCCTCGTGAACCCGCTCGTCGCCTGGATCTGGATCGGTGAGTACCTGCTGGTCGCGGGGACCTTGTTCGCCGCCTGGCCGGACCGCCGCCGGCTGGCCGGGAGATTGGGGTGAGGACGATGCTGAGAAGTCGCCTGACCCCGGCCGTCGCGGTCGTCCTGTTGGTCGTCGTCCGGTGGTCCTCGACGGCCGCGGCCGCGGCGCCGGTGACCGTCAAGGACATCGCGGGCGAGCTGCTCTGCCAGTGCAATTGCACCAAGCTCGTCAAGGACTGCGACTGCGGCACGGCCGACACCATGCGCCAGGAGATCCAGGCCCAGATCGACAAGGGCCTGTCCAAGAAGAAGATCATGGCCTACTTCGTCGACAAGTACGGCAAGCCGGTCCTGGCCGCGCCGACCACCAAGGGCTTCGACATCACCGCCTGGGTCACGCCGTTCGTGGCCATCGCCGCCGCGGGCGCGCTGATGTATCTCATCCTCCGGCGGTGGGTCGCGCGGCACCGCCTGCTGGCCGCGACCGCCGGCGCCGGGAGCGCCACCTCGCCGGCCATGGCCGGGCTCTCCGAGGATGAGCGCGCCAACCTCAAGAGCCGTCTTGACCGCGAACTCAAGGAATTCCTCGAATAGGGGGCCCCGCGATGTACACCTTCCTGGCCGTCCTGGCCGCCGCCGTGGCCGGCTTCGCCCTCATCCGCCCGTTGACCCTGGCCGACGCCGGGGACGACGAGATCCAGCCTCTCCTGGCCCTGGCCGCCGCGGGTGAGGCCGAATCCGTCGAGCCCGCCGCCCGTCCGGCCGAGAAAGAGACCATCTACGCCACCCTGGCGGAACTCGAATATGACTACGCCACGAACAAGCTGTCCATGGAAGACTATGAGGGCCTCAAGGCCGACCTGGAGACCCAGGCCCTGACCTTGATCCGGCGGGAAGAGGCCGTCGAGGCCGAGGTCCTGGCTGAGCTGCAGGGGGCGGGCGCCCTCGGCGAAGTCGCTTACTGCCCCGACTGCGGGGCCCGGCTCCTGAGGGGCGGGCAGAGGTTCTGCGACCGGTGCGGGGTGCGGTTGCCCGGGGCGAAGACGGCCGCCCCGGCCGGCTCGGAGGACTGAGCCCATGCGTCGTCCAGGTTTGAGGTTCATGGCCACGACGACAGGCGTGGTCGTGGCCGCGACCCTGGCCCTGGCGGTCTCCCTTTTGGCCGGCCCCGCGCCGGTCGTGGCGCAGAGTGCGTCCGGGGCCGCGCCATCCGGGGCCGCCGCGCTGCGCCTCGACTACGACCATTTGGTCCTGGGCGCGGCCGGCGACCGGCTCACGGTCAGAGAAGCAGTTGGCCTCAACAACGCCGGCCCGTCCGGGCTGAGCCGGATCGTCCTTCCCCTGCCGACCGGTTACGCCGACCTGAAGCTCGAATCCGGTTTCGCCGGGGGCAAGGCGGCAGCGGAGACGGGTAACCTCGTCGACACCTCCGGGCTGGCCGGTGGGGCCCAACGGGAGGTCGTCTTCAGCTATTCCCTGCCCCTGAGCGCGGCCAAGACGGCCGGCTTCGCGAAACGCTTGGATTACGTCACCGGGGCGCTGTCCATCACCGCCGAAGCCCGCTCCATCCGCCTGGCGGGGAGCCGGGGGCTGACCGCCCTGACCTCGGAGCTCAACGGCGTCGCCTACAACCGCCTGAAGGCCGGGAACGTGCCGGCTGGGACGTCCTTCGACGTCGAAGTGACGGTCGGGTCGTTCTCGACCGCGTCGGCTCCACCCCCGGGAGCAGGGACGGCCGCCGTCGGAAAGGCCGGACGGCTCCTCAACCGTTCGATCCACGGCGGCCCCGACAACGTCATGCTCTGGCAACGGTTCACGGGGCGGCCGGGCCACTGGGGGCTCCCCGGGATAATCATCATCCTCGGCCTCATCGTCGTGGGGCTGGGCGCGGTCGGCAAGGCCGCCATTGGTCTGCGGCGGAGCCGGCCCGCGCCGGCCGTTCAGACGCCGCTCGGCTTGCGTCGCGCCCAGTTGGTGGGGGAGATTGCCGCCCTCGACCGCCAGTTCGAGCTGGGACAGGTGGGCGAGACCGATTACCGCGCCACGCGGTCGGCTCTGAAGCACGAACTGATGGTCCTGGTGGGCAGGGGGAAAGGTGAGTGGTCATGAAGAAACCTTCTCTGGTTCCCCTGGTTGTCGGGCTGGCCTTGATTGTCGCCGCCTTCGGCATCTATAGCTGGTCGGTCCAGCGGGCCGAGACGGCCCAACGGCAGCAGGCCGAGCGGGAGACGGCCGCCGCGGCCAATCAGGCCCCCGGCCAGGCCACGGAACAGGACCTCATCCGCGAGACGGAAGGCGGCAACATCCAATTGGCGGCGCTCTTCCTCAACCCCCTGCGGCCCGAGGAGAAGGACCTCGCCTTCGAGGTCTTCTTCACCACCCACAGCGGTTCCGTGGCCGGTTTCAAGCTCGAAGACCTGGCCACCCTGACCACGGACAGCGGGGCCAAGGTGACCAAAGGCTTCACCTGGACCGTCGAGTCCGACGACGCTCACCACCGCTCTGGCATCCTGAGGGTCAAGGCGGTCGACGCCACCGGGCGGCCGGTCATCATCGCCTCCACCGGGCAGCTCACCCTGGAGCTGCGCGACATCGGCGGCGTCCGACGGACCTTCACCTGGGAGAAGAAGTACCTGACGGGCTTGGCCGGCAAGCTAGGGTCCGGGAGCGGTAAGTAGCATGTTGGCCACGGCCTTCGCCGCCGGGGTCCTTTCCTTCCTGTCCCCGTGCATCATCCCGATGCTGACGGTGTACTTCACCCTCATCACCGGGCTCTCGTTCAAAGACCTGGAAGGCGGGGCGGTGCCCGCCGGCCTCAGGTGGGTCGTGTTGGCCCGCACGGCCGCCTTCGTCCTCGCCTTCACCCTCGTCTTCACGGCCGCCGGGGCGCTGGCAGGCCAGGCCGGGTCGGCCCTGGGGGGCGGCCTCAAGTACTTCAACTGGCTCGGGGGAGCCGCCGTCGTCCTCTTCGGCCTGCACCTCATGGGCTGGCTGAAGGTCCCGCTGGACCGCATCGCCGGCCACCTCGACTTCGACTACGGGCGCCTGGCCGGCCGCAACCGGTTGCTGACGGCCTTCCTCGTCGGCCTGGTCTTCGCCGTGGTTTGCTCGCACTGCATCGGGTATACCCTATACTCGCTGCTTCTCGTGGCCGGCGCGGCCCGCTCGGCCTCGACCGGAGCCGCTTTGCTGCTGGCCTTCTCCGGTGGGCTGGCCCTTCCCTACCTGGCCGTCGGCTGGTCGATGGGCTCGGTCATCGGTTGCCTCCGCGGCGCCCTGAAGCACCGGCGGGCGGTCTCGTTCGCCGCCGGGGTCATCATGGTCCTCTTCGGGGTGGCCGTGGTCACCGGGCGGTTCACCGAGTTGTCGGGCTGGCTCTCGCGCTGGCTGCGTTACCGGCCCGGCCTGGGGATGTGACGGGCCGCCGGCTGAGGACCTGTACGTTCGAGTTGGAGATGGGGGGTGGACCAATGGCTCCAGAAACGAGCGTCCGGAAGGGCGACGACCGGCAAGGGAAGGACGCCATCATCCTGCCCGCGAGCCGGGTCACGGGCCGGCGCTACGACCGCATCTCGCCGCTGTATGACTTCTGCGACCGGATGGGGCGGCCGGAATGGCGGAAGCGCATCTTCGACCGGACCTCCGGCGAGGTGCTCGAGGTGGGCGTGGGGACGGGCAAGAACTTCCCCTTCTATCGTCCGGGCACGAAGGTGACGGCCATCGACGTGGCCCCGCGGATGCTCGAGCGGGCGCGGCGCCGGCTCGGCGAGGCGCCCACCCCGGTGCGCCTGCTGCTGGCCGACGTGCAGGCCCTGCCCTTTCCCGCGGCCAGCTTCGATTCGGTCATCGACACCTTCGTCTTCTGCTCGGTTCCAGACCCGGTCCTCGGCCTGCGGGAAATCGCCCGCGTCTGCAAGCCCGGCGGGCTCGTCCTCTTGCTCGAGCACGTGCGGGCCGAAGGGCGCGTGGCCGGTGCCTTGATGGACCTGATGAACCCGTTCATGGTCCGGGTGGTCGGGGCCAACATCAACCGTCGGACCGTCGAGAACGTCCGGCGGGCGGGTTTGAATGTCGAGTCCGTCGAAAGCCTGGGGCCGGGCGGGATAATCAAGCTGATCACGGCGCGGCCGGTGGGGACTTAGGAGCGGCGGTGACTTGAGACCGGCCGACCGGGCTCGGGCCCTAACAAACGAGGCGGGGGGTTCCGATACTCCTTCATAGAGGAAGTGGTCCAGCCAAGTGATGCGGGCGTTGGCCCGGACGCCGGCTGGCAAAGGAAGTGGCCTAGGGTTGAGGACCCCCCTCCGTGGAGCCTTCGCTCGCCGTCCAGGCAGCCAGTTCCGGTCCGCTATGCGACTCATCGGGGCCGTCACGGTGACCCTTTTTGGGTTGGGTTTCGTGGCGGCCGTGTTGACGGCCAAGTCAAGACCGGGTTCCACCCCCTGGGGTTGGTTCGGCCTTCTCCTCCTGCCCGGCGTCCTCTACGTGACCTGGCTGGAAATCTTCGGGCTGGACCGCTATACCCGGGGGATGGCCGCGCTGGTCGAGGCGGCGCACGGCATCGCCTCCGGCGACCTGACCCGCCCGATCCCGGTCATCAAGGGGAGCATGATGACGGAACTCGGGGACGCCCTCGAGGACATGCGGTGCCAGCTCGGGGAACAGCGCCAGGAGAACCTGACCCTGAACGCCACCCTGGAGGACCAGGTCCGCAAGCGCACCATGGCCCTGGAGGTCCTGAGCGCCGTGGCCATGGGCCTGAACCAGTCTCTGGACCTGAGCGTCATCCTTCACAATGCCCTGAAAGCCCTGCTCCGGATATTTGGGGGCCAGGTCGCGGCCATTTTCCTGACCGATGCCGCCCGGGCGAGGGTCACCCTGGCCGCCCACAGCCAGCTGCCTGAGGAGGCCCTCCCGTCGCTCGAACAGGGCCTCATCGGAGAGGGGCTGGTCGGCAAGGTGGCCGCCGGCGAACGGACGACCGTCTGGCAGGCCCCGGTTCCGGGCGCCGTGGCCGGCGGGGAAGCGCCGGACGGCGACTGGCTGGCCCGTGGCTCCCGGGTCGCGGGATTGCAGTCGGCCGTCTTCGTGACCATGAAGAGCAAGGGCCGAAACGTCGGCGTGCTGGCCATCGGCACCCGGGCCCACCGTGATTTCACCGGCGGGGAGTTGGGGGTGCTTTTCGCGGTGGCGTCGGAGGTCGGCGTGGCCGTCGACCACGCGCAACTCCACGCCCAGGTCAAGGAGCTCGCCAGCCGCGACTCGGTCACCGGCCTGCTCAACCACGGGGAGTTCTTCCGCCGCCTGCGGCGGGAGGTGGTCCGGGCGACCACCCTCCGGAAGAAGCTGTCCGTGCTGATGCTTGACGTGGATGAGTTCAAGCGGTTCAACGACACCTACGGCCACCTGTCCGGGGACGCCGCCCTCCGCGACCTGGGCCGAGAACTGCGGGCGTCGGTCCGGGAGGAGGACCTCGTGGCCAGGTACGGGGGCGAGGAGTTCGCCGTCATCGCCCCGGACACCGACGCCGAGCAAGGCCTGGAGATGGCCCGGCGGGTGCGGGACCGCGTCGCCACAATCGGCCAGCTTCTCGCCCTGCCCACGGTGAGCATCGGCGTGGCCACCTTCCCCGAGGACGGGACGACCACCGAGGACCTCGTCCACTCGGCCGACTACCGGCTGTACAAGGCCAAGGAGTCGGGACGGAACCGCGTGGTCGGCGCTGGTTGAGGGGCCCTCCGGCGGTCCAAACCGGCCGGCGGCGACAGGCCGGTCAGGCCAAGAAAGCGAGGCGCCACGAGGCGCCTCGCTTTTCCTGTCCGGGCTTGGGGGGCAAGCACCCCGCGCCGCCGCGACATAGCATGTCATAAAGGGGGAACGGCCGTGCCCGGACTTGACGCCGCCAACGCGTTCCCGAAGGTCGTCTACGACGAGGTGACCGATATCCTGTACATCGCCCTCAGCCGGGTCAGGACCGGCTACGTACGGGCGGACAGGGACATGCCCGACATTCACCTGTGTTTCTCCGACTTCGATGATGAGCTCTTCGGGATCCACGTCAGCCGGTTCTCCGAGCAGAACCCCGAGCTCTTGCGCCAGAGGGTGTCCTCGATCATCGATCTGCCGCTGACGACACCTCCCACAAGGAGATTGTCGACGATCTGACCGGCGCCTTGACTCCAGAGGGTCCGAGCGGCCAGTCTTGTGCCTGGGCTGATCTATCGGTCGGAGAAGGCGGCGATGAAGCGACTGAGAACCTCGGCGCCATCGCCGGAGCCGGCGTAACCGACCCAGAAAACCCGGGTACCGAGGCGGTAGTAATAGTTGATCATCCCACCTCCCTCGACGCGGAAGACGGCTTGTCCAGCCACTGAGGTCTGAACGCGGTTGCCGAAGGCGTCGTTTCCCGGCATCTTCCGGTCCATCGCCTCGAGCAGGGCGCGGGCGTCCTCTTCACTGCTCGACTCAGAGACCCAGAGCATGGCCCGGCCGCTCGGCCCGGCGTACTGCCCGATGTAGGCGTTCTTGATGGCGATGGAGGTCCCGTGCAGCCCGCTGATCTGGGAGATCGCCCCCGGACCCGACTGGACCGGACCGCTGAGGGCCAGATCCCCGACCCGCTTCGGCAACCCTCCGCCGGCCGGGGCCGCACGCCGGTATGAGAGCCCCAGGGCCACCGCGATCAGGGCGGCCCCCGCCAGCATCAGCCCGACAGCCCTGGCTTTCCTGGTCACATCGATCAACCCCGTTGGAGTGGTTTCCGTGCTATTGAAGCACCCGAACGAGCGGGACCTGCCCGGCGTTCAGGGCGAAGTACAGGGCCAGCAGCACCGGGATGGCCAGAGTCCAGGCCCAGGCGGGGACGCGCTGAAGCAGGTCCGGTGGGGCCTGGGTTTCCGCAGACGCGCCTGTTTGCAGGTCTCCTGAACCGCCGGCCATCGGAGCGAGGTCCGCTCCACGCGCCCTGAGCCACAACAGGACCACGGCCACGGCGGCCACCGCGGCCCACTGGGCCGGCGACAGCCAGAGCGCGCCACGCGGCTCGCGGGTGAACTCGACAAAGAAGCGCACAAGAGCGTAGCCCCCGATGAAACGGGCCAGTTGCGCGCCGGGGCGTGGGCCGGCGGTTCCCGGAGCGACCCGCCGCCGCGCCCACAGCCAGAGGAAAAGGGCGCTGTCGGCGATTATCTCATAGGCCTGCGCCGGGTGGACCCACCGACCGGCGATGTTAACCGCCCACGGCAAGGCGGTGGGCAGCCCGAAGAGGTCGCAGCCCACGCGACCGATAGCCAGACCGGCGGCCATGGCCGGGGCGGCCGCGTCGAGGGCGACCGCCGGGCGGAGCTTGAGGCTGCGGGCCGCCAGGCACAGGGCCGGCCCTCCCCCGGCCAACGCCCCGATGAGGGACAGGCCCCCGTCCCAGATCCTGACGATGGCCGCCGGGTCGGCGGCATACGTCGCCAGGTTCAACAGGACGTATAGGAGCCTGGCGCCGGCCAGGCCGGCGATCGCGCTAATGGCGATGGCCGTGGTGAAGGCGTCCTCGTCCTCGCCCTTTCGCCGGGCCTCGCTGAGGGCGATGAAAAGACCGACCAGCAGACCTGCACCCATCGCTAATCCATACAGGTTGAGGTGCAGCGGGCCGGCGTGCCACATGGGCGGTTGCCTGGACAATGGAAAGACCTCCGCGCTCTACCCCCGGGCCTTGACGAGCCGGGCGCACCCCAGAGTACGCCCTCGGCAGTCCCGTACCCCCGGCAGGTATCTCATCTCAAGGCCAGTTTACGCCGCAATTGGCACGGTGTCAACGTCCCAGGGCAGCCGCCCGGCAACGAAAATAGCACCGGTCAGCTTTTGGACGCAATTCAAAGAATTGTCTGACCCCGCGGCAGGGAAGCGTCACCGGGGATAGAATTCCTTCCCCAACATCCGTGCACAGGGGGTGCTCAACTCATGGCCGCGTTTCCCTCCAGGGACCTGAGCCCCGATATCGGGCAGCAGCTCAAGCAGCAGGCGCTGAAGGACTACGCCGACTACGTGAACCCGATGAAGGTGCGGACCCTGAAATCGGCCGGGCTCGACATCATCGAGGGCCGGCGCGAAGGGGCGAAGGTCTGGGACCTGTCCGGAAGGGTGTACATCGACTGCATCACCGGAGCCGGCAGCTTCAATAGCGGCCGCCGCAACCCCGAGATCGTCGAGGTCCTGAAACGGGCCCTCGACGAGATGGACATCGGCGTCTTCCTCATCTGCTCGAAGGCCAAGGCGGACCTGGCCAAGAAGCTGGCCGAGATCACCCCGGGCGACCTGCGGTGGACGATGTTCGGCGTGGGCGGCGGCGAGGCCAACGACTACGCCATCAAGCTCGCCCGGGGCTACACGATGAAGACCGAGATCATCTCGGCCATCAAGTCGTACCACGGGCACACCGGCTTCTCCCTCTCGGCCATCGGCCGCGACGCCTACCAGAAGCCGTTCCTCCCGCTGATGCCGGGCTTCAAGAAGGTCCCCTTCAACGACCCGCAGGCCATCGCCGACGCCATCACCGATGACACGGCGGCCGTCATGCTCGAGCCGATCCAGGGTGAGGGCGGCATCAACGTCCCCTCCGACGACTACCTCCCGACCGTCCGCAAGATCTGCGACGAGCGCGGGGTCCTGCTCATCCTGGACGAGATCCAGACCGGCCTCGGCCGGACCGGCAAGATGTGGTGCTCGGAGCATTACGGGGTCGTCCCGGATATCATGACCACGGCCAAGTCCCTCGGCGGCTCTGTCTACCCCATCGCCGCCACCATCTTCCGCGAGGAACTCGGCGACTTCCTCATCACCAACCCCTTCGTCCACCTGTCGACCTTTGGCGGCTCCGACCTGGGCTGCGCCGTCGGGCTGGCGGTCATCGACTACATCATCGAGCACGACTTGCCGGGGCACGCCGCCCGCATGGGACAGCGCTTTCGGGCCGGCTTCGGGGTACTCGTGGGGCAATACCCGAGGATCCTCCTGGAGGTCCGCCAGAAGGGCCTGATGATGGGCCTCCAGTACACCGAGGACAGCCTCGGGCCGCGGATGAGCTACCAGTTGGCGCAGAACGGGGTCATGGCCATCTTCACCGGCAATGACACCAGCGTCATGCGGCTGATGCCGTCCCTGGTCATCAACGAAGAGGAAGTCGACTTCGTCCTGAACGCACTCGACAAATCCATGGCCGCCATCGTGCGGCAGCAGGGGGGCGACTGAGAGATGGCCACGCCGGCGGAGATCCTCGAAGCCCTGGCCGACTACCAGGTCCAGTGCAACGGCAATCAGCGGCTGCGGAAGATGCAGCGCGACTGGTCCAAGCTCATCCACTTTGTCGCCAAGGACAGCGGCGACGGCTTCACCATGGACGTGGTCAAGGGCGAGATCACCGGGTTCCGCGCGGGGCTCGACGGCACGCCGGACGTCGTCGTCACGGCCACCAGCGAGGACCTCTGCGACATGTTCTGGGGCGACCTCAACCCCAGCCAGAAGTACCTGCGTGGGGAGATCCAGGTCAAGGCGTCGACCGAGGACGTCATGCGGCTCGACGCCATCACCATGATCATCTGGCCGGAGGCGTAGGCGCCGGCCGCGCAAGTCATAACGCCGGAGGCGCGACATGACCGAGCTAAAAAAGAAGATCCGCCTGCGGACGGTGATCTCGGCCGGGGCCGGGTTGGCCCTGGCCACGGTCTCCTACACCTCCAACATGCAGGTGGCCTCGTACATGGCCGGCGACTCGGGCTGGATGGCCATCGTCATCGCCGGCCTGATCTCCTTCCTGGCCGCCTTCTGCTTCGCCGAGCTGGTCGGGATGTTCCCGACGGCGGCCGGGATCAAGCTCTTCATCGAACGGGCCTTTTCCGAGAAGGCGGCCCTGGTCTTCGCCACCGTCTATATGACCATCAGCGTGGCCGTAGTCGGGGCCGAGACCTTCGTCCTCTCGAGTGTGCTGGCGACGGCCTTCCCGGTGCCGCGGGTCTTCTGGATCTTCTTCTTCCTCATCACCATCGCCCTCATCAACATCCGCGGCGTCACCATGGCCGGCCTGACCCAGGACATCACGACCTACGCCATGTTCGCCGCCCTCATCGGGCTGTCGGTGTACGCGCTGGTCAAGAATGACTTCCAGCTGACCACCCCCCTGTCGCCGGGGAGCGGCATGGGCCTGGCCCAGGCCGTGGCCATCGGGGTCTTCCTGTACCTCGGCTTCGAGTGGGTGACGCCCTTGGCCGAGGAGACGACCGACTTCAAGCTCATCCCCAGCGGGATGTTCGGGGCCATCATCCTCCTGGGCGTGTCCTACGCCCTCTTCAACGTGGCCCTGACCTCGACCGTCCCGAAGGCCCTCCTGACCAAGTCGCCCATTCCCCACGTCCTCTTCGGCCAGGCCCTCTTCGGCAAGGCCGGGATCATGCTGATGATGGTCATGAGCATCCTGGCCTCGGTGACCACCTTCAACGCCGGGGTGATGACCGCCTCGCGCTTCATCTACGCCATGGCCCGCGACCGGGCGCTGCCGAAGGTCTTTCAGAACCTGCACCCGACCTACGCCACGCCCTGGCCGGCCATTGTCGCCCTGCTGACCGTATCGACCATCGTCTCCCTGGCCGTCCACTTCACCGGGCAGTACAAGGTGCTCATCTTCCTCGGGGCGGCCGTCGAATGCATGATCTATATCGTCATGGGGGCGTCGGTCATCGGCCTCCGGAAGCGGCGCCCCGAGCTGAAACGGATTTTCAAGGTCCCGTTCGGGTGGCTGGTCCCGGTCTTCGTCGTCCTGGTCTACGGGCTCCTCTTCGTGATGGTCTTCGTCCCCGACCCGGCCAACCCGGCCGACGCCCACGCACAGCTGTTGGCCCTGATTTCCCTCGGCGTGGTGTTCGTCCTGACCATCGGTTACGTCTTCTGGCTCGTCCCCGCCCTGCGGGCCAAGTACGAGGCCGAGGCGCGGAAGCGCCAGAAACGGCGGCCCGGGCGGCCGGCGGCGACGGGCGCGGCTCCCCAGTAAAGGAGGTCGACGAGATGGCCACGTTCAAGAATGCCGACGATTTCTACTCGGTGATGCGGACGTTCTTCGAGAAGGTCCGGTATGATCCGGTCCTCGGGCCCAAGCTGGCCGGGTCGAAGATGGTCATCCGGTTCATCTACACCGACCCGGAGGCCCAGATAACCATCGACTTCCTGAACCCCCCGACGGCGCCGGGCGCCTACGCCGACATCGACTACGGCGAGTCGGTCAGGAAGGCGGACGTGACCATGAAGCAGTCGGCCGACTTCTCCCATAAGTTCTGGCACGGTAAGACGAACGTCGTGGCCTCCCTGGCGACGCGGCAGATCATCGCCTCGGGCTCGGTCCAGAAGGCTTTGGCGCTTCTGCCTTTGTTGCGGCCCCTCTACGAGGTCTACCCCCGGACGCTCCGCGAGATGGGCCGCGAGGAGCTGGTGATCTAGTGGGCGCTGCCGAATTCGGCGGGCTGGACCGGGAGCGGCTGGCCGGGCTCCTCCGGACGATGTGGGTGATACGGAAGTTCGAGCTGGCGGTGGCCCGCGGGGTCGAAGACGGGACCATCCCGGGGATGGCCCATCTGTCGGTAGGGCACGAGGCCATGGCCGTAGGGGTCATGGAAGCCCTGCGGCCCGATGACTACGTCTCGTCGACCCACCGGGCCCACGGCCATTCCCTGGCCAAGGGGGCCGACCCCAAGGGGATGATGGCCGAGATCTACGGCCGCGCCACCGGTCTGTGCCGTGGCAAGGGCGGGTCACTCCACGTCATCGACGCGTCGAAGGGGCTCATCGGGGCCAACGGCATCGTCGGGGCCTGGAACTTGCTGGCGACCGGGGCCGGGCTGTCGTCCAAGCTTCTCAAGAACGGGCGGGTGGCGGTGGCCTTCATGGG
Source organism: Bacillota bacterium (assembly GCA_021811325.1). Taxonomy (GTDB): domain Bacteria; phylum Bacillota; class Sulfobacillia; order JAJYWN01; family JAJZPE01; genus JAJZPE01. The sequence goes on from JAJZPE010000021.1 coordinate 12,298, forward strand.
CGACGACTCGACCAACATCGGTTTCTTCCACGAGGCCATGAACCTGGCCGCCGTGTGGGACCTGCCGGTGGTCTTCGTCTGCGAGAACAACGGCTACGGGATAACGACGCCGCAGGAGCGGCACACGAAGGTCAAGCGGCTGACCGAGCGGGCGGCCGCTTACGGCATGCCGGCCATCGGCATCGACGGCAACGACGTGATCGCGGTCTGCGGGGCCGCTCGGGAGGCCGTCGAGCGGGCCCGGGCCGGCGGCGGGCCGTCCTTCATCGAGGGCCGCGTCTGGCGCTGGCGCGGCCACTACGAGGGCGACCCGGACGACTACCGGACCGACGAGGCCAAGGCCGAGGGGCAGGCCGGCGACCCCATCGCCGTCCATTCGCGGAGGCTCGTCGCCGGCGGGGTGCTGAGCGAGGCCGACGTGGCGGCTATCGAGGCCGAGGCGGGACGGGTCATCGAGGAGGCGGTCTTCGCCGCCGAGGAGAGCCCCTTCCCGGACGCGGGTGAGCTCGTGCGCGATGTGTACGCGCCCGAGCCGGCGGGGGTGTTCACGGACGGTGGCCAGGCGGCGCGGGCCGCAGCCGGCAGCGCGCCCGGGCCGTCGGCGGCCGGCGACCGTTACCTGACCATGTCGGCGGCCATCCGTGAGACCCTGGCCCAGGAGATGCGGCGGGACGGGCGGGTCATCGTCATGGGCGAGGACGTTGCCTTCGGCTTCTTCGGCGTGACCAGCGGGCTGGTCGACGAGTTCGGGCGGGACCGCGTCCGCGACACGCCCATCAGCGAGAACGCCATCGTCGGGGCGGCCGTCGGCGCGGCCATGACCGGGCTGCGGCCCGTGGCCGAGCTGATGTTCGAGGACTTCATCACCGCCGGCCTCGACCCCATCGTCAACCAGGCGGCCAAGCTGCGCTACATGTCGGGCGGGCAGTACCGCATCCCGCTGGTGGTCCGCACGCCGGGCGGAGCCGGGCTGGCCTTCGCCGCCCAGCACTCGCAGAGTTTGGAAGCGCTGTTCATGCACGTGCCGGGCCTGAAGGTGGTCGTCGCCTCGACCCCGTACGACGCCAAGGGCCTCCTGACCACGGCCCTCCGCAGCGACAATCCGGTCCTCTTCTTCGAGCACAAGCTGCTCTACTTCACCGACGGGCTGGTGCCCGAGGAGCAGTACGCGATTCCGTTCGGGGTGGCCGACGTCAAGCGGCCCGGCCGCGACGTGACCGTGCTGGCCGTCCTGGGGATGGTCCCGTTGGCCCTGCAGGCGGCCGAGGAACTGGCCGCCGAGGAGGGCCTCGAGGCCGAGGTCATTGACCCGCGCACCCTCGTCCCCTTCGACCGTGAGACGCTCCTGGCCTCGGTCCGCAAGACCGGGCGGCTGGTGGTCGTCGAGGAGGGCGCGGTCACCGGCGGGGTCGGGGCCGAGGTCGGGGGAATCATGGCTTCCGAGGGCTTCGGGCTGTTGAAGAAGCCCATGGTGAGGTGCGCCGGGCTGGACATCCCGGTGCCGTTCTCGAAGCCTCTGGAGAACCTGACCGTGCCGAACGTGGAGCGGATCAAAGAGGCCGTGCGCGGTGCGCTGTCGTCTTGACGCCGGGGAATGGCGATGATCGACTTAACCCGGCCCTTCAGTTCTGCTCGACCTGAGCGGGGTCAGGCGGTGGGCGGTCGCGCCGGCGAGGTGCTCCGGGACTACTTCGGCGGTGGTCGGCAGTACTGGGGGTACCCGAAGACGTTTGACTGAGACGAGACGGGCCGCCCGCGATGGGCGGCCCTCGTATCGTAGTCTGTGCGGTTACCAAGATGTCCTGCTCTGAGAGCATCCCGCTCAGTCGCCCCGCTCGACGATGGTCGCCACGCCCTGGCCGACCCCGACGCACATGGTCGCCAGGCCGTAGCGGACGTTGGGGCGGCGCCTCAGCTCGTGGAGCAAAGTCGTCATGATGCGAGCCCCGCTGCAGCCGAGCGGGTGCCCCAGGGCGATGGCTCCGCCGTTGGGGTTGACCCGTGGGTCGAAGGGGTCGAGGCCGAGGTCCCGGAGGACAGCGATGGACTGGGCGGCGAAGGCCTCGTTGAGTTCGATGAGGCCGATGTCGTCAAGGGCGAGGCCGGCGCGGGCCAGGGCCTTGCGGGTCGCGGGCACCGGCCCGATGCCCATGATCCGCGGGTCGACGCCGGCGGCCGCCGAGGCCACGACCCGGGCCATCGGTCGGAGGCCCAGGTCCTGGGCGCGTTCGCGGCTCATCAGGAGGACGGCCGCCGCCCCATCGTTGAGGCTCGATGAGTTGCCGGCGGTCACCGTGCCGCCCTTGCGAAAGGCCGGCGACAGTTCGGCCAGCTTCTCCGGGCTGGTTTCCCGGCGCGGCCCCTCGTCGACCTCGACCACCGTCATCCGGCCCTTGCGGTCGGCCACCTCAACCGGGACGATCTCGTCTCTGAACCGGCCGGCGTCGATGGCGGCGACCGCCTTCCGGTGCGACCAGTCGGCGAAGCGGTCCTGCTCCTCGCGGGGAATCCGCCAGCGCTCGGCGATGTTCTCGGCCGTCTCGCCCATCGACTCGAGGGGGACGATGGCCGCCAGGCGCGGGTTCTCGAAGCGCCAGCCGATGGTCGTGTCGTAAGCCGTGCGGTTGCCCGTGGCGAAGGCCCGCTCGGGCTTGGGGATGACGAAGGGGGCGCGGCTCATCGACTCGACGCCCCCGGCGATGACGACCGACGCGTCGCCCACCTGGATGGTCCGGGCGGCCTGGTCCACCGCGTCGAGGCTGGAGGCGCAGAGCCGGTTGATGGTCACCCCCGGCACGCTGAAGGGAAAGCCGGCCAGGAGGGCGGCCATCCGGGCGACGTTGCGGTTGTCCTCGCCGGCCTGGTTGGCGCAGCCGGCATAGACGTCGTCGAGGCCGGCCGGGTCGATGCCGGCGCGGCGGACGACGGCCTTCAGGACGTGGGCCAGCAGGTCGTCGGGTCGGACCGCGGACAGAGCTCCGCCGTGCGCCCCGACCGGAGTCCGGCAGGCATCGACGACGACCGCGTCGTGCATCGGGTGGTCCACCTCGCTCATCATCTCGCTCGTTGAAGGCGCCGGCTCAGCGATTCACAGGGAGGCGACCGACCGGGACGGCGGCGACGATCTTCTCACGGATGTCCTCGTTCGACCAGAACGGGGCGGAAAAGCCCGTCTTCACCATGGCCGGGGCGACCGCGTTGACCTGGATGTGGTGCGGGGCCAGCTCCACCGCCAGCACGCGGGTCAGGGCTTCGATGCCGGCCTTGGCCCGCCGCCTCGAGGTCGTACCACATTCCCGGCTCCCCCTTCCGCCGGACTCCCCCGGCCACGACCCGGAGCGCCATCCGGCACTCATCGGCCTTTCAAAGGCGCCTTCTGAAAGTTCGCCCAAAGCGGCGGCCGCTCCTGCCCAGACGGTCGCCCGAGCGGTCGACCGGGTCACCATAGCCTGTGGGTGACCTTTTCTCAGTCCCAGTATCCAACTCACAGATGATGCATCCACCGCCCTTCGGGCGGACAAACTGCCGCTAACACCGTGGACAAACTGCCGTTGACAGGGGCCATTGGGTGTGCTATCATAGGCCCCAATACAGCGGCAATTTATTCACAGAACTGCATAGCTTCTGGAAAGGTACCTAGGGATCCGTGTCGGCTGAGCGGTCGGGATGCTGGCCGGCGCACGACCAAGCGGTACCGGATCGGCGCTCGACGCCGGTTGACACCGTTGGGATAAAAGCCCACGCGGCAAGTTCCAGTCACTCTGGGCTGCCGTGTGGGCTTCTTATATTTTCATTCATCCCGCGGGGGTGTGGGTGTGAAGCGAGTCTACGTCAAGCAGGAAGTGTGCATAGCCTGTCGGCTGTGCGAAGTGTACTGCACCGCCCGCCACGCGGAGGGCCGGGACCTCATCGGCGCCTGGCGCGGCAAGGGCGCCCGCCCGATCCCCCGGATCAGAGTCGAGGAGAACCGGCCCTTCTCCGCGGCCATCCAGTGCCGGCACTGCGCGGAACCGTCATGCGTTTACGCCTGTGTCAGCGGGGCCATGCGAAGGCTCTCCGACGGTACGGTCCAGGCCGACCCGGCCCGCTGCGTCGGCTGCTGGACCTGCGTTCTGGCCTGTCCGTACGGGGCCATCAGCCGAGGCGTCGGAGACAGGCCGACGGCGGTCAAGTGCGACCTGTGCCCGGGCGACGCCGTGCCGGCCTGCGTGGCCCACTGCCCCAACGGGGCCCTGGAGATGGTCCAGACGGCTGAAACCCGCGGGTCCCAGGGAGGCGTGGCCGGTTGACACACTACGACTATTGCGTCGTCGGCAGCTCCGCCGCGGCCGCCGGGGCCGTCGAAGCGATCCGATCGGTCGACCCCTCGGGGCGGCTGGCCGTCGTCTCCGAAGAACGGGTGGCCTTCTACTCCAGGCCGCTCCTCACCCGGGTGATCACCGCCGGAGCCTCCGCCGAAGACCTCGCCTACCGGCCGAAGGGCTTCCTTGAGGAGAACCGCGTCGAGGTTCGCCTCGGCGCCCGCGTCGACGCCGTCGACCACGAGAACCGGCGGCTCCTCCTGTCGACCGGGGAGGAGCTCTCCTATGGCCGGCTGCTCCTGGCCACCGGCAGCGCCGCCAAGGTCCCCCCGGTGCCCGGCCGGGACCTCGCCGGCGTGCACACCCTGGCGAGCCTCGCCGACGCCCAGGCGGTCGCCGCTTCGCTGGGGTCGTCCGGCGGCTCGACCGGACCGCGTACCCGCTCGGCGGTGGTCATCGGGGGTGGGCTGATCGGGCTGCAGGGCGCTGAGGCCCTGAGGGAGGTGGGGCTGGAGGTCGCCGTCATCGAGGGGCTCGACCGGCCGCTCGCCACAGTGCTGGACCGGGACACTTCCACTCTGGTCCAGGAGGTCTTGGCCGCCAACGGGGTGACCGTGCTCACTTCCCAGATGGTCAAGGCCCTCAGGGCCAACCCGTCCGACCCCGCCCGCGTGGGCTCGGCCGTCCTTGGCGATGGGCGGGAGCTCCAGGCCGACGTGGTCATCCTGGCCACGGGGGTTCAACCGCGGACTGAGCTGTTGAAAGGGCTCGGCCTCGCCCCAGGGCGGGGGTTCCCGGTGAATTCGCACATGGCCACCCCCTGGCCGGACGTCTATGCGGCCGGCGACGCGGCCGAGGTCAGTGACCTTCTGAGGGGCGGCGCCAGGCCGTTCCCCATCTGGCCGACGGCCTACGCCGGCGGCCGGGTGGCCGGCCTCAACATGGCCGGACAGCAGGCGGACCTGCCGGGACAGGTGGCCATGAACACGTTCCACTTCTTCGGTCTGACGGTCGCTTCGGCGGGCATCGTCGAACCCCCGGCGGACGAGGGATGCGAGGTCTTGACGGCCGGTCCGCCACCCGGACGGGGGCCCGACGCGCACCACCGTAAGCTCGTCTTGAAGGATGGGCGCCTGGTCGGTTTCGTCTGCGTGGGTGAAGCCATCGACCGCTGCGGTCTGGCTACCGGGCTGATCCGGCAACAGGTCAGAGTTGAGGGTTTCAGGGAGAGCCTCCTGAAGGATTTCGGGCTGGCCCCGTGGCCCGAGGAGATCAGGTCCAAGTACTTGTCAAGGGAAGGGATCTTGTCGTGACCTCTCTGGCCAGGCTCCAGAACCCATATGGCGACGGGAAACTCATCGAAAGCTGCGGGCTATTCGGGATGATGGACACCACCGGCCGCCCGCTGCGGGGCCGGGATATCATCCGGGCCATGGCCAACATGCACGACCGGGGGAACGGCCTCGGGGCCGGGTTTGCGGCCTACGGAATCTACCCGGAGTTTCGCCAGGAGTATGCCTTCCACCTGATGTTCGAACATGAAGAGGCCCGCCGACAGACGGAGGCCTTCTTGCGAAACAACTTCAAGGTCGTCCACCATGAGGGGATCCCCCACCGTGCGGTCGCCGAGATTGATGGCCCTCCGATGCTGCGGCGTTACTTCCTGAGGGTGGAGAAAGGTGTCGCCCGGGCCGGCCACGACGACTATGTGGTCGGGAAGGTGATGGCCATCAACGCGGAAATCGACGGCGCCTACGTCTTCTCCAGCGGAAAGGACATGGGCGTCTTCAAGGGGGTCGGCTATCCCGAGGACATCGGCCGCTTCTACGGTCTGGACGACTACGAAGGGTACCTCTGGGTCGGCCATAGCCGCTTCCCGACCAACACCCCGGGGTGGTGGGGAGGCGCGCATCCTTTCTCCATCCTGGATTGGACGGTGGTCCACAACGGGGAGCTGTCGTCGTACGACACCAACCGCTGGTTCCTGGAGATGTACGGCTACACCTGCACCATGCAGACCGACACCGAGGTGCTGGCTTACGGGGTCGACCTCTTGGCCCGCCGCCAGCGGCTGCCCGTGGAGACGGTGGCCAGCGTCTTCGCGCCGCCCCTGTGGGAGACCATCGATCGAATGGGCGAACGCGAGCGAAGAAGGCACACCACCCTTCGGGCCGTCTTCGGCGGGCTACTGATGAACGGCCCTTTCACCATCATCGTCGCCCATCACGACGAGATGATCGGCCTGGCGGACCGAATCCGTCTGCGGCCACTCGTGGCCGCGCGGCGGGGCGACCTCGTCTACCTGAGCTCCGAGGAATCCGCCATCCGACTGATCAGTCCAAAGCTGGACGCCACGTGGAGCCCCGACGGCGGCCAGCCCGTGGTCGCGCGTCTGAAGGCGGCCGCCGCCGAAGCCGTCGGGGGGAACGCCTGATGCCCCATTTCGCCCCCGCCCAGTTCACCGTGGAGCGGCGCGACACCCGCTGCATCCGGTGCAGGGTTTGCGTCAACCAGTGCAGTTTCGAAGTCCATTACTATGACGCCGAGTCCGATGAGGTCCGGTCGAGGGACGAGCGGTGCGTCGGCTGCCACCGCTGCGAGGCCCTCTGCCCCACGCAGGCCCTGGCCGTGCGGTTCAACCCGATGGAGATCAGGCCCAACGCCAACTGGCGGCCTGAGCACATCCGCGACCTTCAGCGGCAGGCGGAGACCGGGGGCGTCCTCCTGACCGGCGCCGGCAACGACAAGCCCTTCCGGGTCTATTGGGACCACCTGCTCCTGAACGCCAGCCAGGTGACGAACCCATCGATCGACCCGCTGCGGGAACCGATGGAACTTCGGACCATCCTCGGGCGCAAGCCCGACCGGCTGGACTTCGACGACCTCAAAGGCGACCTGATGACGGAGCTCGACGCCCAGGTGACCGTGGAGACCCCGATCATCTTCTCGGGCATGTCGTACGGGGCCATCAGCTACAACGCCCACCTGGCCCTGAACCAGGCGGCCAGAGAATTCGGCACGCTGTACAACACCGGGGAAGGCGGCTGGCCCGTGGAGTTCAGGCGCTTCGGGGACCACACCATCGCCCAGTGCGCCTCCGGCCGGTTCGGCATCGACCTGGACTACCTGGAAAGCGCCGCGGTGATTGAGATCAAGATCGGACAGGGCGCGAAGCCGGGGATCGGCGGCCACCTGCCGGCAGAGAAGGTCACCCCGCCGGTGGCGGCGACCAGGATGATCCCCGCCGGGACCGATGCCCTCTCGCCGGCGCCCCAGCACGACATCTATTCCATCGAAGACCTGGCGATGCTGATCAACGCCTTGAAAGAGGCCACCGGCTACGCCAAGCCGGTCGGCGTCAAGATCGCCGCCGTGCACAACGCCCCGGCCATCGCCTCGGGGGCGGTGCGGGCCGGGGCCGACATCGTCGCCATCGACGGCCTCCGGGGGGGCACCGGGGCCGCGCCGAAAGTCGTCCGCGACAACGTCGGTCTCCCCATCGAACTGGCCTTGGCGGCCGTCCACGACCGGCTGGTCAAGGAGGGCATCCGGAACCGCGCCTCCATCCTGGCCGCGGGCGGCATCAGGAGCAGCGCGGACGTGGTCAAGGCGATCGCCCTCGGGGCGGACGCCGTCTACATCGGCACGGCGGCCCTCGTCGCCATGGGGTGCACCTTGTGCCAGATGTGTTACACCGGCAAGTGCAACTGGGGCATCGCGGTCACCGACCCGTGGCTGACCAAGCGGGTGAACCCGGACATCGCCACGCGTCATCTGCTCAATCTCTTGCGGGCCTGGAACCTGGAGATCAAGGAGATGCTTGGCGGCATGGGCATCAACGCCCTGGAGAGCCTGCGCGGCAACCGGCTCCAGCTCCGCGGGGTGGGTCTGGAGGAGTGGGAGCTCAAGGTGCTCGGGGTCAGGGGGGCCGGAGCGTGAGCCGTTTTGTCATCAACGCCAGGGGGGTCAACTACCGCGACCTCAACGCCCGCGTCAAGGCCGCCGCCGAGGCCGGGAACGAAGCCATCGTCTTGCGCAACGTCCATGGGCAGCGATACATCGGCACCAGCCTGAGGAAGCCGGTCAAAGTCGATGTGTACGGGACGCCCGGGAACGACCTCGGCGCCTTCATGGACGGACCCACGGTCGAGGTCCACGGGAACGCCCAGGACGGACTGGGCAACACGATGAACAGCGGCGAAATAGTGGTCCACGGCAGCGCCGGCGACATCCTGGCCATGGCCATGCGGGGCGGGCGGGTCTTCGTCGAGGGCGATGTCGGCTACCGCTGCGCCATCCACCTGAAGGAATACGGCGCGAAGGTCCCGGTCATCGTCATCGGCGGCGGCGCCCAGGACTTCTTCGGCGAGTACATGGCCGGCGGGCGCGTGGTCCTGCTCGGACTCAATGGGGAGAAGCTCGGGGCCAACTTCATCGGTACCGGGATGCATGGGGGCGTCATTTTCATCCGCGGCCGCGTCGACCCGGACCAGTTGGGCAAGGAGGTCGGGCTGGCCGAGCCGGACGAGTCGGACCGCGCCTTCCTGGCCGAGGTCGTACAGGCTTACGGGCGTCATTTCCGCCGCGACGCCGGACGGGTCCTGGAGGACGGGTTCGTGAAGCTCTATCCGCGCTTCCTCAGACCCTACGGGCGTCTGTATGCGCAGTGAGGTGGTCCGGGCGCTCAAGCAGGGCTGGCGAGGCTGAGGTCGAATGATTGAAAACCAGGGTCGGCGATGAGCCGGGCCGCCCGCGAAGGGCCTTATTCAGGGTCCTATCGCCTTCCTTCGAAAGGGGCTCCCGCCTTGCGGTTGATCTTCGCCTTGGTGACCGCCATCGTCGTTCTTTTGGCCACCGTTTCGAGCACGGTTCATGCCCCGGGCGTCCTCGGCGAGGAGGCCTCCAAGGGCGCCTCATCCGTCGACCAGCCGACCGACCTGTCGAGCTTTCCGTATCACCTGAGCCCGGCGGGTTCAAGCGGTCCGCCCCCTGACGCCCGCAATTCCCCGCTCTTCAACAAGGTCATCGTCATCGACCCCGGCCATGGCGGCGACGACCCCGGCGCCCCGGGCCGGCACGGGGAGTCCGAGAAGGACCTCACCCTCGACATCGGGCGCAAGCTCCAGGCCTTGCTGGAAGAGACCGGAGCCCGCCCGCTGCTCCTCCGCTCCGGGGACCAGGAAGTCAGCCTGTATGAACGCCCGGCCCTCGCCAATCAGGTGGGCGCCGACGCCAGCGTGTCCATCCACCTCAACTGGTACCAGAGCCGCTGGGTGCACGGCCTGGAGGTCTACTACTACCACACCCACCCGGCCAGCGTCAGACTGGCGGCGGCGATTGATGGGCAGCTCCTGAGCCAACTGGGCCTGACGGACCGGGGGATCACCGATGAACAGACCTACGTGGCCGTCCGGGAGGTCACCTCGCCCTCCGTCCTCATCGAGGTGGGCTACCTGAGCCATCCGACCGAGGAGAAGCTGCTGCACACGGAGGCCTTCAGGCAGAAAGTCGCCGTCGCTATCCGCGACGGCTTGTCGCAGTTCTTCTCCGGAAAGTAGGCCCCGCCGATGCGTAGCCGGAAGCGGCGTAGACTGAAGAATCCCCGCCGAGCGAGGCGCTATGTGGTCGCTTTCGGCGTCCTGCTTGTGCTTGCGGCCGCATGGCGGGCCGGCCTTCCCGCGGCGCTGATGGCGCGGCTCCCGTGGGCCAAGCCGTCGGCCGCCACCCGCACCGTCGTGCCCGTAGGTGGAGTCTTTCGCGGCAACCTGCAACACACGGGGGCATTCCCGTCGGCCCAGGTCCCGGAGGCCCCCCGCGTCTTGTGGGCCTTCAAGACCGGCGCCCCCGTCTCGGCGTCGCCCGTGGTCGGTGACGGCTTGGTCTATGCGACCGACGGTGATGGGGGCATCCATGCCCTCGAAGCCCGGACCGGTCAGGAGGTCTGGGGTCGCAAGGTCGCCTCCGGTGTCTTCGGCCCGCCGACCCTGGCCGGGGAATTCATCTACGTGGGCGGCAGCGGCAGTGACCTCCTCGCCCTGAACGCCAAGACCGGAGACGAAGTGTGGCGGTTCGCCAACCTGGCGGGGGTCGTCTCGGCCCCGGCTGTGTCCGGCGGCCTCGTCTACGCCGGCAGCAGAGACGGCGCCCTCTACGCCATCAACGCGTTGACCGGCGTGGAGAAATGGCGCCTGCGGACCAAGGGCATGGTCCTCTCTTCGCCGGCGGTGGACGGCAAGACGGTCTACGTCGGCAGCGGGGACGGCGGGCTCTACGCCGTCGACGCCCGGACGGGCGCGGTGCGCTGGCGGTTCCAGACCGGGGTCGGCGTCAGTTCCTCTCCGGCGGTCGTCGGCCGGACGGTCTATTTCGGGAGCCTGGACGGGAACATCTACGCGGTCAACGCCACGACCGGCCGGGAAGAGTGGCGCTTCGGGACCGGTCGGATGGTCTTCGCCTCCCCCGCCGTGGACCAAGGGGTCGTCTACGCCGCCGGGACCGATGGCCAGGTCTATGCCCTCGACGCGGGAACCGGCCGGATGAAATGGCAGTTCGCCACGCACAACGCGGTCTACTCCTCCCCGGCCGTGGCCGCGGGGACGGTCTTCTTCGGTGACTACCATGGCGACTTCTTGGCCCTCGATGCCGGGACCGGCCGGGAGAAATGGCGGTTCTCGACCGAGGAAGGCATTTTCTCCTCGCCGGTCGTGGTCGATGGGGTCATCTATTTCGGCGGTAATGACGGGTTTGTGTACGCTCTGAACTGAATTGGATAGAATCGGGCCTACGTCGAGGACCCGGCCCCCTGATGGGGACCGGGTCTTTGCTTTCCCGAAAGGCATCGCCGGCCCCTGGGGGAACCGGAGCGTTCTTGATGGCGTCAAAGAGAGGTGGAAGGCCTGTGAACAGGGGGCGGTTTGATGCGTCCTGGGAGAAAGCGATTGTTGACGGTGGTGGCCCTCTTCCTGGTTTCCGCAATCGTCGTCGGTGGCCCGCGAAGCCGATCGACGAGAGCCGCCGCGCCGGCTGATTCGGCCCTTCAGGGAGGCGCCTCCATGATGGAGGCCACGCCACCACGGGTCGACAAGGACTATCTCCTGGCGCTGAATGTGGCCGACAGATACCTCGGCGCCTGGCTTGACCGGGATTCCGAAAGAGGGGTCCAGCTGCTGACCCCCGGGTTCAAGAAGAATCGGGCCTTGGGAGACCTGTATCAGATCTTCAGCGGTCTGTCTAACCCCCACCATCAGGCCTTTGCGATCGCGGGGGCTCAGCGCCTGGACAAGGACACGTTCCGCTTTCAGGTCTGGCTCTATTTGTATTACACCGGCGAGGACCCGCCCGCGAAAGACCGCCCCGCCCCTCTGGCGCTGGACGTGGTCAGGACGGGACCGGACCAATGGCTGGTGGACAACCTGACCCCGGGCCCGACCGCCCAGCCGACGCCGAGCGTCGAGGAGTCGGCGAAGCGCATGGAGCCGGGGAAGCCTGACCTCAGCGCTCAGAGCGACATCCAGCTCTTCCTGGACGGCCGGGAAGTGAAACCCGATCCACCGGCCCGAATCGAGCAAGGAAGAACCCTGATCTCATTGCGTTTCCTGGCCGAGGCCTTGGGGGCACAGGTGGAGTGGGAACGATGGGCCAAGGGCAGCCGGCGCATCGACGTTTATACGTCCCCGCGGACCTTCACCCCGCCACCGTTCGGTCACACGCCAGGCGTTCCGCCCTCGTCGCCGGACAGCCTTTCGGCCCTGGGTGCGGCGGCCTCCCTGACCGAACACCTGGCAGCGCGGCAGGCCGCGACCCTAAAGACCGGCGGCCCGTATTTGGTGCGCTTCGAGCTGCTCGACCTGCGCCCGTTGGTGATGTACCCTCCGTGGCCCGATCTCCGCGGTTTCGGCGGCGACGGCTTTCAGTTCGCCGTCCGCCTTTACTACATCCAGACCAGGGACGGGAGCCCGCCGCCGGACCGGTTCGAGAGCGTGAGGGATTCGTCCGGTGCCGGCCGGGTTGGCCCTGTTCCACCAAACGTTGAGGCGTCCTGGTACGAGGACATCACCCTGCGCGTCCGGCCGGTCGGCCCGCAGAAGTACGAGAAGACCACCGAAGGCTCGGTGGTCAAGGAGGTCGTCACCTGGGGGCTCAATGGGTGGCAGGTCGACCCCGACAGCCAATCCACGCTGCAGAAGGTGGACATGGACCGGACGCCATATGTGGTCCATGGCTCTTTCGGGAGGTAAGGGTTGGCCGGAAAGTCCTTGCACGGTCAGCGTAGGGTCCGCCCGGCCCTCTCCCCCCACCCGCTCGGGGTCAGGGCCGGGAGGCCGTTGACGAAGACCCACCTGATGCCCTCGGGCCGGGCCCGCGGGGCCTCGAAGGTGGCCGTGTCGCGGACGGCCGCCGGGTCAAGGAGCACCAGGTCGGCCCAGTGACCCTCGCGGACCAGGCCGCGGTCGCGGAGGCCGAGCTTCTGGGCCGGCAGCCCGGTCATCTTGCGGACGGCCGTCTCCAGGGGGAGGAGCCCGACGTCCCGGACGTAGCGCCCGAGGACGCGCGGGAAGGTGCCGAAGTTGCGTGGGTGCGGGTGGCCGCGGCCAAGCGCCCCGCTGTCCGGCCTGGCCTGGTACGGGAGGGCCGAGCCGTC
>JAJZPE010000187.1 GCA_021811325.1 Bacillota bacterium
CAACGAGACGGCCGTCCTCCTGGCCAAGATCTACACCGACCGGCAGGAGGTCGTGGCCCTACGCCACGGCTACAGCGGGCGGTCGATGCTGGCCATGTCGCTCACCGGGCACGCCTCGTGGCGGTCGGGCGGGACCCACATCCTCGGCGTCAAGCACGCCCACAGCCCATACTGCTACCGCTGCGCCTTCGGCCGCACCTACCCGGACTGCGACCTGGAGTGCGCCCGCGACCTGGAGGAGCTGATCAAGACCGAGACCTCCGGCCGGATCGCCGCCTTCCTGGCCGAGCCGATCCAGGGCGTCGGCGGCTTCATCACCGCGCCCAAGGAGTACTTCCAGGTGGCCGTGCCGATCATCCGGAAGTACGGCGGCGTCTTCATCTGCGACGAAGTCCAGACGGGTTTCGGCCGGACCGGCGGGAAGATGTTCGGCATCGAGCACTACGGGGTCGAGCCGGACATCATGACCTTCGCCAAAGGGCTGGCCAACGGGGCGCCCATCGGCGCGACCATCGCCCGCCCGGAGATCGCCGACGCCTGGCAGGGCCCGACCATCTCGACCTTCGGCGGCAACCCGGTGTCCATGGCCGCCGCCCTGGCCACCCTCGACGTCATCGAAAAAGAAGACCTGCCGCACAACGCCGAGGTCGTCGGAGCTCACCTCAAGCAAGGCCTGCTGGGCCTGCAGGAGAAGCACCGCTGCATCGGCGAGGTCCGCGGGATGGGCCTGATGCTCGGCATGGAGATCGTCCACGAGCACAAGGAACCAGCCGCCGACCTTGTCGCCCAGATCTTCGAAAAGACGAAGGAACTCGGCCTGCTCATCGGCAAGGGCGGCCTTTACGGGAACGTCCTCCGGATAACCCCGCCCCTGAACATCACGGCCGCCGATGTCGACGAGGCGGTGCGGGTCCTGGACAAGGCCTTCGCGTCGCTGCGGCTCTGAACCCACGCAACCCCAGAGACGGCACTGTTCCTCGCGGACAGTGGCCGTCTCTTTTTGTCCCCCGAACAACAGGAATAACCCGCGAAGCAGAGAAAGTCCGACTTTGGGGAATTTTCTGGTGCTGTCTTGGTTGGTGGGCCCGGTCCGCCGAAAAACGGGCAGGAATCGCCGGCGAACGCCGAATACCGGTCACCCGGCCGACCCGCCCCCATGGAGGGCCAATCGTCCGGTCGGCGTCGGCGGACGACCCGGCCGTTCGCCGGCCGCCCCGATGATGTGGCACGATTCTTGCTTCTCACGATTGTCTGAAGACGGGGCAGGGAGGAGTCGGCGGAGGTCCGCTCATGACCGGGGAGGAGATGACGAACGGGCTGATGGTAGTCTTCGACCACGTCAGCAAGGTGTTTCCTGATGGCACCAGGGCTGTCGACGACGTGAACCTGCGGATCGTCGAGGGCGAGTTCGTGGTCCTGATTGGCCCGAGCGGCTGCGGGAAAACGACCACCCTCAAGATGATCAACCGCCTGGTCGACCCGTCTTCAGGGACGATCTACTTCAAAGACCGGGACATCGCCGAGCGGGATCCGGTCGAACTCCGGCGGCAAGTGGGCTACGTCATCCAGGAGGTAGGGCTGCTGCCGCACCTGACCATCGCGCAGAACATCGCCGTCGTGCCGCGCCTGCTGAAGTGGAGCGCTGAACGTCAACGGGTCAGGGTCGACGAGCTCCTGCGGATGGTCGGGATGGACCCGGCCGTCCACCGCCGCCGATACCCGCATGAGCTTTCGGGCGGGCAACAGCAACGGGTCGGGGTGCTCAGGGCCCTCGCCGCCGACCCCGAGATCGTACTGATGGACGAGCCCTTCGGGTCCCTCGACCCGATCACCCGCGGGCAGCTCCAGGACGAGTTCAAGAAGCTGCAATCGGAATTCCACAAGACCATCGTCTTCGTCACCCACGACATGGACGAGGCCCTCAAACTCGGCGACAAGATCGTGGTCATGCAGCAGGGGCGGGTGGTCCAGGAGGGCGCGCCCGCGGACCTCACGGGCCGAGGTGCGTCGGCCTTCGTCCGCCACTTCATCGGCGAGCGGAGGATGGTCGGCGACCCGTCGCTTGTCGCCATCGGGCAGTGGCTTGAGAGCCGGGCCCAGGCCCTCTCGCGGCTGCCCGTCATCGACCTGGCCGCCGGAGCCAGGTCGGCCTGCGCCCAGCTGGCCCGGGCCGGGGCTGAGTTCGGTTTGGGCGTCGATCCAGACGGATGCTGGGTGGCCCTGGTGGCGGCGGCGACTCTGGCCGCCGACGCGGCGGACCTTTCCGGGGCCATTCGCGAGGACGCGCCGGCGGTCTCGGTGGCCGACCCGCTGAAGGCCGCGGCCGAACGGCTCATCGCCGAGGACTGCCCGTGGGTGGTCGTCCTCGACCGGGACCGCCGTCCCCTCGGTGTCCTCGGCCGGTCGCAGGTGCTCGTGGCCCTCGTCGAGACGATGTGGCCCGAGTCAGGCCGGGAGGAGGTGAAAGGGCGGTGACCGTGTGGGTCAAGTTCATCAGGTACATCATCGAGCACCACGACAAAGTCCTGTTGTATACGGAACAGCACCTGTACATCTCGATGATCGCGCTGGCTCTTGGTTTCGCGTTTTGCCTGCCGGTCGGCATCTGGCTGACTCGTCACGAGCGCTACGCGCCCATCGTAATCGGAGCCGCCAACGTCGCGGAAACCATCCCCAGCCTGGCCCTGTTGGGCTTTCTCATCTTCATCTTCGGGATCGGCGACGCCAACGCCATCGCCGCGCTCTTTCTGTACGCCCTCCTGCCCATGTTGCAGAACACCTACACGGGAATCAAAAATGTCGACCGGTCCCTCATCGAGGCCGGCCGGGGCATGGGGATGACCGACTGGCAGATCCTCACCATGGTGGAACTGCCCCTGGCTCGACCGGTGATCGTCGCCGGGGTGCGGGTCGCCTCAGTCTGGACCATCGGCACCGCCACCCTCGCCGCGGCCATCGGCGGGGGCGGGCTCGGCCGGCTCATCTTCGCCGGTCTGGCCACCATTCGCGACGACATCATGCTGGCCGGGGCCGTCCCGGCGGCGCTTCTCGCGCTGCTCGCGGACTGGACCTTCGCGGCCGTGGAGAGATGGATCACCCCCAGAGGCCTCCGTGTCCAGCAACACGGGGTCGGCAAGGCGAAAGCAAGACGGAAGATGGGAGGAGAGGTTAAGGCATGAACCGTTGGCGGAAAATGGGAAGATGGTTCGCGGTCGGCGGGCTCGTCGTGGTCCTGGGCCTCACCCTCGGTCTCACGGGCTGCCAGAAGAGCGCCAAGAAGTACTCCGGGAAGATCACCATCGGCTCTGAGACGGTCAATGAATCGGCTATCCTCGCTCACATCGCCAAGGTGCTCATCGAAGCCAACACGAACATCAAGGTCGAGGTCATCTCGGGCTTCAACGACAGCGAGGCCCTGCTGCACAAAGCCACGGTGGCCAACCAGATCCAGATTCACCCGTCGTGGACCGGCACCCAGCTCACCGGCATCCTCGAGTACAACGGGCCGACTCTGAGCCGGGAGAAGACCTGGGAGTATGTCAAGAGCGAGTATGAGAAGCGGTTCAGCCTCACCTGGACCAAACCGTTCGGCTTCAACGACACCTATGTCCTCTTCGTCAAGCAGGATATGGCCACCAAGTACAACCTGAAGAAGCAGTCGGATCTGGCCGCGGTGGCCAAGGACTGGGTCGTGGCCTGCGACAACTCATGGGGCGAGCGGGAGCTTGACGGCTACCCCGGCTGGAAGAAGGCCTATGGCATCACCTTCAAGAAAGTCGCCCCGATGGACTACAGCCTCATCTACAAGGCCGTGGACATGGGCCAGGCCCAGATCGGTGTCGGTTACGCCACCGACGCCCGGATGAAGAAGATGAACTTCGTCCCGCTCCAGGACGACAAGGGCTTCGCCTATCCCTACGACGGGGCCTGGGTTGTCCGGCAGGACCTCATGAAACAGTACCCAAAGCTCCAGGAGGTCCTGGAGCAGGTCGCCGGGAAAATCGACGACCTGACCATGAGTGGGTTGAACGCTCAGTTCGACATCGACCAGAAGGACCCCGAGGTCATCGCCAAGGACTTCCTCAAGCAGATCGGCCTCATCAAGTAGGGGAGCATGGGGAACCAGGGGAGTGAGGGGACCGCGGGTGACCGGCCCCGCCCGCGAAGGCGGGGCCGGCCCCGCGCCCGGCGAAGCAAAGCCAGTGGCCCAAGAAGCACCACCGGCCGCACGAAGGAGGAGCCCACCCAATGACTGAGATCAGAACACTGCTCGACCGCGTGACGGCGATCGTCATCGACGGCCTCATCGAACAAGCTGAGGGGGCCACAAAAGAGGCTCTGGCGCAAGGGGCCGAGCCCCTGGACATCGTGGAGAAGGGCCTCGTGCCCGGGATCGAGGAGGCCGGCGCCCGCTTCGCCCGCGGCGACTACTTCCTG
>JAJZPE010000188.1 GCA_021811325.1 Bacillota bacterium
CGGCGTCGCCAAGAACGTCGTTTACGACAGCTACACCGCGGGGCGGGAGCCCGGCAAGAAGTCGACCGGCCACGCCACCCCGGGCTTCTACGGCTCCTTCGGCCCGGCCCCGATGAACCTCTTCCTCAAGCCCGGCCAGGCGTCCATCGAGGACATGATCAAGTCGACCAAGAGGGGCATTCTGGTGACCAGGTTCCACTACACGAACCCGATCCACCCGGTGAAAACGATCATCACCGGGATGACCCGCGACGGCACCTTCCTCATCGAGAACGGCATGGTCAAGGGGGCCGTGAAGAACTTCCGTTTCACCCAGAGCGTCCTCGAGGCCTTCTCGAACGTCGAGATGATCGGCCGGACGCCCAAGCTCATCAGCGGGTTCTTCGGCGGCTCTTCGGTGCCGGCCCTAAAGGTCTCCAAGTTCAACTTCACCGGGGTCACCGAGTTCTAGAACCAAGCGTAGCAGGGTTTAGCGGTATTTCCCAAGAAATTTGGCAGATTATAGCAAGTTCTTGCAGGATTTGGCGGTGCCCTGTCGAAGTTTTTGAGTCGTAAGGACCAAAGCTGCATACGCACCACGGAAAAAGGCAAACCCGGCGAAAGCCGGGGACGCAAAGCCACGGGTCTAAGATGCGGCAACACGCGCATTACGACGGCCGGGTTGCCCTGGGACGGCTCGCTGAACGGGCCCACCGGGCTTTCCGCCGGTGGGCTTCTTGTCCCTCCTTGACAACCAAATAAACAAGGCCCGGACGGGATACTGTGATTCCTCCAACCGTGTGGGCACGAGGGTAGCCGGCCAGGCCGGCCCATGGACGAGCCCCGGGGTTAGGCCCCGGCAGGTCGGTCGTCCGTGGTATAATCAGGAAAGGAGGGCGATATCGTGAAGGCTCTCCTTCGGGCTCTCGTGACCCTGGCCCTGTTGGCGTTGGCTGGCGGGGCGTGGTTCAACTGGCCCTGGTAAACAAAAACAACCGTCCGGGCCACATTTTTTTGCCCATGTGGGGGGCTGGCTTTGAGACCCTTCTCGCCTCTGGTCCGAGCGTATTTCATCCTCATCGGGGCGTCCGGCGCCGCCGTCTTCATCGGTCACGCCTGGGCCCTGCCCGCGCCCTTGGCCGTGCCGGTGGCCCTCTCCGGCGTGGCCATGGCCGTGTCCGAGCTGGCGCAGACCCTGCTGCCGTCCGGCGAAGGGGTCTCGGTTGGCTGGGCGGTCATCGTCTGCAGCGTGGTCACCATGGGCCCGATCGGCACGGCCTGGGTGCAGTTCATCGGGTCGACGGTCACCGGCGCCGTGAGGCGGACCCCAGTCCTCCCGTTCTTTTTCAACATGGGCAACATGATCCTGATGGCGACCGCCGGAGCCTATGTCTACCAGTTCCTCGGGGGCAGCCCGGACCTCAATAGCGGCCGGTCCTGGCTGGCTTTGGGTTTTTCCATGGGCTTGATCTACATCGGCAACGCGATGACCGCGGCTTTTGCCTTCTCGCTCTACAAACGTAATCGCTTCCTGCCGACCTGGGCCGGGATGGTCAGCCGGATGCTGCCGAGCTTCGTCATCCTCTTCGGCTTCGGAGTCGGCGTCACCCTGGCCTTTCAGCGCTGGGGCGCCCCCGCCCTGGCCGCCCTCCTGGCCTTCATCATCATCCTTCACTACGGTCTGCGCTACTATGTTGGCATCCTGCAGGAACGGGCCGTGGTCGGGTTCCTCTCCCGCTCCGAAGCCCGGACCGGGCACTGGCGGGCGCACTCCGAGCGGGTCGTGGCCTATGCCACGGCCATGGCCGGGGAACTGGGCTTGAAGCGGAACGACACGACCCTCCTCCGCTACGCGGCCTGGCTTCACGATGTGGCCATGTGGGACCGCCGGCTGGTCCGCTTCGACGGCGACGCCGCGATCGGGGACGAGGACGCGGCGGAGCAGAGGCCAGGCGTCGACGCGGCCGTCCGGGGCGCGGCGGCCGTGGCCGCGCTCGGCCCCCTGGTCCCGGTGGCGGCCATCATCCGACACCAAGGTGAGCGGTTCGACGGCAAGGGTGGACCAGACGGGCTGGCGGGTGAAGCCATCCCGGCCGGGTCCCGCATCCTGGCCGTGGCCGAGTGGTTTGATCAGTTGACCACGACCGGGTCCCGGCCGCTGACCATCGGGCAGGCCGCGGCGAGGCTGCGTGAGGAAGCCGGGACGCGCTTCTGCCCGCAGGTCACCGAGGCCCTGGGCAACCTCGTCACCCGCAACGACCCGGCCCTGGCCGGGGCGGGGTTGGGGGCCCCCCCGGAGGACCGCGGTCGCGATGCCCGCCGCCTGGCCGAACAGCTCCGCGCCCTCTTGACCCCGTCACAGTTCGACCTGACCACCCGCCAGGCCCTCGGCAGCGGTTCGCGCCACGGCCGGCTGCTCAGCCAGACGGCCGTCCAACCCGGCCTCCTCACCCTCTATGAACTGGGCCAGGTCCTCAACTCCTCACTCCGCCTCGACCGGGTCCTGGCCATTGTCAGCGAGGTGGCCGAGGAGCTGACCGGCGTCCGCTGCCGGGTGTCGCTCGCCGGCGACCAGGACGCCGGGGCTCCGGCGGCCGTGGCCGCCACCGCCGCCACCGCCGAGCCGGCCCTGACCATCCCGATGGTCAGCCGCGGGCGTCGGGTCGGAGCCCTGGTCCTCATCGGCACCACCGGCGAGGCCATCAGCGATCGCCAGCTCGACCTCCTGTCCATCATCGCCAGCCAGGCCGCCCTGGCCGTCGAGAACGCCAAGCTCTACTCGGAGATGGAGGTCCGCCTCAAGGAGATCTCCGGGATGAAGCGGTTCACCGACGGCGTCCTGAACAGCCTGACGTCCGGCGTCATCGTCGCCGACGGCGACGGCCGGGTCACCCTGACCACGCCGCGGGCCCGCGAGATCATGCGTTCGCTCAGCTACGAATCGGGGGCGGCCGCCCCGTCGGTCGAGCAGGTGGTCGACCCGAGGACGGCGGCCCTGCTCCGCCGGACCATGGCCGAGGGTCGGGAGGCCTTCGAACGCTACCCGCTCGAAGAGCCGTGGGGCGGGGCGATCATCGAAATCCACACCTCGCCGCTGGTCGATGAGGGTCACCTGACCACCGGGGCGGTGGCCATCATCCACGACGTCACCGAGCGCGTCCGCCTCGAGGACCAGATGCAGCGGGTCGAGCGCCTCTCCATCCTGGGCGAATTGGCCGCCAGCACGGCCCATGAGATTCGCAACCCCCTGACCTCCATCCGTGGCTTCGCCCAACTGATGCTGGCCCCGGACACGGAGCCCGAGAAGTCGCGCCAGTTCTTGCCGGTCATTATCCGCGAGATCGACCGGGTCGACGGGATGATCAAGGAGATGCTCGCCCTGGCCCGGCGCAGCGCGCCGAACCTGGCCGCCTGCGACCTGCCCGGGCTTCTCGACGAGTGCCTGCAGCTCTTCGACAACGAAGCCTTCCTCCACCGGGTGACCATCGTCCGCGCCTACCCGCGGGACCTGCCCCTGGTCCAGTGCGACCGGGACCAGATCAAGCAGGTCTTCCTGAACCTGTGCACCAACGCCCTGCAGGCCATGCCCAGGGGCGGCGAGATCAGGGTCGAGGCCGAGCTGCCGCCGGGCGAGGGCGCCGTGGCCATCCGCTTCAGCGACACCGGCGTCGGCATCCCCCGCGAGTACCTCGGCCGCATCTTCGACCCCTTCTTCACGACCAAGGAGGAGGGCACCGGCCTGGGGCTGTCGGTGACTTACGGCATCCTGGAGAACCACGGCGGGCGCATCAGCGTCGAGAGCACGCTGGGGAAGGGGACGACCTTCGTGGTCCGGTTGAAGACGGCGGGGGCCTAGGGTGTGACCACTCAAAGCCCCACAACGACCAGCCCCGCGGGAGGCCGCGGGGCTTTGTTCGTACCGCCCGCCAGGCCGGCAGGTTTTGCCCTCCCTCCGGGCGAATGCCCATGAAGCGGTCGGACAGGCTACCGTCGAAAGGGAGAATCCATGGAGACCCTCGAGAACCTCAACGAAGCTCAGCGCGAGGCGGTCACGTACGGCGACGGCCCGCTTCTCATTCTGGCCGGGGCGGGGTCCGGATACCGGCACTTTATCTCGAACACCTCTCCCAAGACTCTTCAGAAACTATGAACCACAACGAACGACCCCGCATCCACATCTAAGGGTACTGTGGATTTCCAGTTCTCGGCCGAAGTAGGCTTCGTACTCGTGGAGATAGACCTCTTCGTACTTGAGGCTACGCCACAGGCGCTCCGCGAAGATGTTGTCGGTGGCCCGCCCCTTGTCATCCATGCTGATCCTGACGCCGGCAGCTTGCAGAAGGGAGATGTAGCTGGGGCTGGTGAATTGGCTCCCCTGGTCGCTGTTGACGATGTCCGGTCGGGCTCGTTCCAAGGCCGTGCCCATGGCTTCCAACACGAAAGGTACCTCCAGGG
>JAJZPE010000022.1 GCA_021811325.1 Bacillota bacterium
ATCGCGCTGGCAGCTAGCGCACGCCGTTGGATGAAGAACATCGGAAAGCCGGGTGAGGAAAAACCTCACGCCCGGTTTGATGAGGGGTGGCTGGGGCGATGACCTCAAACCAGCCGCCTACTCTACCACCAGGAAGGAGGCTGCGTCGATGAACCGTCACCGCATCCTCACCGGCGACCGGGCCACGGGGTCGCTGCACCTCGGGCACTACACCGGGTCGCTGGCCAACCGGGTCAAGCTCCAATACGAGTACGACACGCTGGTCCTCATCGCCGACGTCCAGGCCCTGACGACCCACTTCGACCGCCCGGCCGGGGTCGCCGCCGCTGTCCGGGCCCTGGCCCTGGACTACCTGGCCGCCGGCATCGACCCGGAGGTCGCGACCATCGTCGTCCAGTCCCTCGTGCCGGCCATCGCCGAACTGACGGTCTTCTTCTCGATGCTGGTCACGGTCAACGCCTTGCGTCATAACCCGACCATCAAGACCGAAGCCGCCGAGCGCGGCTACTCCGAACTGACTTACGGCTTCCTCGGTTACCCGGTGAGCCAGGCGGCGGACATCGCCTTCTGCCGCGCGGAGCTCGTACCGGTCGGCGAGGACCAGCTGCCCCATGTTGAGCTGGCCCGCAAGGTCATCCGCCGGTTCAACGAGCTCTACCGCGGCCGCGACGGACAGCCCGTCCTGGTCGAGCCCCGGGCCCTCCTCGGTCCGGTGCCCCGCCTGGTCGGTCTGGACGGTCGGGCCAAGATGTCCAAGAGCCTCGGCAACTCCATCGACCTCGCCGACCCCCCGGAGGTGATCCGGGAGAAGGTCGCCCGGGCGGTCACCGACCCGGCCAGGGTCAGGGCCACGGACCCGGGCCACCCCGAGGTCTGCGTCGTCTTCACGTATCGACGGGCCTTCCGGCCGGCCGCCGAGCTGAACGAGACCGAGCAAGCCTGCCGGGCGGGCCGCGTCGGCTGCGTCGAGTGCAAGCGCAGCCTGGCCGAGGCGCTCGTCGAACTATTGGCGCCGGCGCGCGAACGGCGGGCACGTTACCAGGCAAAGCCAGGCTTCATCACCGACGTGATGGTGGCCGGGACCGCGCGGGCGCGCCGTCTGGGCGAGGAGACCATGGCCGCCGTCCGCGAGGCGATGTCCCTCGACCACTTCCCCCGTCCGGCCTTCGAACAGGAGTTCGTCTTGAGGCGCCAGATGCCGTCGCTATTGGGTTGAGCCGTCAGAGATGGCTGTGGTATAATGTATTAGCTTAGCCTTTCGATACGGCGGTCGTTTGAGCCCACGAGTCGGACCATCAGACGCAGTAGCCGCCGAGAACGGAGGAGCCCTGGATAGATGAAGGTCGCGCTGGAAAAACTGGACAAGAACCGGGTCAAGCTGGACGTCACGGTGGACGAAGGGGTTGTCGCCAAGGCTTATGACCGGGCCTACCGGGCCGTGGCGGCCCGGGTCAACATCCCCGGTTTCCGTCGCGGAAAAGCCCCCCGGAACCTGGTTGAGCTTCGCGTCGGTCGGGAATACCTGAAGGAAGAGGCCCTCGACCGCATCTTGCAGGAGTCGTACCCGGCGGCCATCGACGAGGCCAAGATCGACCCGATCGACCGCCCCGAGGTCGACGTGGTCGAGTTCGAGGAAGGAAAACCGCTCCACTTCACGGCTTCCGTCGAAGTCAAGCCGGAAGTCGCCCTCGGCCAGTACAAAGGCCTTGATATTCGGCTCGAAAAACCCGACATAAAAGAAGAGGAAGTGGCCAAGGAGCTCGAGGCCCTGCAATTCCGCCAGGCCCAGCTGGTGACGGTCGACCAGCCGGCGGAGATGGGGAGCTTCGTGGTCTTGGACTTCGATGGTTTCATGGACGGCCGGCCATTCGCCGGCGGTAAGGCCGAGGGCCAGCTCGTCGAGCTCGGCTCGCACACCTTCATCCCCGGCTTCGAGGAGGGCGCCGTGGGCGCCAAGGCCGGTGAAGAACGGGACATCAACGTCACCTTCCCGGCCGACTATCGGGCCACCGAACTGGCCGGCAAGGACGCCACCTTCAAGGTCAAGGTCCGCGAGGTCAAGCGGCGCGAGCTGCCCGCCCTGGACGACGAGTTCGCCAAGGGCCTGGGGGCGAAGGGCCTCGACGACCTCAAGGAATCAATCCGGCGCCGCCTCCAGTTTGCGGCCGAGTCGGAGGCCCGGCGCAAGTACAATGAAGCGGTCATCGAGAAGGTCTCCGCGAATGCCACCGTTGAAGTCCCCGAGGCCATGGTCAACCAGAGGATCGACCAGCTGGTCCACGACCTGGAGCACCGTCTGGAAGACCAGAAGATGGACCTCGAGAAGTACCTCCAGTACACCAATCAGACCATGGACGCGATGCGCGAGCAGTTCCGTCCGTCCGCGCTAGGCGGGGTCAAGAACGATCTCGTCCTCGAAGCGGTGGCCAAGGCCGAGGGCCTGACCGCCGAAGAGAGCGACGTGAACCTGGAGATCGCCAGGCTATCCCAGCTTTACGGAAGGTCCCCGGACGACATCCGCAAGCTGTTCGCCGACCGGGAGCGGCTCGACGCCCTGAAGGAGAGCATCACCCTTCAGAAGGCGGTCCGGTTCCTGACCCGTGTCGAAACCGATCCGAAGGCCGTTGAGCCTTCCGAGACAGCCAGCGAGAACCCCCCGCCGGCCGAATGACGCCCGGCCCCCCGCCACGGTTCCAGTAAGGAGGGATTAGATGGGTTACCTCGTACCAATGGTCGTGGAGCAGACGGCTCGCGGTGAACGGGCCTACGACATCTATTCGCGTCTGCTGAAAGAGCGCATAATCTTCATCGGCAGCGAGATCGACGACAACGTCGCCAACCTGGTTATCGCCCAGCTCCTCTTCCTCGACGGAGAGGATCCCGGGAAAGACGTCATGATTTACATCAATTCCCCGGGTGGGGACGTGCACGCCGGACTGGCCATCTACGATACCATGCAGTACGTCAAGTCCGACGTCAACACCATCTGCGTGGGGATGGCCGCCAGCATGGGCGCGGTCCTGCTGACGGCCGGGCGCAAGGGCAAGCGCTTCGCCCTGCCGCACGCCCGGGTGATGATCCACCAGCCCCTGGGCGGGGTCCAGGGCCAGGCGGCCGACATCGAGATCGGCGCCAAGGAGATCCTCAAGGCCCGCGAGATCATCAGCGAGATCATGTCCAAACACACGGGCCAGCCTATCGACAAGATCGCTCACGACACCGACCGCAACTTCTGGATGTCGGCCGGAGAGGCCAAGGACTACGGGATCGTCGACAGCATCCTGTCCTCTGCCGACCACATCAAGACGGTGGCGAAGAACCCGTAAGGGGGTGAAGGCATGTTCAAGTTCACGGACGAGAAGACCGGCCAACTGAAGTGCTCGTTCTGCGGCAAGCTTCAGGACCAGGTCAAGAGGCTCGTCGCCGGCCCCGGCGTGTACATCTGCGACGAGTGCATCGAGCTCTGCAACGAGATCATCGAGGAAGAGCTCAACGAGGAAATGGATTTCGAGCTCAAGGACGTGCCCAAGCCCCGTGAGATCAAGACCCAGCTGGACCAGTATGTGATCAGCCAGGAGAAGGCCAAGCGGATCCTCTCCGTGGCCGTGTACAATCACTACAAGCGGATCAACCTCGGCGGCAAGATGGACGAGGTCGAACTCCAGAAGTCGAACATCCTGATGCTCGGGCCGACGGGCGTCGGCAAGACCTTGCTCGCCCAGACCCTGGCTCGCATCCTGAACGTCCCCTTCGCCATCGCCGACGCCACCTCGCTCACCGAGGCCGGCTATGTCGGTGAGGACGTCGAGAACATCCTCCTCAAGCTCATCCAGGCCGCCGATTACGATATCGAGAAGGCCGAGAAGGGCATCGTCTACATCGACGAGATCGACAAGATCGCCCGCAAGTCCGAGAATCCGTCAATCACCCGCGACGTTTCGGGCGAGGGTGTCCAGCAGGCCCTCCTGAAGATCCTCGAGGGTACGGTGGCTTCGGTCCCGCCGCAGGGCGGTCGCAAGCACCCGCACCAGGAGTTCATCCAGATCGACACGACGAACATCCTGTTCATCTGCGGCGGCGCCTTCGAGGGCATCGACAAGATCATCATGAGCCGCACCGGCAGGAAGGTCATGGGCTTCGGGGCCACGCTCCAGGCCAAGGAGGAGCGGAAGATCGGCGACATCCTGTCCCAGATCATGCCGCAGGACCTCCTGAAGTACGGGATGATCCCCGAGTTCATCGGCCGCGTGCCGGTCATTGCCTGGCTCGACGCCCTCGACGAGGAGGCCCTCGTCCGCATCCTCACCGAGCCCAAGAACGCGCTGACCAAGCAGTACCAGAAGTTCTTCGAACTGGACTCGATCGACCTGGAGATCACCCAGGAGGCCCTCAAGGCCATCGCCAAGGAGGCCCTGCGCCGCAACACCGGCGCCCGCGGGCTCCGGGCGATCATGGAGGACATCATGCTCAACGTGATGTACGATGTCCCCAGCCGCACCGACGTGGCCAAGTGCATCATCACCGACAAGACGGTCGAGAGGCGCGAGGAGCCGCTCCTGGTGACCTCGGCCGACCGGGCCGCAAAGACGAAGAAGAAGGAAGAGACGGCCTGAGAAGGACGATGGGCCGGGTCCGAACGAAAGACAGCCCGCCACCCGAAGCCCGCCACCTCACCCGAAGCCCGCCACCCGAAAGTGGCGGGCTTTTCGTCGGTCCCGGGGCCCGTTCATCATCGTCAGTGACCGCAGCCGGGCGGTCTTGCCGATGTACGGGGTCAGCGGCATCCCCCAGAACTACCTCCTCTGAAACGCCAAGAGGCCACCGCCGCTTCCGCTGATTCCCTCAAATAGCTGCGCATTGGCCGAGCCTTCCAGGGCCCGGCCAGGTTTCAACGGACCTTTGGGGGCGAATACTAAACCTGTTCTTAGCTCTGTGCGAAACGAGGGTCGGCGATGCCCGGAAACGTCTTCACCATCATTCAGGTCTTCTTTGCCGTCATCATCGGCCTCTACTTCTGGAATCTCCTCCGTAGCCAGCAGGGGAGCAAGGTGGCCGTCGAGCGAGAGTCGGTCAAGGAGATGGAGAAGCTCCGCAAGATGCGGGAGATCCACCTCACCGAGCCGCTCTCGGAAAAGACCCGCCCGACCTGCTTTGAAGAGATCATCGGCCAGGAGGAGGGCCTGAAGGCCCTCCGGGCGGCGCTCTGTGGGCCCAACCCGCAGCACGTCATCATCTATGGGCCGCCCGGCGTGGGCAAGACCGCGGCCGCCCGCCTCGTCCTCGAGGAGGCCAAGCGCAACCCGGTCTCGCCGTTCAAGGAGGACGCTAAGTTCGTCGAGATCGACGCGACGACGGCCCGCTTCGACGAACGGGGCATCGCCGACCCCCTCATCGGCTCCGTCCACGACCCAATCTACCAAGGGGCGGGACCCCTGGGCATGGCCGGCATCCCCCAGCCGAAGCCGGGCGCGGTGACCAAGGCCCACGGCGGGATGCTCTTCATCGACGAGATCGGTGAACTCCACCCGGTCCAGATGAACAAGCTCCTCAAGGTCCTCGAGGACCGCAAGGTCTTTCTGGAGAGCGCCTACTACAGCTCCGAGGACCCGAACATCCCCAAGCACATCCAGGACGTCTTCGACAACGGCCTGCCGGCCGACTTCCGGTTGGTTGGGGCGACGACCAAGCTCCCTCAGGACATCCCGCCGGCCATTCGCTCGCGCTGTGTCGAGGTCTTCTTCCGCCCACTCCTCCCGGACGAGGTCAAGAAGATCGCCCTCAACGCGGCCCGCAAGATAAACACGGCCATCGAGCCGACCGCCCTTGACGTGATCATGAAGTACGCCACCAACGGGCGCGAGGCGGTCAACATGATCCAGATCGCCTCCGGCATCGCCCTGGGGGCCGGGCGCCAGCAGATTGCCGCCGAGGACATCGAGTGGGTGGCCAACTCGGGACAATACTCCCCGCGCCCGGAGAAGAAGGTCCCGGCCCAGCCCTTGGTCGGCTGCGCCAACGGCCTCGCCGTCTATGGCCCGAACATCGGGATGATCATCGAGATCGAGGTCTCGACGGTACGGGCGCCGAAGGGGCGGGGCCGGGTCACGGTCACCGGCGTCGTCGACGAGGAGGAGATCGGCACCGTCGGCCGGACCATGCGCCGCAAGGGCGTGGCCAAGGGGTCGGTCGAGAACGTCCTCACCGTCCTCCGCCGCTACCTCGGTGTCGACCCGCGGGACTACGACATTCACGTCAATTTCCCGGGCGGGGTGCCCATCGACGGGCCTTCGGCCGGGGCGACCATCGCCGTCGCCATCTACTCGGCCCTGACCAACCGGCCCATCGACAACCTCGCGGCGATCACCGGGGAGCTGTCCATCCGGGGCTACGTCAAGCCGGTCGGTGGGATCACCGCCAAGATCGAGGCGGCCAGGCAAGCCGGGGCGAAGAAGGTCATCATCCCCAAGGACAACTGGCAGGAGTTGATGAAGGACCTGGAGGGCGTCGAGGTCGTCCCGGTGGAGACCCTCGATCAGGTCTTCCAGGAGGTGCTGTCGGCGGAGACGGTGACGCCCGCGGCGGCCCGCGTCGCCGCTGGGTTGGGCGTCACCACCCCCGCGCCGGGTCCCTCGGCGGGAGCCGTGCCGGCGCCGATGCCGACGCCGGTGCCCATACCGGCGCCGGTGCCCATACCGGCGCCCATGCCGACTGCCCGCGCCCCCGCGCCCAACCCGCCGCCGGTCAACCCAGTCTCCGGTTCGACCCCGGCGCCCTGAAGAGCCCAGGCCGAACCCGCCTCAGACGAGCCGAAGAGCCGCCCACTCACAAAAAGAAAGCCCGCCCCCTCAGCCAGGGGCGGGTCCTTTATTTCACGCCACCGCGGGTCACAGCCTGGCCAGAGAGAGCAGCAGCAGCCCGATCGCGGCGACGAGGATGCTGACCGTGGCCAGGGTCAGCCGGAAGTAGCGGAGGTGGTCCATCTCATGACCGTTCAAGCGGCGCTCCAAAAGGGCGAGGCGGTCGCGGAGCTCATCGATGGCCCGGTCGCGAAGCTCGTCCACGGCGATCCCTCCCGGTGCGGTTCGAAAAGAGTGCGGGTGCCAGTAAAGTATATTGGCCTTCATGGGCGTCTGAACCGCCGCCCGCGCCGAAAGCCGCCGAGGGCGCCGCCCATGCGCGATTATGGTCAACTATAAACAGCCCTGCCATGACTTTCCTAAAGCGTTTAGCTGCGCTACTGCGCTATAATGAAGGGGACCGTATCAGCCTGCAATGACGTTATGAAAAGTCTCAGCCCGGCCCCAAACCGTCACTTCTCCGTCGCCCCCTTCGTGAAAAGGACAGGTTCAATGGCCCGGCGTTAAAAACCGGGCCGGTCTCCGCCGAGTATTGTAGTAGCGGGGTGCGGGCCCAAAAAAATGGCCCATCGGCAGGAACCCTCATCGGCGGAAGAGAAGGTTTAACCCGAAGCGGCGCCAGACCGCGATGGGATTGAACAAGATGGCTTACGGTCGCGGATTTTCTTGACTTTCGGAGGCTGGAACGGGAGAGGAGGAGGTCGAGTCAATGGTAGCCGGACGGCGCTCACCCAAAGTCAAAGACCTGCCGCTTCTGCCATTGCGCGGGATGCTCATCTTCCCCCACATGATGTTCCACTTGGACGTCGGCCGGGAGAAGTCCATCAACGCCGTTGAAGAAGCGATGATTCAAGACCGGTTGATCGTTCTGGCCACCCAGAAGGAGATCGCCATCGACCAGCCGTCGCCCGACGACATCTATGGCGTCGGCACCCTGGCTGAGGTCAAGCAGTTGATCAAGCTGCCGGCGGGGGTCCGTGTCCTCGTCGAGGGAGTCAACCGGGTGAAGATCCTCGAGTACACCAAGACCGACTCGCTCTACCGCGTGCTCGTCGAGGAGATCGACCAGAAGGAAGACAAGACTGCCGAGGTCGAGGCCCTCATGCGGGCCCTACTGAACCAGTTCGAGCAGTACAACAAGCTGTCCAAGCGGGTCTCCGACGAGGTCCTCGGTTCGCTCGGCAACATCGAGCAGCCGGGGCACCTGGCCGATGCCGTCGCCGCCCACCTCAACGCGGTCCTGAAGATCGAAGACAAGGAGCGCGTCCTCGAGACCTTCCCGATCAAGAAGCGGCTCGAGGCGGTCCACGAGATTCTCGGCCGCGAGATCGAGATCCTCGAACTCGAACGGAAGATCAACTTCCGCGTGCGCAAGCAGATGGAGAAGACGCAGCGGGAGTACTACCTGCGCGAGCAGTTGAAGGCCATCCACAAGGAACTCGGTGACCGCGACGACCGCGGCAACGAGACCGAGGAGTTCCGCGAGAAACTCAAGAACGCCAACCTCTCGAAGGAGTCCGAAGAGAAGGTCCTCCGCGAGATCGAGCGGTTCGAGAAGATGCCGCAGACGTCGGCCGAGGCCGTCGTCGTGCGGAACTACCTCGAGTGGGTCCTCTCTCTGCCTTGGAGCACGGAGACCGAGGACCGGCTGGACATCGACGTGGCCAAGAAGATCCTCGACGATGACCACTACGGCCTGGATAAGGTGAAGGACCGCATCCTCGAGTACCTGGCCATCCGCAAACTGGCCGAGAAGATGAAGGGCCCGATCCTCTGCCTGGTCGGTCCCCCGGGCGTCGGCAAGACCTCGCTGGCCAAGTCCATCGCCCGGGCCCTCGAGCGCAAGTTCGTCCGCATCTCCCTGGGCGGCGTGCGCGATGAGGCCGAGATCCGCGGGCACCGCCGGACTTACGTCGGCGCCCTGCCCGGCCGGATCGTCCAGGGCATGCGCCAGGCCGGCTCGAAGAATCCGGTCTTCCTCATGGACGAGATCGACAAGATGAGCTCGGACTTCAGGGGCGACCCGGCGTCGGCGCTCCTCGAGGTCCTCGACCCCGAGCAGAACAACACGTTCTCCGACCACTACATCGAGTTGGCCTTCGACCTGTCCAAGGTCCTCTTCATCACCACGGCCAACAACATATACAACATCCCGCGGCCGCTCCTCGACCGGATGGAGATGATTTACATCTCCGGCTACACCGAGGAGGAAAAGGTCCACATCGCCCTGCGGCACCTGATCCCCAAGGTGGTCAAGGACCACGGGCTGACCGGTGAGAACATCAACCTCAGCGAGAACGCCATCCGCGGGATCATCCGCAACTACACCCGCGAGGCCGGCGTGCGCAACCTCGAACGGGAGATCGCCTCGGTCTGCCGCAAGGTGGCCAAGGAAGTCGTCCGCGGGACGGCCGGCCCGATCAAGGTCAACGCCCACAGCCTTCATGCCTATCTCGGCATCGCGCGCTTCCACGACACCGAGGCCGAGAAAGAGGACGAGGTCGGCGTGGCCACCGGCGTGGCCGTCACCGACTTCGGCGGCGACATCATGCCGATCGAAGTCAGCGTGATGAAGGGCAAGGGCGCCCTGCTCCTCACGGGCAAGCTCGGTGAGGTCATGCGCGAGTCGGCCCAGGCCGGTTACTCCTACATCCGCTCGAAGGCCGCCGGACTCCAGGTGGATGAGGCCTTCTACGAAAAGTACGACCTCCACGTGCACATCCCGGAAGGGGGCATCCCCAAGGACGGACCGTCGGCCGGCATCACCATGGCCACGGCCATCGTCTCGGCCCTATCGCGCCGGCCGGTCCGCCGCGATGTGGCGATGACCGGGGAGATCACCCTCCGCGGGCGCGTCCTGCCCATCGGCGGGGTCAAGGAGAAGGTTCTGGCGGTCCACCGGGCCGGCATCAAGACGATGATCTTGCCGCACGACAACAAAAAGGATGTCGAGGAGATCCCGACCAACGTCCGCAAGAAGGTCGAGTTCATCTTCGTCGAGCACATGGATGAGGTGCTGGACGTGGCCCTGGCCGCCGAATCGGTGGCCGAAGCCGAGGTGGTCGAAGATGTCGCCCCGGCCGCCCTGCAGGAGGCGTCGATCCACAACGTCCTGGGGCCCGACGGCCAGACCCCCGACCCGGCCCACTGAGGCCGCGGCTTTGAAGGGCACAGCTCATAAGGCAGATGTGAAACGAGCCCGGGATGACCTCCCGGGCTCGTTCTTGTTGTGCTTAGGCCTATTTGCCTGACGACCCTCCGGACGGGTCGCCCGGCCGGTCACCGTTCGCTCAGGATCTGGGCTGCCTCGGTCGGGTCGAGCCCGAAGAAGGCGAGCTTCTGCGCCCCGGCTTCCTGGAACTTGCCCCAAGCCTCGCCGACCGTGCCGGCCGTCTCGAACCGCCAGATGGTCAGCACCGGCCCGGATGGCCCGGTCTGCAGCATGTACCCGGGGAGCTTGGTCTTTGAGTTGATGTAGATGAAAACGCGGTCCGCCTTCCGGCTGAAGCCTTTGACATAGGTATCGGCGGCGCGGAGGACGATACTCGAGACGGGCCGGCCGGGGACGATCTCGTAGCGGAGGAAGGAGTCCTTGCCCACCGTCTTGGTCCCCTGCTGGGTGATGGCCAGGGTGTTGCCCGGGTCGGCGGGGGGCCCGAAGAAGGTCAGGGGCTTGGCCGGGTCGGGGGCTGCGCCCGGCGCGGGCGGGGTTGGGGTGGTCTGATTGGTTCCGACGACCTGGCCGCCGGCCGAGCCGATGAAGCGGAAGGGCCCGAGTCCGCTGCCGTTGACGGCCGCCAGGATGGTCTTGGCCGCGTCCCCCGGCGACGTGGTGTTCGCCTGGATGTCATAGGTGCCGTCGGCGGCCACGCCGTGGGCCTTGAACCCCGATGCGTCCAGGGTGACCGTAACGTAGTTCTTCTGGGCCAGTGCCTTCTGGGCGTACACGACCAGGTCGCGGCCGTTCTTGGAGAGGTCCCAGAAGAAGGCGACGAAGGCTACAGCCAGCGAGAGGCCGGCCACAGCGAGCAACTCCCGCCAGGTGGCGGCGTCCAAACCGAGGGTCTTCTTGGCCATCAGTTCCTCCTGCAGTGGCGAAACGAGCTGCGAAGCGAGTTTCGCCGTGGGGTGGGTGGTCTCCTGCCGGGGTCAGCCGGGCAGGCCGGCGGTCGGCCTCGCCCGGTCGGCCGGGCGGACTTCCGCGAGGAGCATCCCAGCCAGCATCATGGCGGCACCGGCCAGAGCCCGCGGGCTCTGGACCTCACCGAGATAGACGAACGACGTCAGAGCGGCGAAGACGGGTTCCATGGCCAGCAGGATCGCCGCGTGCGTGGGCGGGGTCAGACGCTGGACGGCGTTCTGGAGGACCATCGCCAGGGCAGTGGCGAAGACGCCGGTGACCAGGATGGCCAGCCAGACGGGGACCGCGAGGTGGCCCGGGCGGGGTTCGAAGGCCAGCGCCAAAAGGGTAAAGGCGGCGGCCGCCACCCCGACCTGGAGGGTCGCCAGGGCGTATGGGTCCTGCCGGTGGGCGTAGTGCCCGACAGCGATGATATGGAAGGCGAAGCCGAAAGCGCACCCGAGGACGAGGAGGTCGCCGCCGGAGGGGAGGAGGCCGCCCTGGAGGGTCAGCAGCCCCATACCGGCGGTGGCCACCACCGCCCCGGTCACCGGGTAGACCCCCGGGGGCCGCTTGAGCAGGGTGGCCTGGAAGATCGGGACGATGACGACGTATAGGCCGGTCACGAAGGCGGCCTTGGAGGGCGTGGTGACAGTCAACCCCGTGGTCTGGAGGGCGTAGGCGGCGGCCAGGAAAACCCCAACCACCACGGCGCCGGTCAGAGCCGCCCGGACTTTAACGGCGGCCGCCACTTGACGATAATATATGGCAAGGAGGACCAAGAAAGCCAACCAAAAGCGGATGGCCAGGAACCAGAAGGTCGACAGGTGGGCCACCGCTTCCTTGACGACCACGAAGGTGGACCCCCAGATGAAGGCCACGAGCAAGAGTGAGAGGTCGGCCAGCAGTCTCCTAGGGTTCAACGCTGTCATCTCCACGACGGTAGTATACCATGGTTCTTTCGACCAAGCCAGCGATGAAAGTTCCTGTTGACACAGGTGTGGGGCGGATTATAATTATCTCTGAACAAGCGAGGTTCTGGCAGTAGATGCCACTTCGCGAGACTTGGGAAGAAGGGGGCGGGGGCCTAGGGATTAGCCGGAGACATCTTAGAATCCCCGACTGGATCGCCCACAACGAAGTCAGGAGGAATCAAGACGGATGGGACTCACCGTAGGTTTGCTTTACAACCTCGGTAAGTACGACCCTCCAGAAGAGGGTGAGCCTCCGGATATCCACGCTGAGCTGGACAGCGAAAAAACAGTGCTGGCTATCGCGGACGCTCTCCGCTGGGGCGGTCACGAGGTAATCTTCATCGAGGCCGACGAGAATGCCTTTACGACCCTCAAGCATAGCAAGATCGACATTGCCTTCAACATCGCCGAGGGTCTGCGGGGCGAGAGCCGCGAGTCGCACGTTCCAGCGCTTTTGGAGATGTTGGGGATCCCTTATGCCGGTTCGAACGTCCTGTCTCTGGCGATGAGTCTCGACAAGCCGATGGCGAAGCGCGTCTTCGCCTATCACCGCATCCCGACCGCGAAGTTCGAAGTCATCGAACCCGGCCGGGAGCCGAGCCGTGGCAACCTCCGCTTCCCGCTGTTCGTCAAGCCCGCCCGCGAAGGGTCGAGCATCGGCGTTTCGACCAGCTCTGTGGTCACGAACGCCCGTCAGCTGCGGGAGCAGGTCAACCAGATCCACCGGTACTACCGCCAGGCCGCCCTGGTCGAGGAGTTCCTCGAGGGCCGCGAGTTCACCGTCGGCGTCCTCGGGAACCACGACCACCACTTCTTCCCAATCATCGAGATCAACTACGATGCCTGCCCGACCGGGCGCCTCCCCGTCTACGACTATGAGTTCAAGCGCGACTGGGATGCCGACCATTACTACCTGCTGCCGGCTCCCCTGACCGAGGCCGAGCGCGAGCGGCTCTGCCGCCTGGCCCTGGCCGCCTTCAGGGCGATGGACTGCGCCGACATCGGCCGAGTGGACCTGCGGCTCGACCGCAACGGCGTGCCGCACGTCATCGAGATCAACCCGCTGCCGGGCCTGGCCCCCGGGTTCTCGGACCTGCCGCGGATGGCCGACGCCGAAGGGATGGGCTACACCCGGCTGATCAACAGCATCCTCGACGCCGCCATCGAGCGGCACGGGCTGCTGGTGCCGGCCGAAGCGCAGGCCGCGGCGACCGCCTAAGCAGGCTGCCGAAAAGACAAATCACCAAGCGACACGAGAGCCGCCGTAGGGAGGCTCTCTTCTTTACTGCTCCGACCCGGTGGCGGCCGTCTCCGGGCCCCTTCGGCGCATCGCCCGGCCGGCGGCCGTGGCGGGGCCCAGGCTCCCCGGCAGGAAACCGCGACGTTCCGGCCGACGAGGTTGACGAAGGCGACGGCCACCAGGGCCCAGATCGACCCGCGGTGCGCGCCCTCCCAGCGACCGTGAATCGGGCCTTGCTTTCTTTTGCCTGCCCTGGAAATACTAGTCCCCGGTCCCGCCGCGCGGGACCGGGGAACTCGAAGGTAGCGTGGAGGCATCGGCTTGGGTCTCAATGGCTACGGGCCCGCTGGCCGCAAGGAAATACTCCAGGACGTCCTGCCCGAAGCGGTGACGGCGGTGGCGGCTGAGGCCGTCATCGGGAAACCCATCGAGGTCGGGCCGGTGAAGCTTGTCCCCATAGCCTCCTGCTGGTTCGGGAGCCTCGGCGGGCGGCCGGGCGCGGACGGGGGAGAGCCCGGCTTTACGGCCGCCGCGGGCGCCGTCCACCCGGTGGCCGTGGCCGTCGTCCGCGGAGACGACCTGGCCATCTACTCCTTGCGTGGACCGGGGCTGGGCGAGCAGCTCAAGGAACTGGTCGAAGCGGTCCGTGAGGCCTTGGGCGGCGGGCCGACCGAACCTGGTAGGCAAACCGCGTCCGGCGAGCATTCTGAACCCGGAGGAACTCAACGCACCAGCGACCAGGTGGCCGGTCCGGCCTCCGCCGTGCCCTCCGGCCCTTCGAAACCGATGTAGAAGGGAAAAGGTTGCCCGGTCAGTTCCAGCGAGGACCACACCGAGCGGCCGTCCGGGCCGGTCCCCACCGGCAGCGGCCGGACCGTCCCGCGATCGGGGTCGGTCAGGGTGGCCGAGGACGCGCCGACGCCGACTCGGATCCGGACCTCCATCCGGGACGCGGTGGCCGGGCCCGCCGCCGCCGGCGAGCCGCCCTCGCCCTCGAGGACCGCCGGCAGGTACACGTAGACGCGATACTCGGCGGGCCTTCGGGGCCGCGAGGTCAACTGCAGCCGGAAATGCAGCCGCCGCCCGTCCCAGGCCAGCCGGGCCTGGCTCCAGTCGGGCCGGGCGGGGCGGTGGCCGAGGGCTGCGCCTGTCCATGGGTTGGCCACGGCCACGGGCAGCTCGCGCCAGTCAGCCTCGGTGGCCGGCGGGCGGTCGACGCGGGCCGCGGTCAGCGTCCGGCCGGCGCCGAGGAACTCGTTGGTCCGGGCGAAGCTGGACAGGTAGTCGCCGGCCACCCGCAACTGCGAGCGATAGCCGGCTATGGCCAGCGCTTTTCGCCCTCTCTCGACTGGGCCGCCGGGCCTGATGACCCATCGGGTGGAGGTGGCCGCCAGTGACTGCGGCGGCGGCAAGGGCAGGTCGGGGGCGGACCAGGGCGGGTACGGCCACGGGCCGGCGTGCACCACGTAGCCCAGGACCAGCGGCCCCGGCGCCGGCAGCTTGCCGGCGGCCTGCAGGCGCATCACCGCGATCTGGGTGAAGACGGCCGTCGCCCAGTGGTCGGTGTGGACGTCGCCTGGGTGGGGGGCGGCGATGACCGTCGGGCGGAAGGCGGCGATGAGCCCCTCCAGGTCGGTCAGGAGCGCTTGCCCGGCATAGGGCGCCTGCGGACGGTAGGAATCCGGATACGGTGAGCGGGTTGAGCCGGTGAAGTCCGAGCGATACGGGTCGTCGACCGTCCAGTGGCGGAGGAGCATCTCCTTCAGGCCGAGGTCGGGATAGCCGAGGAAGACCACGTCCGCTTGGGACAGCCCGAGGGCGGTGGTCGCGGCGATGGCCTCTTTCCGACGTTCAGCGGCCAGGGCCAGGTAGTCGGCGGCCGTCGGCCGGCCGCCGCCGCTCTCGGCCTTCGCGGCGCGGGAGAAGCCGTCGCCGCCGGTGACGAAGACGACCTTGACCGCCAGGCCCTGCTGTCGCGCGGCGGCGATCAATTGCCCGGTAGCCAGCGTTTCGTCGTCCTCGTGCGGCGCCAGGACCATCAGGCGTGAACCCGGCGGCAGACCGGCCGGCGCGGAAGCGCTTGACGCCCGCGCCGCCGGGCCTATCGGCGCGATGGACAACGCCGCGACGGTTACCATAACCACCGCCACCGGCCAAAAGCGCGCGGTCTTCGTGAGCGCTCACCTCCACCCGCCTAGGATGCCCGCGCTAAGCGCGTTTGCTGGTCTTCATGGAGCCATTTCCCTGCAGGATTTGCAGGCTCAGCCACGAAAATCAACCGCCAAGACCCAGTCTTAGCTGCAATTATCGTTTCAGCGCAGACGGCCTTGGTCATCGGCGAGACTGGTCGCCGAAGCTACGGGAGGTCTTCGAAAAGCGTGGTCCGCGGGCATAAGATCAACCTTCGCCCAATCCGTGAGTCAGACCTCGGGAAGATGATGGAGTGGGACAACGACAGCGAGATCATCAAGTACCTCGGCAAGAAGTTCCTTTCCTGGGATACCTGCGTGACCTGGTTCAACCGGGTCTCTGTCAACCGCGGCCACCGGGCCCTGGCCATCGAGTCTGAGGACGGCCGGCTAATCGGGACCATCGAGCTGGAGCACATCGAATGGCGCGGCGGGCGCGGCGAGTTGTCCGTCTGCATCGGCGAGAAGGACTGCTGGGGGCGTGGCTACGGCAGCGACGCCGTTCAGGTGTTCGTCAACTTCGCCTTCCATCGGCTCCACCTCGACCAGATCTATCTGCGGGTCTACCGCGGCAACGCCCGGGCCATCCGGTGCTACCAGAAGGTCGGCTTCCGCAAGGAGGGTCTCCTCAAGCTGAACGGCCGGCGGGCCGAACGCGACGACGACCTCGTCCTGATGTCCCTGCGGCGCGAGGCCTTCAGGCCGCGGCTTGACAGCCACCGCGAAGCCATGTAGAATCAGGGCAAAGGCATCCAGAACTGAATATGAACAAAGGCGAGGATGGAGAAGAGTAGGCCGGTTCCGCCTGCAGAGAGGGAGGCCCCAGGGCTGGAAGGTCTCCCAGGAGAGGACCGCCGAACGTCGCTCCGGAGCTTCCGGGTTGAGGGCCTGGCCCGCAGGGGCGACCGCCAGACCCGGACGGCGAAAACCCGTTAGTCGAAGAGGGCCCCGGGGCGAGTAGGCCGCGACAGCGGCCGGCGGACGGCCGGGGAACTGAGGTGGCACCGCGGAAGAGCGACAGATTTCGCTCCTTTCGTCCTTATGGACGAAAGGGCTTTTTTGGTTTCACGGGGCGATTGAACCGGGGCCCCGACCATCAGGTCCAGGATTGGAGGTTGCCGGCATGAGCGAAAGCGAAGCGAAGACCGCTCCGGAGGCGACGATTCCGTCGGTGTATGACCCGAAGGTGGTCGAGGACAGGTGGTACCAGTACTGGCTCGACGGCGGCTGGTTCAGGGCCGAGGTCGACCCGGCCAGGAAGCCGTACTGCATCGTCATCCCGCCGCCGAACATCACCGGGGCGTTGCACATGGGCCACGCCCTGAACAACACGGTCCAGGACGTCCTCATCCGCTGGCGGCGGATGCAGGGCTACGAGGCCCTCTGGCAGCCCGGCACGGACCATGCCGGCATCGCCACGCAGGTCAAGGTGGAAGAGGAACTGGCCAAGGAGGGCCTGTCCCGCCACGACCTCGGCCGCGAGGGGTTCGTCGCCAAGGTGTGGGAGTGGAAGGAGAAGTACAACGCGACCATCGGCAAGCAGCTTTATAAGCTGGGTGCGTCGTGCGACTGGTCGCGTCTGCGCTTCACCCTCGACGAGGGGCTGTCGCGGGCGGTTCGGGAGGTCTTCGTCCGCCTCTATGAGAAGGGCCTCATCTACAAGGGCAAGTACATCGTCAACTGGTGCCCGGACTGCCGCACGGCCATCTCCGACATCGAGGTCGAGCACGTCGAGGAGACGACCAGCCTCTGGCACATCAACTACCCGCTGGAGGGCGGCGGCCAGATAACCGTGGCCACCACCCGGCCCGAGACCATGCTCGGCGACACGGCCGTGGCCGTGAGCCCGAAGGACGAGCGCTACACCGGCCTGGTCGGCAGGACGGCCATCCTACCCGTGGTCGGCCGGCGCCTGCCGATCATCGCCGACGAGTACGTCGACCCGGCTTTCGGGACCGGGGCGGTCAAGGTCACGCCGGCCCACGACCCGAACGACTTCGAGATGGCCCAGCGGCACAACCTGCCCGCGGTGGAGATCATCGACGGCGATGGCCGGATGACGGCCGAAGCCGGTCCGCGCTATGCCGGGATGGACCGCCTGGCCTGCCGGGCGGCCCTGGTCAAGCAGCTCGAGGCGGAAGGCTTCCTGGCCAAGGTCGAGGCCTACACGCACTCGGTCGGTCACTGTTCGCGCTGCGATACGACCATCGAGCCGCTCATCTCGACCCAGTGGTTCGTGCGGATGAAGCCCCTGGCCGAACCGGCCATGGAGGTCGTCCGCCGCGGCGACGTGAAGTTCGTCCCCGAGCGCTTCGCCCGCATCTACCTGAACTGGATGGAGAACATCCGCGATTGGTGCA
Source organism: Bacillota bacterium (assembly GCA_021811325.1). Taxonomy (GTDB): domain Bacteria; phylum Bacillota; class Sulfobacillia; order JAJYWN01; family JAJZPE01; genus JAJZPE01. Next base: position 17,741 of record JAJZPE010000022.1, read on the forward strand.
TCTCGCGGCAACTCTGGTGGGGCCACCGGATTCCGGCCTGGCACTGCCAGGAGTGCGGGAAGATAACCGTCGCCCGCGAGGACCCGAAGAAGTGCGTCCATTGCGGGGCCGACGCCGGCCGGCTGGTCCAGGAGGAAGACGTCCTCGACACCTGGTTCAGTTCGGCCCTCTGGCCCTTCTCCACCCTCGGCTGGCCGGACAAGACGCCCGAACTGGAGTACTTCTACCCGACCGACATCCTGGTGACGGCCTACGACATCATCTTCTTCTGGGTCGCCCGAATGATCTTCTCGGGACTGGAGTTCATGGGCGAGAAACCCTTTGACTTCGTCCTCATCACCGGCCTCATCCGCGACTCCGATGGCCGGAAGATGTCCAAATCGTTGGGCAACGGGATCGATCCGCTGGAGGTCATCCGGGACTACGGCGCTGATGCCCTCCGCTTCACCCTCCTGACCGGCAACACACCCGGCAACGACATGCGCTTCTACTGGGAGCGCGTCGAGTCCAGCCGGAACTTTGCCAACAAGATCTGGAACGCGTCGCGCTTCGCCCTGATGAACCTGGGCGACTTCGACCCGGACCGCGACGGCTGGGACCTCCCGCGGGACGGCCTCGAACTCGAAGACCGCTGGGTCATCTCCCGCTTCAACCGGGCGGCCGGCGAGGTCGACCGCTTCCTGGAGGCCCTCGAGCTCGGCGAGGCGGCCCGCGTCCTCTACGAGTTCGTCTGGGATGAACTCTGCGACTGGTACATCGAGCTTGTCAAGGGGCGGCTGGCGGCCAAGGGGACGCCCTCCCGCCGCACGGCCCAGCGGGTCCTGTGGTGGGTCCTCGACCACACCCTGCGGCTGCTCCACCCGTTCATCCCCTTCGTCACCGAGGAGATCTGGCAGCACCTGCCTCACGACGGGCCGAGCATCATGATCGCCCCGTGGCCCAAGGCTTCGCAGGACCTCGACGACCGCGAGGCCGAAGCCCGGCTGACGACGGTGATGGAGATGATCAAGGCCATCCGCAACATCCGGGCCGAGATCAACGTCCCGACCGGCAAGAAGGCCGACGTCATCATCCACCCGACCACCGCCGAGAGCGGGGCGGCCCTTCAGATTGGGCGCGAGCACCTGCTCAAGCTGGCCTACGTGGCCAACCTGGAGGTGGCTTCGACCCTCGAGGAGCGCCCGCCGCAGGCCATCTCGGCCATCGCCGGCGGCGCTGAGATTTACCTCCCGTTGCGCGGCCTCATCGACATCGACCGCGAGGTGGCCAGGGTCGACAAGGACATCCAGGCCACCGGGTCCGAGCTGACCAAGATCACCGGCCGTCTGGCCAACCAGGGGTTCCTGGCCAAGGCCCCGGCCGAGGTGGTCGAGAAGGAGCGGGCCCGCCGCCTGGAGCTGGCCGACAAGCTTGCCAGGCTGAACGAAAGACGGGAGCAGATCGCCGGCCGGTGAAGCCGGGCAAGGGCCATGGGCCGAACAAAGGGCGCCCGTCCCACTTTCACGGTGGAAACGGGCGTCCTTCTCGCTGCCATCCCGACGGCATCCTCTTTTGAAGGCCAGGTGGACCCGGCGGGAGGGTCGATTCGATGGATGGGACGGCCCCCGGCCCCCGCGGGGGCGGCCGCATATTGTAGGGCGGGTGAAGACAATGGCGCGCATCTTGGTCACCGGTTCGCGGGGGACCCTGGGTCGTCCGCTCGTCGCCGAGCTGAGGCGACGCGGCCACCGGGTCCGCGGGACCGACCTCTTCCACGGCGGCGACGATGATTGCGACCGGGCCGACGTGGGTTCCTTCCGGCAGGTGGAGCGGGTCTTCGAGGACGAGTACGACTATGTCTACCACCTGGCCGCCGAGTTCGGCCGGAAGAACGGCGAGGACCATTACCAGCGGCTCTGGCGGACCAACGTCGTCGGCACGCGGAACATCCTGGAGATGCAGGTCAACCGCGGCTTCGGCCTGATCCTGGCCGGCTCCTCGGAGATCTACGGGGACCTCGGCGACATCCTCCTCGACGAGGGGCTCACCGACCGAATCCCCGTGTTCCCGCCGAACGACCACGCCATCAGCAAGTGGGTCAACGAGCTGCAGGCGATCAACTTCGCCAGGGCCTTCGGCACGGCCATCGTCCGGCTCCGTATCTTCAACGGCTACGGCCCGGGCGAGACCCACCATCCCTACTGTAGCGTGGTCGGCCTGTTCTGCCACCACGCCCTGACCGGACAGCCGTTCGACGTTTTCCGTGGCTGCTACCGCACCTTCATGTACGTCGACGACCTCATCCCGTCCCTGGCCAACGTGGTCGAGAATTTCCGTCCCGGCAACGTCTATAACCTCGGCGGGCGCGACCACCGCTCGGTGGAGGAACTGGCGGCCATCGTCCTGGCGGCCACCGGCGCCGACCCGGCGTTGGCCGCCCCACGGGACCGGGACTTCCCCAACGCCCCGAGCAGACGGCCGGACATCACTCGGGCCGCCCGCGACCTGGGGCACGACCCGCGAGTTCGCCTCGAGGAGGGGGTCCCCCTGACCCTCGGGTGGATTCGGCGTGAACTGATGAACGGCGGCCGGTGACCGTCCGAACATCTTGCCGGCCACGGTCATTGCGGCGCCCTTGACGCCGATTCTTATCATCAGGAGCACCCGGTCGAGAAGCGGGCTCTGGCCGGGCGGTTGACGGGGTGGACAACTTTTCGAGGCATGGAGGAATTGGGCGGGGCGTAGGGTAATACCCAGGAACGAAGGTGGTCGTCATGGACATCCGCCCCTACCAGTTCACGGTCGCCCGCGGTTACGTCGAGCCGAGCCGGCCGGTCTACGCCGTCTTTCTGGACGAGCACTCTTTCATCGAGGCCTACAGACTGAAGGAGTACTCACCGGCCATCGACTTCGGGAGCTACGTCCTCGTCGCCGTTCACCGCGGCACCTGCCCGTCGGCCGGCTATCACGTCCGGCTCACCGAGGCCTTCACCGAGGGCGGGCTCCTCATCGTGCGAGTGGCCCTCGAGGACCCGGGCAAGGGCATGATGAACGCGGCGGTGATCACCCATCCGCGGGCCTTCGGGCTCATCGAGCGGGCCGCCCTGCCCGACCGCCAGACCGTCACCGTCCACTTGGTCGGAACGGCCGGGAAGCTCATCGCGACCCTGACGGCGACGACCGGCACAGCGACAAAAGCTTGAAACGGCGGTATCCGCTGCCAACTGTGCCTTGAATCAACCAAACCGGCGACAGAGGAATTGCCTGACGGTGCGGCGTAATCAGCTACGGACATGGCTCCGATAGCTGCCGTTGCTGAATCTGCGCCAACCGGTGCGGGCCGGCCGTCGTTGCGGAGGTGGTCCTACGCAGACCCGTGTCTCGCGCAAGAGCCGCCGGCGATACAGGCTGTATACCGTCATCGCCATCCTCACGGTGATCGCCGGCCTCTCCGGCTTCTACATGGGCTGGCGCCTCTTCAACGCCATCACCTCCCACCGGACGGCGAGCGTCGAAAGCCCCGCGCAAGGCGGGACGAACGCCGGCCCGACGCCGCAAGCGTCGCCGGGCCCATCCACCGGGCAGCCCTCGCCGCCTTCCGGTCCCACGGTCCCGACGCCGGGCACGATCACTTTCTCACCGGGCGCCTCCACCATCTACTCCTATCAGGTGGCCGCGCTCGACAAGGAGCGGTCGGCCCTGGCCGAGGCGGTCCGGTGGCAGAGCCGCGGATACCCGGCTTACGTGACCTACCTCGCGTCCTCGCCGCCCCCTTACAAGGTGCGCATCGGCGCCTTCGGCGACAAGGCGGTGGCCACCGCTTACGGGGCCTCGCTCAAGAAGGCCGGGGTGAGCGGGTTCATGACCTCGGTGGCCATCCCGTCGGGCTCCCGGACCTGGCGCGGCTCTGACGTCGCCTACCTCGGCGCCCTCAAGAAGGCGGCCGAGGAGGTGGCTGGGCTGGTCCCGGCCGAGACCGGCTGGCTCGACGCCTACTACCAGCATAAGCTCGACCTGGCGGCCCTGAAGACCCGGGCCGACCAATGGAAAGAACGCCTCCGTCAGGCCGGTCAGGGACTGGCCGCCGGTGCGCCGGCCGACCTGGCGTCGCTGGGGAGCCGCGTCGGTGAGGCTCTGAAAGCCGCCGAGACGGCCCTGGACGACCTGGCCGCCTTCGCCGGCGGGGGGCCGGCCGAGGCCTACGGCAAGGCCGTCGGCGCCTACATGAAGGCGGTCGACGCCTACCGCGCGGTCCTCGCCTGGGACGGCAACAAGTGATCGGCGGCCACGTGACCTGGACCCGGGGGGGTCCGTCGGCGCCCGTGGTGGACAGGCCCGGCGGGACCGCGACGCATAGGTATCCGGAGATTGGCAGAAAATAGCAATAGGCATCCATTTTTTGAGGCAATCCGGGGGAGGGAAGGACGACGCGTCGAGGCAAGAGTCTGCTCCTATTGATCGTGCTCCTCCTGGTCGGCGGCTGGCTGGGCAACCTGGTCGGCAGCCTGGCCGGGAAGGCCCTTCCGGTGCTCGCCCGTTCAGTCAACGCGGGCATCGACCCGCCGTTCAAGTTGGCGGCCGAGTTCTTCACCCTGACTTTCGGTGTCACCCTCCATCTCAACGTGGTCGGTCTGGTCGGTCTGGTCCTGGCGGCCTTCGCCTGGAGCCGGTCCTGACCGCAAGGCCATGAACCCACGGCTGATCCTGGCCTCCACCTCGCCCCGGCGCAAAGCCCTTCTCGAACAGGTCGGGGTGGAGTTCGAGGTCGTCGCCAGTGACCTTGACGAGGGTGCCATCATCGGTACGCCCGTCCAGCAGGCCCGCGCGCTGGCCCTGAGCAAGGCCCGGTCGGTCGCCGCGGGGCGCCGTTCCGGCCTCGTCATCGGGGCCGACACCATCGTCGTCGTCAGCTCGGCGGTCCTCGGTAAACCCCGGGACCGCAACGAAGCGCGGACGATGCTCCGCCTGCTGTCGGGCCGGCGCCACCAGGTCATCACCGGCCTGGCCGTCATCGACGCCGAGAGCGGCCGCGAGTCCGTGTCGCACGAGGAGACCGCGGTCTGGATCCGTTCCCTCAGCGACGACGAAATCGAGCGGTACGTGGCCTCCGGCGAGCCCGACGACAAAGCCGGGGCCTACGCCGTCCAGGGGCTCGGCAGCCTCCTGGTGGAGCGGATCGAGGGCGGCTACTACAACGTGGTCGGCCTGCCCCTCGTCCGCCTGGACCGGATGCTCGAGGAGTTCGGGATGCACCTGCTTTGACCAGGAGACCTGAGAAGCCGTAAGGCTCTAGGGCGCAAGGCCCCTCTAGGGCGAACCCCGGAGGAGGTCGGTACCATGCGCCCGATGACCCTGCGGGAGCTGCCCGCCGCCGAACGCCCGCTGGAGCGCTTCCTGGCCCAGGGGGTCGAGGCCCTCAGCGAAGCCGAACTGCTGGCCATCGTCATTCGCACCGGGACCCGGTCGGCGACCGCCGTCGACGTTTCCCGGAGACTCCTGGTCCTGGACCCTGACGGCCTGCGCTACCTGGTCAACGCCAAGATCGAAGAACTGGCGGCGGTCAGCGGCATCGGCCGGGTCAAGGCGGCGCAGATCAAGGCGGCCCTCGAACTCGGCCGGCGGTTGGCCATGCGCCAAGAGGCGCGGGCGGCCATCCGGTCGCCCAAGGACGCCGAGGCCATCGTCGCCGAGCGCCTGCGCTATCTGGAGCAGGAGCACTTTCTGGTGGTCTTGCTGAACACCAAGCACCACGTCCTGGGGGTGGAAACCGTATCCGTCGGCGGGTTGTCTTCCTCTGTGGTCCACCCGCGGGACATCTTCAAGAGTCCGGTAAGACGCAACGCCGCCGCGGTCATCCTGGCCCACAACCATCCCAGCGGCGACCCGACGCCCAGCCGCGAAGACATCGACGTCACCAGGCGGCTGGCCGAGGCCGGGAAACTACTGGGAATCGAGGTATTGGACCATATCGTGGTGGGTGACAATAGGTACGTCAGCTTTCGTGAGAAATCCCTGCTCTAGAGCCAGTTAGCAACATTATCCGGCTTTCCACACGAGAGGACGGTCTGATGGATGTTCGGTTTCATTTACAATTACTTCTCCCGCGATATGGGGATCGACCTGGGCACGGCCAACACCCTCGTCTACGTCAGGGGCAAGGGGGTCGTCATCCAGGAGCCCTCGGTCGTCGCCCTGAATAGCGAAACCAAGCAGGTCCTGTCGGTCGGGGACGAGGCCAAGAAGATGATCGGCCGGACCCCCGGCAACATCGTGGCCATCCGGCCGATGAAGGACGGCGTCATCGCCGACTTCGACGTTACCCAGACCATGCTCCGCTACTTCATCAACAAGGCCCAGCAGGGCAGGATGCTGGTGCGGCCGCGGGTGGTCATCGCCGTCCCCTCGGGGGTCACCGAGGTCGAGGCGAGGGCGGTCATGGACGCCACCCTGCAGGCCGGGGCCAGGGAGGCGCACCTCATCGAGGAGCCCATGGCCGCGGCCATCGGGGCCGGCCTGCCCGTCCATGAGCCGACCGGGAACATGATCGTCGACATCGGCGGCGGCACGACCGAGGTGGCCCTCATCTCCCTCGGCGGCATCGTCACCAGCCGGTCGATCCGCGTCGCCGGCGATGAGATGGACGAGGCCATCGTCAACTACGTCAAGCGCAACTACAACCTGCTCATCGGGGAACGGACGGCGGAGGAAGTGAAGATGAAGGTCGGCTCGGCCTATCCGGCCCACCAGAAGGACGAGGCC
>JAJZPE010000189.1 GCA_021811325.1 Bacillota bacterium
CCGTGAGCAGCTCGGGCTGAAGGACAATGAGAAGGTCATCCGCCTAGAGCGGCTCCGCTTCGGCGACGGCGTCCCCATCGCCCTGGAGATGGCCCACCTCAACCAGACGATGGTCCCGGGACTTGAGAAGGAAGACCTGACGGGCTCCCTCTACCACCGCCTGGTCCACGTCCATGGGCTGAGGTTCAGGCGGGTCCAGCAGACCGTCCAGCCCGCTCTGGCCACCGGCCGCGAGGCCGAACTGCTGGGCATCCGCCGTGGCTCGCCAGTCCTGGTCATCGACCGGTTGAGCTTTGTCGAGAACAGCAGGCCGCTCGGGGCCATGCACTTCGTCTACCGCGGGGATCTCTATCAGGTCAAGGCGGAGCTGACCCGCCGGTGATGGTCGGGGAGGGTAGGCCGTGAACCATTACGAAGTCGCCCTCGGGGGTCACCGGCGACCGGAAGGCCGCGCGGGGGATCCCTTTTCTATTGCCCTGGCCGCGGACCTGGCGCGGGTCGTCGGGCCGGAACGGTCGCGGCCCGCGAGACCTGCCGTCGCCGCCGCCCGGCGGCCCCAGAGGGCCGATTGCGCCTCGTTCGTGCCCCTCGACCCGGAAGACGACGACGAGACGACGATGCGCGACAACACCAGACTCCGCTGACAAAGAGAAGCCCCGGCCGAGGAGGAAAGCCCGGCCGGGGCTAGAATATCACTTCGATTCCCAGCGACCGCAGCTAAGTCCGTGAGGAAGTGTTGGCACTGATCGGGACCATCGTCAACGCCGTCGTCATCGTCATCGGAGGTTTTTTCGGGCTCGTCTTCCGCGGAATCCTGCCCGACAAGGTCAAGGAGACCGTCATCAACGCCCTGGCTCTGGGCACCGTGGTCATCGGTCTATCGATGGCCCTCAAGACCCAGAACATCCTGGTGGTCCTGATGAGCCTGGTCATCGGCGGCATCATCGGCGAGGCCATGAACATCGAGGGCGGGCTGGAACGCCTGGGCAACGCCCTCCAGAAGCGGGTCGGGGCCGCCGGGGGCGACTTCGGCCGGGGCTTCGTCACCACCAGCCTCATCTACTGCGTCGGCTCGATGGCCGTCCTCGGCGCCATCGAGGACGGCCTCCGCGGCGAGCACAGCATCCTCTTCGCCAAGTCGGTCCTCGACGGAGTCTCCGCCGTCATCTTCGCCTCGGCCATGGGGGTCGGCGTGCTCTTCTCGTCGGTCAGCGTCTTGCTATATCAGGGGGCCATCGCCGTCCTGGCCCGCTGGGCGGCGCCGCTCCTCCCGGGCCCGGTGATCACGGAGATGTCGGCCACCGGCGGGGTCATCATCGTCGCCATCGGCCTCGGCATCCTGAACATCAAGAAAGTCCGCGTCGGCAACCTGCTGCCGGCCATCTTCGTCGCCATCGGCCTGGCCTGGTTGGTCAGGCTGTTCTAGGCTAGGTCGTGCCCCCGTGCCGTCTGATGATCCGCCCGGCCTTCTCGGCGAGGCCGGGCACTTCGTTCTCCGGCCCCTCGATGACCACGGTCAGCACGTACCGGCTGCCGGGGAAGGGGTCGTAGCCATCCGGGTCCGAGAACGGGTCGGACTCGACGGCCATCCCGCTCACGGCGGTGCTGGCGATGAGCCCGCTCCGGGCGACGATGTCACCTTCTCCGGTGAAGGTGTCGGGGTACCCGGCGTTGTCCTCATTTCTGGACGGCATCCGCGGGTGCTGGGTCATCGGGTCGACTCGAACGGCGTCATAACCGGCCCGTCCCAACTCGTCGGCCGCGCGACGGGCGGCCAGCGGGTCGTCGAACCCGGCAATGAGGTCGCGGCGGCCCCGCGACCGGCCCTGGCTATCATCGTGCCTCGACATTGAAACGGCTCCCTCCATGGCCGCCGGTGTCGGAAGCGGTCGTCAACCGCCCGAAACCGGTCGAATAGTTTGCGAATCGGTTGGAAGGACAATTGGCAAAAATCCCGAATAAATGCCAATATCATCCTCAGAGTCCAACATCCAGAAGCGGCTCGTAGCGCTTCTCGGCTGTGCACAAGGGAACCTCCTCTCGTGCACAAGTCCAAGGCTTCATGGGGAGGCAACCGAAGTGGCCGACGGTCCCCCTGGCTGGACCCAGTTGGCACCCGGCGACCACGTTGCCGCTTTCTACCGCAGCTACGAGGAAAAAGCACAGCTTTACGTAGCCTTCAACGGTGTCAAGGATACGCCCAACGAAGATACCTTCTCAATCGGTTGCGGTGGCAACGAGCTGGAACCCGACGAATACCTTTCCTCCGAGGGCTTCTTTAGTCTACCCCGGTTGACGGAGTCGTTGCGCCGTCGCACCCGGGGCCCCGCCGGCGCGGTCCGTCCGGCGCGCTTGGCGGTTGACGCCCTGACCCTGGCGGCTCGGATCAGGAACGGCGTCGTCGATTCCACCTTCTCCCTCCAAGTCTGGGAAGAGGCGGCGGCGGCCCTGGTGGCCGACATGCCGCTGATCATCCTGTGCCTCTATGATTGGCAGCGCGTCGATGACGGACTTGCGGTCCGGGTCACGCGGTGCCATTCGCATTTCCGGTACCGGGGCCAAATGGAGAGGAACCCCGTTCCGCTCAGTGTCCAGACCACCTTCACGACGGGCGGCCCGGCGGCCAGGCCGGACACCGCCGAGAGGGGCAGCCGCCGCCATCGCTGCGAAGAGCTGTTGGAGGCCTACCGGCAGATCGCCGAGACCGACCTGGCCCAGCCCCCCGAGGAACTCCTCGACCTCGCCCTCGGCTCGGTGGCGGAGATCATGAGGGCCGACGCGGCCATCCTCCGCGTGGTCGACCCGATCTCGACGTCCATGCCGGTCGTCGCTCACTGCGGCCTGAAGCCCGAGACGATCGAGCTCGCCGCCCAAAGCACCTTCGGGCGCAACCTCTCCGGGCAGGTCGCCGAGACGGGCCAGGGTGAGCTGGCCGAAGACGCCTTGAGCGACCCACGGACGGTCAAGGCCATCGTCGAGGCGGAAGGGTTCGCTTCCATCATGAGCATCCCGGTGAAGACCCGGAACCGCGTCATCGGGGTGTTGAACCTGGCCTCCAGAGGCCGGCAGTTCACCGCCGAAGACTTCCGGCTGGCCAAGACGATGGTCGGGGCCCTCGGCTCCTTTGTTCTCCAGGCCGTCCTCTACGGTGAAGCGATGGGCTTGGCCCACCGGATGGAAGCCATGGCCCGCCTGACCGCGGCGGCCAACTTCCGCCTCGACCCCGGGACGGCGGAGACCATCGTCCGTGAAGCGGCCTTCGCCATGGAGGCCGACGCCTGTGCCTTCTGGTTGTTCGGGCCGGCGAGTGGGGCACAGGGGCCGAAGCTGCTCGCCGTCCACGGCCTCACAAGTTGCCTCGGGCTGGCCCGGGTGCGGTCGTCCTGTCAGCGCCGGGCCTATGGTCCGGTCTTCAGCGAGGCCATCAGGACCGGCGGCCCGGTCGTCCTCGACGGCCATGAAGGAGCCGGGCAGCTGATCGTGGTGCCGCTCGCCCATCAGGGGCAGGCCCTGGGCGCTCTGGCCGTGGGCCGCTCCGAGGGCGCACCCCCCTTCAGCCGCGACCACGTCACCCGGGCCTCCATCGTCGGCAGCAACCTGACGCTCGCTCTGCTCAACAGGTATCTGGCCGACGCCAGGGCGCGCCAGATCGAGGACGCCCGGCAGGCCGGACTCATCGGCGACCAGATTGTCTCCATCGTGGACATCGACGAAGCCCTGGCCGAGGGGGCCAGGCTCGTATCCGAACTGGCCGGCGGGGCGGTGGTCAGCGTCTGGCTGCCCGACCCGGACGGGCGATTGCGGTTCAAGGTCAGCAGGGGGCCGGTCGGGTCGCCGACCGACCAGGAGCCGGAGTTCAAAGACGAACCCGAAGACCAGGAACGGCGGAGCCTGGTCGACCAGGCTTTCCTCCAATGCCGGGCGGTCTCCGTGGGCAAGAGGTCGGCCACCGAATGCCTGGCCGGCTTCGGCCAGCCGGGCCGGACTCACATCTGCGTGCCCCTGAAGATAGCGGAGACGGCTGTCGGCGTCATGGAGCTCCGGACCATGGGCTCCCCGCCCTTCGACGCGGACCGCATCCCCGCCCTCGAGTCCATCGCCGACCACCTCGTGGCGGCCATTCGTAACGCCGAACTCTTCCGCGAGGTCAACCGGGCGCGGAACGAGCTCGAGCTGATCATGGCGAACATGGGTGAGGCCCTGATGGTCCTGGCCCCGGACCGCACCGCCACCTTCATGAACGCCGCCGCGGTCAAGCAATATGGGGACCAGACCGGACGCCCCTGCTACGAGTTTTTCGTCGGCCGCAACGGACCGTGCCCGGACTGCCCGCTGCCGTGGGACTCTCCGGACAAGATCG
>JAJZPE010000023.1:0-21868 GCA_021811325.1 Bacillota bacterium
GACATTTCCCGACAAATACTTGCCTAGGCTTATGCCGCTAAAGTGGTCTGTAGCCGGTCGTCTTCGGCGTCAGAAGCCCGGCCGGTACCAGAGTCCTTCGTCGCTCGTGGAGATGGCCACCGCCCCCGCCGCGAGGGCCGCCTTCACCTGGGCGGCGGTGCGGATAAGGCCGCCGGCAATGATCGGGCAACCGGCCTGTGCGGCCAGAAGGCGGATGCCGTCCGGGGCGATGCCCGGCAGCACTTCGAGGAAGTCGGGTGGAGTCTTGAGGATCTGCTCCATGGTGACCTGTACGGACTGGGAATCGACGAGAAAGCTGCGCTGGACGGTGACAAGTCCCAAGGAGCGGGCTCGGGCCACGAGGGGGGCGCGGGTGGTGATGACGCCGGTCGGTTCAGCCGTCTCGGCCAGCCACTTAAGCCCGTAGTTGTCCTTGCCCAGGCCGTTAACCAGGTCGAAATGAACCAGGGCTTCCTTGCCCTTGCGCTTGACCGCCTGGACCAGGGACGCCACCGTGCCGATCTCGGCGGCCAGCAGAAAGATGACCTGGCACGGGCTGGTTATCGCGGCGGGCAGGGCCTTGGCGTCGCGGACGGCGGCGATGATCGGTGAATTGCGGAATCGGTTGGTCAGCCTGGGCTCCATAGCTATCGTCACCTCTCAAAAGCAATTCGCTTCTGGCCCCATTTCCCCGCTTCCTTTCGCCAGACGAACATGTCGTCGATGCGCTGTCGGCATTGCTCAATCTCGGCCCCCTGCCTGGCCGCCGACCAGCCGAGAAGGGTGGCCATTTCTTCAGCCAACGGGCCCAGGTAACCCCGCCCGTTGTCGGCCGTGAAGAGCATTATCTCGGTCCGCCGCCAGATGACGTCCTCCAGCCGCACGGCCATCTCTCCCTTGACGGCATGGCGGACGCGTGCTCTGGCCCAAGTCAGGACCGGGTCCGAGGCCTTGCTGGGGTCCTCCCGTGGGCTGGGGTCCTCCCGTGGCCGCTCAGCCGCGGCCTCCGGCAATTGGGCCACCACCCCGCGGATGGCGCCGCCATAGTGGTCGGCCAGGCGGGCCACATACAAACGTGGGGCGCCGGTCCGTGCGGCGAGAGCTGTCACGTCCTCAGTGGAGAGACCCGGTGAGGCCGCCCCCGGCAAGGGGGCGGTGCTCTTCGCCAAGTGCGATGAGCCTCTTGTGGCGGCGTAGAGCCGGTCGACGATGTGACTGCCCATGGCCCGGAACCCCGTTAGCTTGCCGCCGGCCACGGTCACCAACCCCGACGGGCTGAAGAAGACCTTGTAGTCGCGCGACGTCGCCGACGGGTCCCTCAGCTTCGCCGGTCTGAGGAGCGGCCGCAGGCCGGCCCAGGCGCTGATGATGTCACCGTCCCCGATGCCGGCGTCTGGAAAGGCCCGTCCGACGGCCTCCAGGACGTACTCGACGTCCTCGGAATTCACTCTGACCTGGCTGGGGTCGCCGTCGTAGTCGGTGTCCGTCGTTCCCACGTAGGTGCAATCGTCGCTGGGGATGGCGAACATCATCCGTCCTTCGCGGCCGCGGATCACCACGGCGCGCTCGATCGGCAACCTCGCCCTGGGCAGGGTCAGGTGGACGCCCTTGGTCAGGCGCAACAGGGGTGGCGCGGCGGGGTCGTCGAGGCGTCTGACGGCGTCGGCCCAGGGGCCGGCGGCCGTAAGCACGCTGCCAGCCCTGGCCTCAAACCGGTCGCCGGTGAGACGGTCAACGGCCCTCACCCCGGCGACCCTTCCACCGGGGCCTCGGAGGAAGCCGTCGACCTGTACGTAGTTGGCCACGACGGCCCCGTGGGTCACGGCTGACTGGATGACCTCAAGGGTGAGCCGGGCGTCGTCGGTTCGTGAGTCACCGTAGACGGCCCCGCCGAGGAGGCCGGCGGATCTGAGCCCAGGCTCGAAGGAGAGCACCTCTCCCGGCCCGACCATCCGGTGGGCGATGGGATTGCTCTTGCCGGCGAAGAGGTCGTAGAGGGTCAGCCCGGCATGTAGTTTGAGCAGGCCGTCGGGGTCGCCTCGATAGACCGGGAAGAGGAAGGGCGTCACCTTGGCCAGGTTTGGGGCCATGACCAGGAGCCGCTGCCGCTCGATGACCGACTCCCTGACCAGCCGAAGCTCAAAGCTCTTGAGGTAGCGCAGGCCACCGTGGATGAGCTTGGTGGACCGACTGCTGGTTCCGTAGGCGAAGTCCGCCGCCTCTACGAGAGCCACCCGCAGTCCACGGAGGCTGGCCTCGCGGGCGATGCCGGCGCCGGTGATCCCGCCGCCGACAACCAGGAGGTCGTGTTCCTGGTCGGCCAACCTTGTCAGCATTTCCTGCCTGTTCACATCGAACACCTCCAAGGGGCAAAGAAAAGGCAGAGTACCAGCTGGTGGCATCTCCGCCTGTCTCCGCCAAGCCGGGTGTGGCGGGCGCGGCGGGCTGGCCGCGCCCGCCCGTTCATTCTGCCTGTGGCGCTCAGCTCAACGGACGAACTGGATGGCCTGACCGGCCACGATGTACCAGGTGACGAAAAACGCGTTGGCGAAGGCCCCGGCGTAAATGCTCCCGGTCTTTCGGAAGAAGTAGGTCGAGACCATGCTGGTGATGGCTAGAAGGGGGATGAACTGGTAGGCGACGATGCCGAGCAATGATTCCTTCGGGAAGAAGAGCAGTTCGGTCGCGTAGAGGTGACCCAGCTGGAGGGCGACCAGGACGGCGATGCCGAGCATCCCGATAGCCGCATTGGCCAGCATCCAGACGAACATGGTCTTGTTCTTACCGTATTCCTTCAAGCGCAGTTGCCCGTGGAGGACGAGGCCGTTGATGAGGAAGAAGACCAGGAACGGCAGGAGGAACTTGAGGAAGATGACAAAGCGCGAGAAGGTCAACAACTTGACCCCGACGACCCAGAACCGGAAGTCGACCAGGAAGATCCAATTGACCAGGCTCAGGAGCATGTATGCTCCCAGGACGGTCCCGGCCGCCAATAGGCCGGCCCGGCCTATCTTACCCCAGTTGAACGCGGGCTTGAAGCTGTCCGTTGACAGACCATATTGGAGGGCGCTCCCGCCGGTCTTCCGCCCCCAGAGATAGTGCCAGATGAAGAAGAGGGCCAGGGCGATCAACCCGTTCAGGACGGCCCAGACGACGAAGCCGATGGTCAGCGATTGCGGCCAGAAGGCCGACGTCTTGATCCAGACGTTGCCCTTGTGCTGGAACTGGAAGAAGGTTAGAGCAGGGATGGCTGCGGCGATAGCCGCGCCGATGACCCAGGAAAGCCCGCCGTTGCCCGGGTGCTCCGGCATGGGCTGGTTCAATCCCTTGAAATAGGGAGCATCGAGCAGCAGCCCGGCGAAGCCGAACATGAAAAGGACCATTCCGACGAGGCCGACGGTCGTGCCGAACTCCTTCCACGGCCAGGTCTGGTTGGCCGGATCGAGCGGCCGCGGCGAAGGCATCGAGGCTTGGACGAAGTCGACGGCGTAACCGATGGCTTCCCTGGAAAGGTGGTCGCCGGGGTGCGTGGAGCTGGGGATGTAAAGTTTGCGCGCGGATTCATTCTCGAAAGAGCCGTAAAGCCTTCCGGGGATGACCGGGTCCGTCGTTCCGAAGGCCTTCTTCAGTTTCTCCGTGTTGACGATGTCCTTGGCCTTGTCGACGCCCCACATCAGCTTGGCAAACTCGTCGTACTTACTGAAGACGACGGCCAAGTTGAACTTGGTGTCGGCGAGGACCTTGGGTGAGCCAAAGGTCTCCGAGGATGACCCTTCGAGGACGACGGTCTTGACCAGTTCGGGCGCCGCCCCGGCGGCGGTCAGGGTCGACCACCCGCCCATTGAGTGGCCTTCGGTGCCAATGTTCTTTGGATCGACGAAGGGCAAGGAGGCCAGGTAGCGCAGACCGCTCAGGGCGCCCCTGGACAGGTCACCCTTGATCGGTTCTGAATAGCCGTGGCCGGTCATGTCCATTGACAGGACGACGTAACCGCGCCGAGCGAACTCGATGGCGAACCCGCTCTGCGTCTCCCGGCTGTTGATGTAGCCGTGCATGACCAGCATGGCCGGGGCCGGGGTCTTGCCGGTGGCGTTTGTGGGGACGTAGAGAAGAGCGCTCAGCATCTTGCCGTCGGCACCGGCAAACCTGACGTCGTCAACCCGCACTTGACCGCCGTCGGTCTGGATCCCATGGGCGAACCAACTCCCCCCGATGACGAGGGCAAGGGCCAGAACAAGGATCCAGTGCCTTCTCATCGCAATCCCTCCTTTGGCTTCTCGTGACCAACTCGGACATGGTGATGGACCGGTCCTCCCCGCCCCCCCTCCTTTCGCCGGAAAACAAAACCCGGGGCGAGTCATCACCAATAAGGTAATGACCGGCCCGGGCTTTCTCTTGGTCTCTGCCGCGCCCTTCGTGCCTGGCTTTTCAGTTGCGACCGGGGCTTTGGGTAACCTTCCGGATTCAGACCCAATGGGTGTATTCCACGCCAGCGCCAGAATTCCTGCACGAAAAAAAACCGCACCTGGCGCTCGTGCCCACGGCCGCGCCCTGGACGTGGCCAGGCCGGCTCATCAGCCGAGCCCCGCCAGGTGGACCACTTTCAGTAGAACACCGTCTGGGTCAGGTGGGCCCTCTGTTTGCTGGACTTCGCGACCACGCGCAGGTGCCGGTCGAGCTGCGAGGCGGTGACCTCGTCCTGCCCGTGGGCCCGTCGGAGCCCGTTCAGGGCCACCAGCAACTCCTGCCCGGCGTGGACCGTCAGGGCCCTGATCTCAAGCTCCTCGGGGGAGGTCTCGTCGATCTGCCGGCCGCCGGCGATGCGCCCGGCAAGCTTGGGACTGTAGCTGATGAGCCCGAGATCGACCAGGGCCCGGGGGACCTGGTTGTCGGCGGTCACGGTCAGGACCGAGAGGTCGGCCAGCCCGGCGGGCACGCACTCGGCGCCCCCGTTGACGCCGCTTCCGCACCCGTCGACGCCGGCTCCGCACCCGTCGACGCCGGCTCCGCACCCGTCGACGCCGGCCGCGCCGCCATCACCCTCCCCCTTCGGCGCGACCGCCCTCAGGTACCCCTCGACCAGCCCGAGGTAGCGTTGGGCGCGGGCGTAGAAGAGGTGCTTCTCGAAGCGGTCGCTGAAGGACGAGAACATCCCGGTGATGCCGTCGAGGACGAGCCGAGCCGACCAGTTGGCGCGGCTGAAGAGTTCGACTATCTCCCCGTCATAGGCTTCGAGTAAGATGGCCCCGGCCTCGTTGAGGGCGGCGGCGCGGAACTGCGCCAGCGGGGCTCCGGGCAGGTGGCGTTCGAGGGTCGCCGGGTCCATCCGCGACAGGCTCTCGAGCCGGCCGAAGACGTCCCACGACGCGGAGAGCGCGCGCCACATGGCGTCCTCGCCCTTCACGCCGTTGAGGCCGTAGGTCCGGCCCCAGCCGTCGAGCCACCAGTTGAAGTTGGCCGCCTGGCCGATGAACAGCCAGTTGAGGACCTCGGCATGGCGCCCGGCGAGGAACTCCGGCGGCGCCAGGTACGGGTACGGCCAAGCGAGGCCGGTCATGTTTTCGGCGGCCGGGCCGACGGCCGCCTGGTTGAAGGTCACGTGCCGCGCAGACCTGATGAGTGGCTCCAGGCTGTCGGTTATCATGAGCCTCTTTACGCTGGTAACGGCCGGTTTGTTCCCGCCGGGGACAGGCTTCCGCCGGATTTTTTTTGGCCAAGCCCTGGACCCCGGTATTTTTTCCGGTGCAGCTTGGTAGATTAGCTATGCAAAAACTGCATCGGGAGAGATCACAATAATGGAAGAAGACATCAGACGGCTTTTCGAGCAAGAAGTGCGGGAGAAGCGGGTGAGCGCCCGGGGCGCTCAGAAGAAGAAGGGACGGCGGGGTCTGGTCGGCAAGATGCTGACCCCGGCCGATTTCTCTGGCCGGGAGTATCGCAAGCCTGGGGACATGAACTCTTTCAACATCACCGACCTCCTCACCAAGCTGAGCCAGGCGCCGACCCTCAAGGAGGTCCTCCTCTCCAAAATGGACGAGGAGTACAAGACCTACCGCCTGGCCACCGAAAGGACGATCGACGCCGTGGCCGAGGTCGTCAAAATGGCCCTCGAGCCGATGGCGCAGCAGTTATGGATGGCTCTTGACCGCGTCGACCACATCGAGGCGACCCTGGCCGGGGCCGGGCTGTGTGAGGTCAAAGAGCGCCGCGCGCGCAACGGGTCGGCCCGCCGCGCCGCGCCCGCCCGGGAGACGGCCGCCGCGCCGGCTCAGACCTCGGCCCGAATTCGCTGGGGTTCGACGCCCGCGGAGATCCGCACCATCGTCGCCCAACAGCTCCAGCGGCTCCACGCGGAGGGCAAAAACATAGACACCAAGACCATCAGGGCCGAGGTGCCCAGCATGCTCAAGTGGCTCTATGGCAAGCGGGCCGTCTTTGATGGGCTCGAGGACGCCAAGCGGTCCTCCGGGGTGATGCCGCCCGCGGTCAGCGCGCCGGTCTGCCCCGACGCCGCGCCCGCCGGTTCTCAGGTGGCCGCCGGACCGTCCGGGTCCTGACCCCGCGGACGGGGACGACCATGGGCTTGACACCCGTGAGGATGCCGTGGCCATACCAATCGCCGGCCAGGGGGAGCGGGTCGTACGGGTTCCCCGGCCAGGTCCCGGAGAGGTAGGTCCGGAAGTGGACCTGCACGAACCCGGCCTGGTTGAAGAGGTCGCGTAGGTGGCGGGTGACAAAGATGCGCTCGAGTCCCTTCTGGGCAAGTTGCGCCGCGGTCCGGGAGCTGTCCCGGACGACGGTCGCCCCGAAGGCGATTGGAGCGCTTTTCTTCATCGTCCGGTGGGTCTCGACGACGGCCGCCTGCGGGTCGGTCTGGATGTTCTGATAACCCGCGAAAGAGCAGGCCGAGGCGAAGACCTCGTCCTTGAACGGCAGGCGGCGGACGTCGCAGACGATCAGTGACACGGGGTCGTAACGGCCGAGCCGCAGGAGGTGGGCGCGCGTCGTCCGGGTGACGGACAGGCTGTAGTCCGTGCCGACGATGAGGGTCGACCGCCCGATGTTCCTGAGGACCTCTTCGAGGAGGGTGCCCGAGCCGGTGGCCACGTCGAGGATGACCCCGGCCCCCTTGGGCACGGCCAGCCTGGCCAGGTCGCGGATCATCCGCGGGCCGTGGCGGCGGACCTCCTCGGGCAGGGAGATCCAGTACGCATCATAGACGCGGTCGCGCCCTTCCTGAGTGATGGCCTGGCCGGCCCAGTCGGGCTCCTGGAAGGGCTCGAGGGGGGCGTTGCCCCGGAAGTCGGGGACACCTTCGGTCACCGGGTACTTGGTCCCGCACTGCGGGCAGCGGATGATCGCCGCCGTGACCCGCAGGTAATTGCCGGCCGTCTCTTCAATCTCGAGATCGCCGTGGCAGGACGGGCAGGCCAGGAAACCAAGGATTTCGCGGCGCACGGCTCATCCCCCCTCAGGGGTCCAGTGGGACGGTCCAGTGGGAGGGTCGAATTGGAGGGTCCAATTGGAGGGTCCAATTGGAGGGTCCAGTGGGAGGGTAGACTTCGATACCCAGGAAGGCTTTTCCTCCCCGGGGGACGGGGTGGCGATGGACTCACCGCCCAAGACGCGCCAGGCCTGGGAAGCCTATCCCGGCACAGGGAATCTTACCCGTTTCGCCGACCAGGTAAACCACGGGAACAGGGTGGGGCGCGGCATGGGGCACGGCGTGGGGCGCGGTGCGGGGGGCGGCGTGGGGCTCGGCGCGGTGCCGGGGGCGGCGTGGGGCTCGGCGCGGTGCGGGGGGCTATGCCTGGCCCCGTCGTATGTTTACATAAAGCCCAATCGGACTTTCGAAAGTTAATTCTAGGTAAAGTCCATTGACAAAGGATTTATGCGGGTCTATGCTTAGCCTGACGGTACCCCATGGGGGTATGACAACGCCGCCGGCCGAGCAGACCCGTGGCGCCAACAAGACATCAATGGAGGTCGATGAAGATGGCCAAGGATCCGGTATGCCAGATGGACGTCGACGAGAAGACGGCGAAGGGCCAGACGGTCTACAAGGGCCAGAGCTACTACTTCTGCTCCCCGGGCTGTAAGACCGCGTTTGACCAGGACCCCGAGCGCTACCTCGGCCACGCCGGCGGCGAGATGGGGCACGGCATGGGCCATGGCGGGCACGGCCACGGGCATCACGGCTGCTGCTGCTGATACCCCGCATGGCTTTAGAACCGCGCCGCGGAACGCGGGATACCCCCCACCGCGGGGGCGAAAGGGGCCGTCTCGAGTGCATCCGTCGAAATCAACTGACCGACTCATCGTCACCGCCCCGTTGGGCCACAAGGTCTTTACCGGCTCCCAACTGGCCGCGGTCGCTCAGGCCGCCGGCCCTGACGGGCGCGTCGAGACCACGCCTCAGCAATACCTGCTGGTGACGCCCCCGCCAGGCCGGCGCGGGGCCGTCATCGAAGAGCTCGAGGCGGCCGGCCTCTTGGTCTACGCCTCTGGCCCGGCCATACGCCCGCTGCGGGTCTGCGGGATGTGCAAGGGGCCCGTGGTCGAAGGGCTCCCCGCGGCCCGGGCCCTCAACGCCGCCGTCGTCGGGCGCCCGGTGCCCCTGCCGTTGAAGGTGGCCTACTCGGGCTGCCCCAACGGCTGCGCCGAACCGCTCATCCACGACATCGGGGTGATCAAGGAAGGCGACGGATACGCCGTGTATGTCGGCGGGCGCGGGAGCGGCCAGGAGCCGCGGGTCGGGCGCCACCTGGCCCTGGTCGCCGAGGGCGAACTGCCCCGCTTGGTCGAGCGGCTGGTCGGCCTCTATGCAGCCGAAGCCCTGGGAGGCGAGCGCTTCCCGGCCTTCGTTGACCGCGTCGGCCTGGAGCGCCTGCGGGCCGCCGGGTGAGAGAAGCGGTCTGCGAACCGAGGTCTGGGAATCGAGGTCTGGGAATCGAGGTCTGGGAATCGAGGTCCGAGAACCAAGGTCCATGAACTGACAGGCCCGGCGGGGCGCTCCCGCCGGGCCTCTTCGTTTGGCCGTTTGGCTGCTCAGTCGCTCGGCCGGCCGCCGCCCTCAGTCGGCCTTCCCCGGCAGCACCCCGTGGAAACCCTTGAGTCGCGGGGGTTCGCCCGACTGCCCGAGGCCCTTGCACAGGGCCAGCACCTTGAAGCGCTCGCCCATCGCGCCGGGCATGACGAGGTGCTTGACCGCCCCGAGGTCCGGCCCCGCGGCCGCGTCGAGGATGCCCAGGTTGACCAGGAAGTGCAGTTGATCCGAGTAACCCGCGACACCCCAGCCCAATTCGCCGCCGCGCTTCATCAGGGCCGAGAAATTCACGTGGGCCGTGAGGTCCTGCTCGCCGGGCGCAGCGAACGGGTCCGGGCTCGCCCGGTGCCGCCGGTAGGTCATCACGGTACCGTCGAAGCGGAACTCGGGGTTGTAAAGAGATGGCGTCAGGTAGCCGTAGTCGATGACGATGGCCGCCCCGCGGGTCAGGCCGCGGTCGAGCCCCTCCAGCCAGCGCAGGGCGTCCAGGTTGACCTCGGCCGTCTGGCCGTCGACCAGACGGACGCCGAGCCAGTCGAGGTAGGCGGCGAGGGCCGGGGTCGAGGGGGCACCCGGGATGAAGCCAAAAGTAGTTCGATGGTCATCTACGGCAGAAATCAGTTCTATGCCGGTCGAACAACTTTCTGCGAGAGGACCATCACCCTCTGTCGAAACCGTCGTCACGTGGAGTTCCTGTAGGCCGGCACCATCGCCCGATCCGCCCCTGACGACGTGCACCGGGAAGGCGTCGACCAGCTCGTTGGCCAGAACGCAGGCGGCCGCCCCGTCGACCGGCCCGAGGTCCGGCGCCCAGACCACGGGCGCCCTGATGGCGCCGGCCTCACCGGCCCCGCCAGCCCCGAGCGCTACGCCGATGGCCTTCGCCTGCTCCTCGCGGCGGGCCGGGCTGGTCTCGATGATGAGGTAGCGGAGCCGGCCGGCCAGTTCGCTCGCAGCCAGAGCACCCGCCCCAACCCCCCCCCGCCCCCCCACCACGTGGGCCGCCATGACCCCCGTGCCCGCCCCGTACTCGACGACCCAGAACTCCTCGGGCCGGCCGGACAGCTCCCAGACCTCCTCGACCTGCCGGGCGAGGGTCCGCCCGAAGACCGCGCCGACCTGCGGGCTGGTGTAGAAATCACCCGCCCGGCCGATGATCGGGCCCGGCCGGTTGTAGTAACCCCAGGCCGGGTGGTACAGGCACAGCTCCATGTAGCGCCGGAAGGTCATCGGCCCGCGCTCGCGAATCTCGCCGGCGATGGCTTGGCGCAGCGTCTCGTAGTCGGTCATCCGGGTCACACCTTGCCTTCGCATAGGCCCCATCGGCCCAGGTCAACCTAAGGAACAGCGCCCGCGGACGCGGGCGGCGAGAAAGCGAGGGCCGCGCGTGAAAGCAGCCATCCTTCCCTATATTTTCTTTCTCCTCTTCTCTTCCCTGCATGCGAGTCCGACGACCCCGGCCGGGGACGCCGCCACGAAGGCCTCGTGGGAGTCGTTCAAGCTCCAGGTCTATTCGCGCCTGGACCTGGACCAGCAGGACCTGATGGAGGCGGCCGTGGCCGCCGCCGGAGAACCCTCGCTGATGGCCGCGGGGCCGCCCACGCGGGCCAACCCGAACCCGGTCCTGACCCTCCAGGACCTGGCCAGGCGGACGGCCGAGCTGAACCTGCCGGTCAGGCTCGGCACCTACACGACCGGGTACACCCACGCCATCCCGTCGCAGGAGGTCAACATCGCCCTGGCCGCGTCGTACATCTCGGGGGTGGTCGTCCAGCCCGGTCAGACCTTCTCGTACAACGCCGCGGTCGGCCCCTACAGCCAGGCCAACGGTTACGGCCTGGGCCGGATGTTTGTCGGCCGCAGCATCGTCCCGTCCATCGGCGGCGGCGTCTGCCAGGTGGCCACGACCCTCTACAACGCGGTCGTCCTGTCCAACCTCGAGGTGGTCGAGCGGCACAAGCACGGCCTGACCGTGCCCTACCTGCCCCCCGGGCAGGACGCCACGGTCTCCGAGGGCAACCTGGACTTCAAGTTCCGCAATAACCTGCCCTGGCCGGTGATGGTCCATGCCGTGGGGGCCGACAAGGTCCTGACGGTGTCCATCTACGGCCGCGAGAAAGGCCCGCCGGTGCGCTGGGAGCACGAGACCCTCGAGACCTACGCCAAGTGGACCGAGAGCGTCGAGGACCCGGAGACGCCCCGCGGCGAGACCCGCGAGTTGGCGCCGGGCCAGGATGGCGTGAAGGTCCGCAGCTGGATCGTGGTCGGCACGCCGAACGGCGAGGTCCGGCGGGACATGGGAATCAGCACCTACAAGGCCAGCCCGCGCGTCGTCGGCGTGGGGACGGGCCCGCCTCGACCAAGCCAGGACCGATAGCGGGGTCACGGGCAGGGAATGGGGGGGCTTGGGCGAGAATAAGGGGTTTCATGGCCCGGGCCCTGGCGCCGTTCACCGCCCTCTGGCGATGGTTGGCAGGGCTCCTCGCCCCAAGATGACCTGACGAGGTGGCCCGTGACCCTACCCTACCTGGCCCTGCTCGGCCGCATCATCCTCTTGGGACTGGAACGCGTCTTCGTCAAACGACTCGGCGAAGGGCGCGGCAGCGTGGAGACGACTTTCGTCTTCTTCGGGCTGGCCGCGCTCTATTTGTTGCCGGTGGCCGCGGTCTTCGGGCCGCCGGATCCGGCGTTCCTGCGCTTCGCCGTGCCCAGCGGGGTCATCGGCACCTTGGCGTTCGTGCTTTATGTCAACTCCCTGTCGACCGGTGAGGTCTCACTGGTCAGCCCCATCGCCAACCTGACCAGCCTGTTCCTGTTGTTCCTGGCGGTGGCCATCCGCGGGGAGCGCTTCACTCTGCTAAAGCTCGTCGGGACGCTGGCCATCGTCTTCGGGGCGTCGTTGCTGGGGGCGCCGGGCGCGGAGGGCCGGCGACGGCGCCGGTCGCGCGGCCTTCTCGCCCTCATGGGCCACCCGCCGGCCCTGGCGATGATGGCCTACGCCGCCCTCCTGGCGGTGACCCGGGTCATCGACCGGGGCGGGCTCGGGGTGGTCAACCCGGTGACCTACTCGCTGGCCATCTACTCAGTCATCGCCATCTGCCTCGGGCTGTTCCTCGCTGTCCGGGGCCGGCTCGGCAAGGCCTGGGCGCTCTTCGTCGACCGGCCGGTCATCGCCCTCCTGGCCGGGGTCGTCAACGCTTACTCCTATCTGCTTTTGCTCTACGCCTTCGTCGGATTGCCCCTGTCGGTGGCCGAACCGGTGTCGAGCCTGTCCATCTTCGTCACGGCCTTCCTCGGCGCGGTCATGTTCGGGGAGAAGGTCAGGGGGCGACTGGTGCCCTCGGCCCTGGTGGTCTTGGGCTCGTGGCTGTTGCTGGTCCAGGGATAGCCTCGCCGGGGCTCCCTTGACAGGCCCCGCGTCCGGTGATAGCATCTAAGCAATCCGGCCGCGGCAAGCGTTAGGCGGTCCGGCGGACAACCGCATAGCCCATCTCTTTCATCCAGAGGCGGCTGAGGGACAGGCCCGATGATGCCACGGCAACCACTCCCCATTCGGAGGACGGTGCCAATTCCTGCGGACCCAAGGGTCCGGAAGATGAGAGTGAAGGTGAATCGTGCTCATTTGGGCGGCCTTCATTCTGGAGGGTCGCTTCGTTTTTAGGGGGCGCCTCGTCTTCCGAGGCTGGTTGTTCATCGAGGGGGCGCGGTTCACCGACGACAGGAGGGGACGGGACTTGAGCGTCAAGAGTTTCGAGGAGATCAACGAGAAGATTCGCCAGAAGAAGGCCGTGGTGGTGACGGCCGAGGAAATCATCAAGATCGTCGAAGAGAAGGGGCCGGAGCGGGCGGCCAGGGAGGTCGACGTGGTGACCACGGCCACCTTCGGCCCGATGTGCTCGTCGGGGGCCTTCCTGAACTTCGGCCACTCGGACCCACCCATCCGGATGGCCAAGATCTGGCTCAACGACGTCTCGGCCTATGGGGGCCTGGCCGCCGTGGATACGTACATCGGGGCCACCGAGCCGTCGGAGAAGAAGGGCCTCGAGTACGGCGGCGCCCACGTCATCCAGGACCTCATCGACGGGAAGAAGGTCCGCCTGCGGGCCTGGTCGTACGGCACCGACTGCTACCCCCGGACCGAGATCGACACCTATATCGACAAGGATTCCATCAACGAGGCCTATCTCTACAACCCGCGGAACGCCTATCAGAACTACGCCGCGGCGACCAACACCTCGGACCGCACCCTCTACACCTACATGGGGGTGCTCCTGCCCCGGTCCGGCAACGTCACCTACAGCACCTCGGGCGAGCTGAGCCCGCTCCTCAACGACCCGTACTACCGGACCATCGGTCTCGGGACGCGGATCTTCCTCGGCGGCGCCCAGGGCTACGTGGCCTGGAACGGGACGCAGCACAACCCGTCGCGCCCTCGGGCCGACAACGGCACGCCCCTGCAGAACGCCGGGACGCTGGCGGTGGTCGGGGACCTGAAGCAGATGAGCTCGCGGTTCATCCGCGCCGCCACCTTCGAGAAATACGGGGTGAGCATGTTCGTCGGCATCGGCATCCCCATCCCCATCCTCGATGACGAGATGCTCCGCTTCGTCTCGGTCCGCAACCGCGACATCTTCACCTCCGTCTACGACTACAGCGTGCCGTCCCGCTCGCGGCCGGCGCTGGCCAGGGTGTCGTACGAGGAGTTGCAGAGCGGGAGCGTGCGGCTGAACGGGCGGGACGTGCCGACGGCCCCGTTGTCCAGCCTGAGGGTGGCCCGGGAGATCGCCGGCGTCCTGAAGGACTGGATCGCCGCGGGCCGGTTCGAACTGACCCGGCCGGTGGCGCCGCTGCCGGACAGGGCCGCCGTGAAGGGCTTAGACGTCGTGGGGGGTGAAGCGAAGTGACGCAGATAAAGGCTTTCCTCCGCTTCCCGCCGGCGCGGGTCGGCCGGCCGGTGACCTATCACCTGGTCAAGGACTTCGACCTGAAGATTAACATCCTCCGGGCCGAGGTGGCCGTGAACAAGGTCGGCGAGCTGGTCATGGACATCGAGGGCCGGCCCGAGGACATCGACCGGGCGGCCGCCTTCGCGGCGAGCGAAGGGGTCGAGTTCCGGGTCATCGACAACGCCGTCGCCTGGGACCGCGAGCGCTGCGTCCATTGCGGCGCCTGCACCGCCGTTTGCCCGTCGGGCGCCCTGGCCATGAACCGGGTCGATTGGACCCTGGTCTTCACGCCGGCCGACTGCTACGCCTGCGACGTGTGCATCAAGGCCTGCCCCGTCCGGGCCATCTCGCCCGGGTTCGACGGAGAGCCGGCCGGGGAGTGAGGCCCGGCCGCGCTGGCCGGGCCCGGGAGTGATCCGAATGTATGAACCGCGGACCTACCGCGAGCTGTTCAAAGGCGAGGGCCTGGTCTTCTTCAACTGCACCCTGAAGGAGACCGACCTGCAGATCGGCGCCCACCGGGACCTGGCCGTGGAGGCCATGGGGCTGGTGGTGGAGCTGCGCCGGCAGCTCGAGGAGTACATCCGGGCCGTGCCTGAGTTCCGCACCAGCCTGAAACCGCTCGAGGCGGCGGCCTGGGCGCCGCCCATCGTCCGCCGCCTGTGCGAGGCCGGGAAGCTGGCCGGGGTCGGGCCGATGGCGGCCGTGGCCGGCGCGGTGGCCGAGTTCGTCGGGGTCGAGCTGCTGCGGCACTCGCCCGAGGTCATCGTCGAGAACGGCGGCGACATCTACATCAAGACCGACCGGCCGCGCCGGGTGGGCATCCACGCAGGCGGGTCACCGTTCAGCGGGAAAGTCGCCCTGCTCGTCCGACCGGAGGAGACCCCGCTCGGCGTCTGCACTTCGGCCGGGACGGTCGGCCCGTCGCTCAGCTTCGGCCGGACCGACGCCACGGTCGTCGTGGCCAGAGACACGGCCCTGGCCGACGCGGCCGCGACGGCTGTCGGTAACCGGGTAAAGACGCCCGACGATATCAAGGCCGGGCTGCGCCTGGCCTCGCGGATCGAGGGCGTCTCCGGGGCCGTGGTCATCATCGGCGACCAGATGGGCGCCTGGGGCCAGGTCGACCTGGCGCCGGCCACGGGCGCCCACGTCTTCCCGCCGTCCGCCGTCTTCAGGTAGAAGCCGCGGCCGATGGCCCACCCGACCTGGTCGGAGATGAAGTCGAGCTGGGTCACGTCGGCCAGGCTGTGGTTGGGGGTGACCTCCGTCCAGGTCCGGCGCGCTAACCCTTCCGCTCCTCCGGCGGCAGGTATTCGGTGAACGGGATCTCCTCCGAGGCCACCTCGAGGATGTGGTTCCCGTTGTCGACGAAGATTATCTTCGGCACCAGGCGCCGGACCTCGTCCTCGCCATAGTAGCCGAAGGAGATGACGATTATCTTGTCGCCCGGGTGGAAGTGGCGGGCCGAGGAGCCGTTCAGACAGACCACCCCGGTGTCGGGGTCGCCGGGGATGGCGTAGGTCTGCCACCACGTGCCGTTGGCGATGTTCGTTATCTGGACCATCTCGTACGGCACGATGCCGGCCGCGTCCATCAGGGCGGGGTCCAAGGTGATGCTCCCGACGTAGTTCAGGTTGGCCTGGGTGCAGGTCAACCGGTGGAGTTTGGACTTGGCCATGAACCGCAGCATGTTGCTCAGCCTCCGTTCGTCTTGGCGGGCCGGGGGAAAGTCAGAAGCTCCCCGCTTGCCGGGAAACGCGGGGCATCGCCCCGGAGGACCCTCTGGATGTCGCGCAGGACCGTCCGCGTGACCTTGACGTCGGCTTCCTGGGTGATGCCGGCGATGTGCGGCGTCAGGAGGACGTTGTCGAAGCGGCCGAAGTCGGGGTCGGCGGCCGGGCCGGCGGCCCCCGGGGACGACGGGGGCTCGTGGCGGCGGACGTCCAGGGCCACGCCGCCGATGCGCTTCTCGGCCAGAGCCTCGTGGAGCGCCTTCTCGTCGAGGACGCCCCCGCGGGACGTGTTGATGAGGAAGGCCGCCGGCTTCATCCAGGCCAGCTCGGCCCGGCCGACCAGGTTGGCCGTCTCCGGGGTCAGCGGCACGTGCAACGTGACCAGGTCCGACTGGGCGAAGAGGTCCTTCCAGGAGGCCAAGCGGATGCCGTTCTCGACGACGGAGAGGTCGCCTTCGGCGATCCGCGGGTCAAAGGCCAGGAGCTTCAGCCCGAAGGCCCTGAACCGCCTGGCGACCAGCTCACCGATGCGGCCCAGGCCGACGATGCCGGCGGTCTTGCCGGACAGCTCCAGGCCGCGGAAGCGGGAGCGGTCCCAGCCCCCGGCCGCCGCGTGGAGGTGCGCCTGGATCAGCTTGCGGCAGAGGACGATGGCCGCCCCGACGGTATACTCGGCGACGGAGACGGCGTTGGCCTCGGGAGCGTAGACCACTTCGATGCCCCGGTCATAGGCGGCCTGCAGGTCGATGTTGTCGAGGCCGACCCCGAGCCGGCCGATGACCCGGAGTTCGGGCCCGAGCCTGAGGAGCTCCTCGTCGACGACCGTCTGGTTGCGGATGATGAGCGCCCTGGCCGTGGCGACCTCGCGGTGGAGCCTGGCCCGGTCGCCGTGGAGGGTGCGGTCGTAGGTCACCTGGGTCTGGTGGTTGAGTTCGGCGAGGCCGTCTTCCCACAGGAACTCACTGATGATGATGCGCGTGCTCACCGCTTGGGGATCTTCCTTTCCCCGCCGCCCCTTAACATAGTACGCCGGGGCTGGCAAGATGTGCGCCGGCTGGGGGGTTCTGGGAGGGGCGGGCGGGGGCTCGGTGCCGGCCGTAACGAGCGCCGGCAGAAACGAGCGCCGGCCGGGCGCTCCCACCCGGTCAGGTCTTGTAGAGGGAAGCCCGCAGGGTGTCGGCGCGCAGCCCGGTCCGCAGGGCCTCGAGGGCCAAGATCTCCTGGGGCGGGACGTTGCCAAGGTTGACGTTGGGGCCGAAGCGCAGGATGAGCTGCTCCTGCTGGCTCTTGAGGGGCGCTTCCCAGATGATCAGGCTCGGGTCGCGGACGGCCGAGAGGACCTTCGAGACTTCCTCGTCGATGATCTGGCCGGCCTCGTTATAGATACCGACGCCCCGGCCCATCTCGCGGCCCTCGACGATGACGAACTTGACCCCCTGCGACAGGTCCTCCTGGATGATGCGGCGCATGGTCTCCCAGGGGATGCGCTCGCGCGGGTCCTTCTTGCCGACCTCGGAGAGGACGGTGAAGCCCATCTCGACGGCCAGGCGGATGGCCCGCTCGCGCTCCTCGGGCAGGAGCGGAATGGTCCCGTCGGACACCTCCATGGCCGTGAAGCCCAGGTCTTGCCCCCTCTTGTAGAACGGCTCCAGGCGGTCCTGCCAGATGGCGACCTCAAGGAACGTGCCGCCGGGGTAGGATTTGATGTTACCGGCCCGTATCATCTCGAGCTTGTTGCGGAGGGTCGGTTCGGGGTAGAAGGCCGACGTGCCGAAGGGCAGCTTCCAGAAGTCGATGTAGTCCGCGGCCAGTTCCAAGAGGCCGGCGGTCTCGCCGAGACCCATGCCCTTGTCGATGACCATGGTCACCCCGGAGCGGCGGGGCGGGCGCGAGCGGCCGCCCAGCGGCGGCGTGACGAGGCCTGCCCAGGCCTTGGGGGCCCGCTCTTGGTTCGGATGCCTGTCGCGGCTGGTCATTGGTCGTCTCTCCTTCGCTTCAGCGGGAATCCTTCCTTATGCTATTCCGGGGGCGGCCGAGCGGTGAGCCGCCAGCCCGCGCCTAGCTGGGGTGGGAGGTAGACGTAACGGGTGGACGTAAAGAGGCCAGCCTGTCCCCGAAGAGGGGCGGCCGGCACGAAGTGACAACGGTTTCCTTGTCGAATGATATTCAGCGGATACACTCAATGGGCAGAAGGGCCGACCCCCGTCCCACCGAATACTGATGTGTCGCCAGGAGGTGATAGGCATGGCGGCGAAGGCTACGAAATCGGCCAAGCGAATCAAGCTTAGGGTCAACGACGAACTGCCGCCCCTGAACCCCGAGACCGATGACTGGCCCGAACTGATTAGGTACTGCAACGCTCTCGCGCGCCGGGCTGGCCTGACGAAAGAGGAGTCCGACAGAATCCGGGAACAGGTCCGACGGGAGATTTATGGAGATCGTTGTTGACACGAACGTGTTCCTTGACGCGCTTTTCAAAGCCTATAGGCATGCGGCCCTTGTCCTCTATAACGAGCACAAGGGCCGTTGTTCTTTTGTGATGTCTGATGGCATGAGGGAGGAATTGCTCAGACAGGTCTCTTTCCATACCCTGAAGTTGTGTAAGCTGATTTCTGAGGCGAATAGGGTTCACAGAATGGTCTCCCGGTTTATGCACCGAACCCGCCTACTCAATCCAGTTACCCTGGTGGCTATCTCACCGCACTATCCGGACAACGAGTTCATCGCTTGTGCGATTGACGCGGGAGTATCATTCGTTGTGACCTATAACACCAGTCATTTCTCCAGTACGGGACATGAGCCAATCCTGAACTGCCGCGGTGAGCCGATCAGGGTAGTCTCGCCGTGGCAGTTCAACGCCGAGATGGCGGGGATGATTGCCCCAAAAGGGATTTGATAGCTGGAGTCGGCTCCCGCCGTCGATGGTCTTGGTGAGGCAGAATGAGTCATAGGGGCCGTTGGACATGACCGCCCAACCGCCTCTCGGGTCGGCGAAGCTGAGGTTGAGAATGCGGCCGTCACTCTTGGCGTCGTAAACCGCCGTCCAGTGGTGGCCCCCGTCGCTCGTGGCGACGATGGAGTGACCGTAGGCCAGGAAGACGTGGTCACGGTCGACGGCGTCGATGACCGGCGTGCCCGATGCGGATACGTCGCGCCGGTTGACCATAACGAGATGTGGCGAGCCAGGCCGTCTGGGCATCCAAGAAGGTATAAGCCTGCAATGTCACGTCGCGGTCGCCAGGCCCTGCGCATGGTTCGTCCCTCCTGCCGCGTTAGACGTTCTGAGAGGGCGGAAGTTTCGAAACGGCGCGAGAGGATTGTTGGTGGCGGCGGAGGCCGCCTGGCCGTTGCGGGGGCCGCTTGGCCGTGCGGCGGCCGTGCCGTAGAGCGTCGCCACGCCTCGGCAGAGCATCGCCGCGCCGCAGCAGAGCGTCGCAGCGCCGCGGCGGTGGCCGTGGCCGGGCATACTACAGGCCGTGCGCAGGCGCTTGGGGTTGGGGGGGGCGGCGACTTGTCCTTGTCTTCGTTCTGGTGGTCGGTCATCGGCGGGCTCATCGTCGGCGTGCTGACGACGGTGGCCACGGGGTTGCTCTTCCCGGCCTTCTTCAAGGCCGCGCTGGTCAGGTTGGTCACGCCCATCCTCGGCACGCCGTCGGAGAGGAACGTGTTCTTTCAATCGCTGGCCCTGCCGCAGATGATCAAACCCCTGTCGCTGCTGCAAATCCTCATCCGCGGGGAGACGGGCGAGCCCTTCCGCCGGCCGCTCGGCGCGGCCCGTCGCTTCCGCGGCCTCGACGACCTCCTCTTCATCCCGGCCCAGCTTTCCAAGCTGCCGGCCCTGTCCATCGAGGACGTCGACACGACGCTGGTCATCGGACCTCGGGCGAAGAAGCCGCTGACCTGCAAGACGCCCATCCTCGTGGCCGGGATGGGCTACGGCGTGGCCCTCAGCGAAAGGGCCAAGGCCGCCCTGGCCAAGGGGGCGCAGCTGGCCGGGACCGCCCTGTGCTCGGGGGCCAGCGGCTTTTTGCCCCAGGAGCGGTCGACCGTCGAGCGTTACATTGTCCAGTACAACCGGGCCGGCTGGGGCAACGCGGTTGAGGACCTGCGCCAGGCGGACGCCATCGAGATCGCCTTCGGGCGCGGGGCGTCGGGCGGGGTGGGTGAGACGACGCCGGCGAGCGAACTCCCGACGCGCTTTCGCAAACTGAACAACGTCCCCGCCGACGCCCGCGAGGTGCGGATGGAGGCCCAGTTCGAGGAGATAAAGGACGGGCGCGACCTCAAGCGCGTGGCCGACCGGCTGCGCGCGGAGTGCGGCGGTGTGCCCATCGGGGTGAAGCTGGCGGCCGGCGACATCGAGGCCGACCTGGAGGAGGTCCTCGTGGCCGAGCCGGACTTCATCGTCATCGACGGCGCCGAAGCGGGCTGCGAGGACGGCTACGCCATCACCGCCGAGCACTTCGGGTTGCCGACGGTCTACGCCATCCCGCGGGCCGACCGCTGCCTGCGCGAGCGCGGGGTGCGCGGGCGGGTGACCCTCATCGCCTCGGGCGGCCTGCACGAGCCGGGCGACTTCCTGAAGGCGCTGGCCCTTGGGGCCGACGGCGTGGCCATCGGGACGTCGGCCGTCCTGGTGATGGTCCACACCCAGGCGTTCAAGGTCTTCCCGAAGGACCCGCCGCTGACGCTCATCCTGCCGAACACCGAGGGCTCGGACCGCTTCGACTTCCACGCCGCGGCGCACCGCCTGGCCAACTTCATCCGGGCCTCGACGCGCGAGATGGCCATCGGCGCCCGCGGCCTAGGACACCTCAAGTTGTCCCAGGTCAACGCCGACGACCTCTACGCCCTGACCGCAGAGATGGCCGCCATCACCGGTGCCCGCCCGGCCTACGAGCTGCCGCCTCTCTGGACGCCAAGCGAGCCTCCCACGACGGGAGGCCCGGGGGCTCGGCCGGAGGGGCGGCGGGTGAAGCATCGGGAACGGGAACGAGAGCAGTACTGGCATTGAAAGAAGGGGCCCGGGGGGCCGTTCCCCTTGCTGGCGTCCGCATGGGGTAAGCAACTAGGACTTGGACAATTTGGCTAAGCTGGCAGCGATTGAACTAATCAAAACTGCTGCGAACTGTAGAAAAGCCAAAACAAAGTAGCTCCCCACAACGGGCATGTCCCAATACTCAGGCGGGAATGTTGGCCGGACCAATAGAGCTGCCAAGCCGAAGGTGCCCAGTGCGCTGAGGATGGGCAATAATGACACTGCTATGGGATGGACCGTGCTTTGACGGACAGACATCCAGTATCCGAAGAAATAGACTGTTGCCAGCAGCAGCGTCGCTCCACTAAACGAGCCTACTGAACTGAATAGATGGAGAGATACTGCCCAGAGGCCGGTTGCAGTAGTCCCGAAGGCTAACGGTGGGACGTAAGTGGGGTCCAGCACGGCCAGGGCTATCAGTAAGCCGGGGGCAACCAGCACCAAGACCCCCCCCGGCGAGGCCAAGAGAAGGCTACCAAGCAAAGACAACGCAGCAGCCGCGAAGGCCATGCCAAGGGCTAGGAGGAGGCTGAGAAGCTTTGAGGTGGGGTTTCGCGGTATGCTCATTACCAGCACCTCTATTCAGTGTATTCATCCGTCCTTCTCAACTGGGGGAATCTCTCACGGCTTATCCGGTGCAATATCGGGCTCAGGCGGAAGCGTCGGGGGTTCTTTATACAGCTGGTATCCGTAATCAACCCAGAAATAGTCTCTTGGGTCATCACCCCAGAAGGGGCTCCCCCACCACTCCGCCTCACTTGTGCCACCAAGTATCTGAAACACCCCGGCGAAGAAATGCAGAATCCCGATGTTGACTCCTATCGCGTGTCCGATATAGCCGTAAAGAATGTTGCCGGGAGCATCATAGTCCAAGCGCAATCCGTTCCACGTGAAAGACGGTGCGCTGTATGTCTCTTGGAGTTTCAAATCCCACTCTCCGCCGGGCCTGAGTTTCTCAAAGAACCAAACCAAGTCGCCTTTCTTGCTCTGGGCCTCACCAAGAGCATCCTGAAGGAGCCGGTTGAACTGATCGGCGATGTCCTTGGGCGGGGGGCCGGGCTCGGTTACGGCCGGGGTCAGCGTCTTCATGACCTCGGCCATG
>JAJZPE010000023.1:21878-24359 GCA_021811325.1 Bacillota bacterium
CTGATAGACGCTGCTCTGACTTGACCAGGGGGTCGGGAGCGGTGAAACGGGCCACCGCTGGATCGTAGTAACGGGCACGCAGGTACACCAGGCCAAAAACCGGGTCGTGGTCCTCCCCAGCAAAGCCGAAAGTGTTACCGTCGTTGATCCTACGGGAGGGGTCGAGGCGCCCGTTGGCCATGGGGAGACCGTACGGACTGTATTCGTAGCGGTCAAGGAGTTTACCGGCCCCGTCATAGAGTTGCCGGACGTTACCCTGGCCGTCGTATAGGTAATTGGTGGCTTGGCCTGTCGCTTGATACCCGGCTAACCGCTCGCGGCCATACACGAAGGCGTCGCGGGGTTGGCCCTTGTCGTCATACGTGGCCAGGACCCGGGAAAGCGGAGAGACCCTGTCGTTGACGTATTCCAGGTTGAGTTCGTAGATCTTGTTATTCTTCTTAGTCTTTCTCTGTTCATGGCCTTTGGCCTTCCCGTGGGACTTGGCCCCTCCCCGGTCGGTGGCCAACCCCGTGGTCCCCTTCGGCGGCTTCCCCTGGCCAATGGCCTTTCCTGCCGCCCTGTCGTCCTTCTTGGCCTGGCCCGGTGGCTGGTGGTCGGGGGTATTGCCCTGCCCGCCCCCGAACCGCCCCTATCACGCGGGGGGTGTTCCCACCGAACTGAGTGACCGCAAGGGTGACTCGCTCCGGCGGGTAATACAGAGGGTTTGAGCTAACGCTGGGGGCCGGCGGGGCTGGGTGAGGTATAGGTATTTTCTTGACTGTTAGCGTGGTACTCCCGGCAAACCGCTCGTAGCCGATAGGTATTACAGCTATTGAGTAAGACCCATCCCTCCAATCGGGATAGCCTAAAGCCCAGGAATTGTAGCCTTTATGCCCGGGCACGGAAATACGTTCGGCAAAACCTTCTGGCCCTGCGATTTCGATCACCGTATCATGGTCCATATCCTCATATGTCCAAGAGAGCATCAGCATTTGGTGTGAATTTGGGTCATACGGGTTCGGACTGGCGGACACGCCGACGGTAGCTAAGATAGAGACGCCCCGTGCGGCGGCGGGAACAGAGAGAAAAAGGAGGCTAACAATGACCAAGATGGCCAAGATGCGAGTCCGGGCATTCTTCGCCGAAGCACACCCCCGGTTTTTTCCATTCCTGTACATTAATGGAGTCGGATGGTAGGGGGCTGGGGATTAGCGGTATTGTTTCACATTTTGTGACACAACCCAACAGGTCGGGCGCTTATCGCTGCCGTTATCGGCAGAAATCTTGACACTGTCCAATCTTTGGACAAATCGGGAAAGCGGACGAGGATACGCTCGTTCTAACATTGGCCGGCCTTGCCATAATGGCTCCCCTCTTAGACACGCAGCGAGCCTCCAAGGTTCTGGAGGCTCGCTGAACTGTTTCCTATCCTTCGCGTGCCCTGTCCCGACGTGTTGAAGGAACCAAGGAACCACCTTATCGCCTTAGATGATTCCGTAGGCTTTTAGAGCCCTCAAGCTCTCAACCGTCGCGAAGACCGCGAACTCTGAGCCGTCCTCGGAGCCCCACGAGCCGTCCGGGCGCTGCGATTGCGCCAGCCGCGCCAGGAGTCCGGGGATCGGCGGGCGGTCGGCGGGGAGGCCGCCGCGCCTGAAGCTCTGCAGCATCCAGGCGAGCTGGCTGGCCTCCCAGACGTCGAGGGGGTGGGAGGCGATGGCCTCGAGGGCCGCGCCAACCGCCTGGTGGCCTGGTCCGCGCGCCGCGGCCAGGGCCGAGGCGGCCAGCCAGGTGGTGTGCCAGAAGCCCACGAACCGACCATTGGCGTGACGACGGTTGAGAAGGAACTCGAGGCCGCGGGCGGCGGCTGCGCGGGCATCATCGACAGCTCGGGCGCCATCCGCGGCGCGGGCGTCCCCAGCACGCGGCCGGGCGAAGAGCCGCGTCAGTTCCAGGCAACAGGCCGCCGTGAGGTACATCCGGGCCTTGGGGTCGCCGGGAGTCTCCCAGGGAACTGGCGCCGGGCCCACATCCTCGGGCCGCTCGTCCCAGCCGCCGTCGGAGAGCTGGCGGGACATCAGGTAGGCCAGGGCTCGCTCGAGGGCCGCCGCGGGGTCACGTTCGATCGGTACGCCGGGCGCGGCCGGACACGAACCGGGCAATCCCAGCGCGTCGTAATGCATGAGAGCGGTGATGGTCGACCCGATGCCGCCGAAGCCGCCGTCGGGTCGCTGCCCGGCCAGGAAGTCCGCGACGACGGCCGCCTCGGGCTGGGCGCGGTCCAGCACCCACAAGACCTCGGCCCTCTCCCGCGCCGTGCCGTGCTCGAGGACGAAACGTCTGGCCGATTCCACGTCCACGGACGAGTTGAAGCGATCACCCCATTTGAAGCCCACTCTCTGAACCCCCCGCCGGGCCTTATCGGGCCCGGCTTTGGGTTTCGCCGGTCACCAGCGCCGCCCCTGCCTTGGCGAACCTACCCCCCGATCGCGTCGAGCCGGA
>JAJZPE010000190.1 GCA_021811325.1 Bacillota bacterium
CAGGGCCAGGGCAGCGACGGCGCCCGTCCTGACGGCCGGCCGGCGAACGGCTCTCGCGACGGCCTCGAGCCTGGGGTTGGATTTGGGTCCTAGGTCCAAGACGGCACTCCCCCTCAGGCCCGGGTGGTGGCCACCCGGCCGAAGAGTCCGCCGGGCTTCACCAAGAGGACCAGGATCAAGGCGCTGAAGGTGATGACGTCGCGGTAGACCGGGGAGATGAAGGCTACCGCGAGGCTCTCGATGACCCCGAGGACGAGGCCGCCGATGGCCGCCCCGCGGAGGTCGCCGATGCCGCCGAGGACGGCCGCGGTGAAGGCCTTCATGCCGGCCCCGAAACCCATGAAGAAGTCGACCTGAGTGTAGTACACGCCGACGAGCACCCCGCCGGCGCCGGCAAGGGCCGAGCCAAGGAAGAAGACGGTGGCCACCACGCGGTCGGGGTCGAGGCCGCAGAAGGCCGCCGCTTCCCGGTCTTCGGCGGTGGCCCGCATCGCCCGCCCCATCGGGGTCTTGCGGACGAGCCACTCGAGCCCGATCATCAGGACCAACGAGGCCACGAGCATCAATAGGCGCGGCCCGGACAGGACGACCCCGCCGAGGGATAGGGACCAGGACAGGTTGAGGGCGGCCCCGGCCGGGTAGACCTTGGCCCGGGTGCCGAAGATGAGCATGACCGCGTTCTCAAGGATGATGGAGACCCCGAGGGCGCTGATCAACGGGGCCAGGCGCGACGACCGCCGCAACGGCCGGTAGGCGAATCGCTCGATGGCCAGGCCGAGGAAGCCCGACCCGACGGCGGCGGCCACGAGCATCAGGGCCAGGAGCGCGGGCCCGGCCAACAGGCCGAGCCCGCCCGCGCCCGCGCCGCCGACACCGCCGGCGGCCGCCCCGGCGGCCAGGAGCGCCGCCAGACCCCAGCCGATGTAGGCGCCGACCATGAACACGTCGCCGTGGGCGAAGTTGAGCATCCCGAGGACGCCGTAGACCATCGAGTAGCCGAGGGCGATGAGGGAGTAAAGGCTGCCGACGGTCAGCCCGTTGAGGACGGCCTGCAGGAGGGCCGTCAGCGCGGAGGTCGCGGCCCCGGAAGAAGCCCCCATGCTACTCCCCCGCCCTCCCGGCGAGGACGAAGTCCCCGCCCTTGACCTGGAAGATGAAGATGCTCCCGCCGGCCAGGTCGCCGCGGTCATCGAAGCCGATGGGCGCGCCGAGGATGCCGACGTAGCCCTTGGTCGCGTGGACGCCCGCCAGGACGTCGGCCCGGCTGACCTTGCCGCCATGGGCGGCGGCCGCGTCGGCGATGGCCTTGAGGAGGATGTTGGTGGCCTCATAGCTCTGTCCGGCGAAGATGCTCATCCCCCCGTACTTGGCCTCGAAGCGGGTCACGAAGTCTTTGGCCGCCGGGACGTCCTTGAGGGCCGGGGTGATGCTGGTGACGTAGGCCCCCTCGAGGGCCGGCCCGCCGGCCTTGGCGAACTGGTCGCGCTCGTAGAGCCCGTCGCCGCCCATGATTCCGGCGGTGATGCCGGCCGCCCGCATCTGCTTGGCGATCATCGCCCCCTGGGCCGGGTCGGGGATGGCCAGGAACACGAGGTCCGCGCCGGAGGCCTTGACCCGGCCGAGGATGGGCGAGAACTCCTTGTCATCGGCAGCCACCTGGCCGCGGGTCACGTTGGTCAGGCCGAGCTTCGGCAGAGCGCCCGCGACCTGTTCGGCCAGACCCTGGCCATAGGTGCTCTTGTCGTCGATGATGAAGACCTTCTTCGCCTTGATCTGCTCGACGATGAAGTGGGCCGCCGCCGGTCCCTGCTGATCGTCACGCGGGCAGACCCGGTGCATGACCCTGTAGCCGCCCTCGGTCAGGGCCGGATTGGTGGCCGACTGGGAGATGATGACCAGACCGGCCTTCTCGTAGACGGGCAGGGCGGCGTTGACGGCCCCGCTGTTCATCGGGCCGATGACCCCGACCACGGACTTGTCGGCGGCCAGCTTCTCCGCGGCCACCGTGGCCTTGGCCGGCTCGGCGCCGTCATCGGCGACGACCACCTCGACCTTGACCCCCTTGAGCTTGCCGGAGGCGTTGAACTCATCGACGGCCATCTTGATGGCGTTCAACGAGTCCTGGCCGATCTTGGACAGCGACCCGGTGAACGGGCCGGCCGCCCCGATCTTGATCGTCCCCCGGCCGGTCGAGCAACCGGCCAGCCCGGCCGGGACGGCCAGGGCCAGAGCGGCGACGAGGGCGAGACACAGCGATTTCTTGACGAACACAGGAACCCCTCCCGTTCTTTGGACCGCGGGCTCATGGGCCCGCGGGTCGACTGATGGACCTGTTGGTCCGAGAGGAGCCGGCGGCGGCGGATCAAGGAGCCCCGGCGGCGGAAAACAAAAAACCCCCGTCCCTGAAAAGGGGACGGAGGCTTGCTTCCGCGGTGCCACCCCGATTGGCGCCCAGAAATCAGGCGCCCTCTCGTCACGAGTACCAACATACCCGCTCCCGGTTAACGGCGGGAGGTCCGGCTGACCCTGACGGCCTCGCGGCGTGGTTGACGGCGCAAGGACCATTCGGGCTGCGGCTCACGGGCCCATTCGACGCGCTCGCTCGGACCGGTCTCCCACTGTCACCGGCTCGCTTGGCTGAGTTACCGCGGGTCTACTCGCCCCGTTCATCGCCTTTTGCTGTTATTGGCTGTAATGATACCCCAGGGCCTGACCGCCTGTCAAGGACGGGTCGCCGATTCTTCCCCGGCCAGCCGGGCGATGGCCTCGACGGCCAGCTCATAGGCGGTGGCCCCGAGTCCGGCGATGAGACCGGCGGCCGCCGCCGCGGTCACCGAGCGACGCCGGAACGGTTCGCGGGCGAAGATGTTGGTCAGATGGACCTCGACGACCGGCGCGGCGCAGGCGGACATGGCGTCCCGCAGGGCGATGGAGTAGTGGGTGTAAGCGCCCGGGTTGAAGATGATCCCGGTGTAGCCTTCCTCGTCGGCCCGGTTGAGGACGCCGATGAGTTCCCCTTCCCCATCGTGCTGGCGGAAGTCGCAGTCGAAGCCCCGGACATCGGCCTGGACTTCGACCCTGGCGTTGAGCTCGGCCAGGGTCAGGCGCCCGTAGACGCCCGGTTCGCGGCGTCCGAGAATGCCCAGGTTGGGCCCGTTGAGGACGAGGATCTTCGGTCTCGGCATGTCAACCAACCTCGCTTCGGCTTGTCTCTTCGCAGGCGCGAAGGATCTCGTCGGGACTGACGGGGCACCCGAGGTCGACGACCCCGGGTTCCCGCGGTAGGACCATCCGGAGCTCGCCGCCGCGGTTCTTCTTGTCGGCGGCGAGGCGGCGGACGAACTCGGTCCGGTCAAGGCGGGCGAAAGCCTCACGGCCCGGAACGAGGGTCAGGCCCAGATCGCGATACAGCCTCAGGAGCCGCTCGAGGCCCGCCCGCGGCGCCAGTCCGGCCCGGACGGCCAGGGTCATCGCGGCGATGAGGCCGAAGGCCACAGCGTCTCCGTGGCTGGGGTCTCCATGGCTGGGGCCCCCGCGACTTGGTCCTTCGGTGGCGATGCCGGTCGCTTCGACCGCGTGGCCGACAGTGTGGCCGAGGTTGAGGCGCCTGCGGTCGCCGGTCTCGCGCGGGTCCCCGGCGACCACGCCGACCTTGGCCCGCGCGCAGGCGGCGGTCAGCCGGGCCAGGGGTCCGGGCTCGCGGTGGAGGAGCGCGCCGGCCTCGCTCTCGAGGAGGTCGAGGAGCCGCGGGTCGCAGGCCAGCCCGGTCTTCACCGCCTCGACCAACCCCTGCCGGAACTCCGCGTCGGGAAGGCACAGGAGCGGCCGGACGGCGGCGAAAACCCCGGCCGGCTCGTGGAAGGCGCCGGCCAGGTTCTTCAACCCGCCGACGTTGACGGCGGTCTTCCCGCCGATGGCGCTGTCCACCTGAGCCAGGAGGGTGGTCGGGACCTGGACCACCGGGATGCCCCGCATGAAGGTGGCGGCGGCGAAGCCGGCCAGGTCACCGACGACCCCGCCGCCGAGGGCCACAACCAGGCCGTCGCGGCCCAGGCCGGCCCGGGCCATGGCGGCGTGCAGGGCCTCGACCTGCCCGAAACACTTGGTCGCCTCGCCGGCCGGGACCACCGCGTCCACCGCCACGCGGTCGCCGAAGAGGGCAGCCGTATGGGCATCGGCGATGGTGAAGACGGCCTGGCGCGCGAGCCCGGAGATGAAGTCCGGAAGGTCCCCGAGGTCGCCGCCGACCACGACGTCGTAGGTCGGGGCCTTGATGGTGAAAGGCACCCCCGCTCGCGAATC
>JAJZPE010000191.1 GCA_021811325.1 Bacillota bacterium
AGGCATGACTCCGCTCATCAGATGTCTCGATCTGTGCACGGTTTACGGTGAGGTGGTTCAACCGGCAGCCAGACCGCCACCGTTGTTCCCCGTCCGGGCTGACTGTTGATGCTGACCCGCCCCCCCCATGTAGCCGCAGAATTTCATCCACGATTGAGAGGCCCAGCCCGCTGCCGGGCCTTTTGTTGTCGGCCTTGTAGAACTTGCCGGTCACGTGGGGGAGGTCATCTGGGCTGATGCCGCAGCCGGTGTCGCTGACGGCGATGGTCAAGCCGTCTGCGGCGGCCGGCTCGTCGGTCGCGGTCGGCTCATCGGCCGCGTTTGGCCCGTCCGCCGCCCTCGCCACATCCGCCCCAGGCCACACCTCTACCCGCACCTCTACCGGCACCGACCCACCAGGAGGCGTGAACTTAACCGCGCTGTCGATCAGGTTTATGAGGACCTGTCGGAGCCGGTCTTCGTCGGCCAGGCAGCGGAGCGCCCGCGCCGGCGCGCTTTCCGACGCGCCTGCCGGAACGTCTGACGCCACGCCCGCCCGCACATCCGCCCCCAGCTCCAGCCCGCCCTCCCGCGCCCTGGCCGCGAACTGCCGCACGACCTCGTCAACCAGCCGGCCGACGTGGACCGGCCGGAGGTCCAGGGTGACCCGCCCGGACTGCAGGCGGGAGAAGTCGAGCAGCTCCTCGACCATCCCGATGAGCCGGTTGGTTTCGTGGGCGATGACCTCCAGCCCCTGCCTGGTCTCGAGGCGGTCGCCGGGCGGTCCGGCAAGGATGGTCTCGCTCCATCCTTTGATGGCCGTCAGGGGCGTCCGCAGTTCGTGCGAGATGTTCGAGAGGAAGTCCTTCTTGACCTGGTCGCTCTTCATTATCTCGGCCGACATCCGGTTTAGCGTGTCGGCCAGGTGCCCGATCTCGTCGTCCCCGCGCCGCACCGCGCAGGAGTGGCGGTCGACACAGCTCCGTGGCCCTTTACATGGGGACAGCCGAAGTGCTATCATAAGATAGCGCGAAGGCCAACCGAGTCAGACTGGGAGTGGCGACCTCTGGCAACTGAAGCCGAAGTCCGGGACTTCCTACTCAGCCTAAAGATCAGACTAGCCACGGAAGGTAATCTGGTTCTGATAGAACGAGAGAAGAACCTTAACGCTTTGGCAGACTTAGGTGCGTGGGAAAGCGACATATCCCCAGTTCTCAGAAGCTTAACCCTCACTGAATACTGCCAGGGGCCCGCCCCGGATGACAAGGGTGGGCCGGAGGAATGGTGGGTCTTTGGACCGACGCGTCTGGGGGCAGTCCTGTACATCAAGGTCGCCCTGGCCCCCAGGGATAAGGTGAAATGCATGTCCTTTCATAGAGCCGAATACCCACTGGCCTATCCATGCAGAAGGGGGGGACGTTGATGATCACAGGTTACTGCCCGAATTGTGATGAGGACAAGGAACTGCGGATCGAGATCCGTCAGCAAACCCTCGATGTGCGTGGCGAGGGGATCACGGTGGAGAGCGAGGTCGCGGTATGTCCGTCGTGTGGAACGCAAGTGGCGTGTGCCGGGCTGGATGACAAACTGCTGGCCAAAGCATACGAAGCCTATAGGAGTCGGCTCAACCTGCTGCGTCCAGAGGAGATTCGTGCTTTGCGGTTGCATTGGGGTCTCTCGCAGAGGGCGCTTTCTAGACTTCTGGGCTGGGGAGTGATTACGGTTCAGCGCTACGAAGCTGGAGCCTTGCAGGATAACGCTCACGACGCGGTCCTTCGGCAGATAGAGGATCCCCGTTTTGTGCTAGATCTCATCGCCCGTTCTGGTGCCAGGCTTTCTGACGAAGAGCGCAAGGGGCTTCAACAGCGGGCCTCAGACACGTATCAGGCCAACGTCGAAACTGAACTGGATAGAGTGGTGGAGGAGACCGTTGCCTCCTACTCTCCGGTCACGTCCGAAATGGATCGGGGATTTCGTCCCTTTGACCTTGAACGCTTCAAACAGGTCACCGTTTGGTTTGCGGACAGATGTGCCGGGCAGTTGTCTCGAACCAAACTGGCCAAGCTTCTATGGTTAGCTGACTTCGCTTATTTCCGCCGGAACCGAGTCTCGATAACTGGACTTGCCTATGCGCGTGCCCCCCATGGGCCTATGCCGCACGGTTTCCAGCTTCTGCTGGGACTTCTTGAGGCTGAGCGGACAATTGAGTTGGTCGAGGAAAACGCCGGACCGTATGTCGGTGAAGTCATAAAGGCAAGAGAAGTGCCCAGTCTGCGTGAAATGGAGCCTGAGGAAGTCGAAACGTTGGAACGAGTAGCTTCTCTGTTCGGAAATGACACGAGTGCGGCTCTATCCCTCCGCTCCCATATGGAGCCGGCTTGGGCCGATCGTGCCAACGGAGATATCATTCCATACGCCGGGGCAGACAGGCTTTGCCTGCTGGATGGGTTCTGGGATGCAAGGTAGCGACAAGTCTATTGCCTTCCTATCCCCGCCACCTTCGATGCATATCCTGACCCTCACCACCGCGCACCCCCCAACCCACAAACAGCTAAGCCGCCCAGCTGGGGCGGCTTTTCGCCGTGTTGGACGTGATTTTGCTCATCGCGATCCCGGTGCCCGCAACGCCGCCCGGCAGGCCCCCAACCCTGTCTCCAGAGGTGACGACTCCATGACCAAAGGTTGGATGACCATCCAAGTCGAGCTGCTGTCGGGCGGCGGCATCACCCTCGACCCGCCCGCCGGACGCGTCATGCTCGTCGGCCCCCGCCATACCCTCAAGGACCTGGCCGAATCCATCGACCAGGCCTTCGCCCGCTGGGATATCAGCCACCTGCACGAGTTCGAGTTCCCCGACGGGCGCTGTTTCGGGGTGCCCGACGACGAATGGGGGATGTCGGTAATCGACTACGAGCCGGTGACGGTCCGCTCCGTGCTCCATTCGGACGAGCCCTTCACTTATGTCTTTGATCTGGGGGACAACTGGCGGCACCGCTGCCGGCTCACCGGCACCGACGTCAGCGCCAAGGACGCCAAGGACCCCTTCGGCCACCTTCCCTCGAAGCCTGTCCCCATCCGGGGATGGGGACGGATCCCCGACCAGTACGGTCGCCGGTGGGAGAACGACACCGGCGAGGATGACACCGGCGAAGA
This sequence comes from Bacillota bacterium, assembly GCA_021811325.1. GTDB lineage: Bacteria > Bacillota > Sulfobacillia > JAJYWN01 > JAJZPE01 > JAJZPE01. The sequence goes on from JAJZPE010000191.1 coordinate 3,133, forward strand.
CGAGGATTCCTTGCGCCTGGTGCCCAAGCCGTCGAAGAGCCTTACAAAGCTTCAGCTCAGCCTGAGGGAAGCCCTGGTGGCCGAACCCCGCCGGGACGCGGTCGTGGCCAAAGCGCTCGAGCGGCTGTTGGACCACCCCGAGGTGGAAGAGGCCCACGACGTCCCCCAGCTCCTCTACGAGTTGGCCAACTGTTACACGGCGATGGGGCAGTTCGATCGGGCGATCAAGACGATCGAACGCATCCTGGCCCGGAGGTGGATCGGGCGACCCGACGGGCGCTGCCTGATCGGCCGGGTCCTCCTGACCGCCGGGCGGAAGCCTGAGGCCGACGCTCTCTACGCGGCCATCAAGGCCGACGGTCCCAACGACATCTACCTCTACGACACCGTTGGGACGGATTATGCCGCGGCCGGAGACCACGAATCAGCCCTGCGGTGGCTGGCGGATGGGCTTGAACTCGCCATTCGGACCCGAGATCCCCAGGGCCTGGCCGACGACCTCCTCCGCTGCCGCGGTGAAAGCCTGGCCGCTCTCGGGCGCGACCCGGACCGGATTCAGAAGCGGGCCGGGCATTTCCTGATCGATGCGGGCCAGAACAGGGGGTGGGGGGCGGACAAGATCCTCAGTCCGACCGTTGCCCTGAAGCGCCGGGGCAGGGCCAGGGGCTGGTTCTCGGTCCGGGTTGAACTGGAGATCGGGGAGTCCGGGGAGACCGTGGACGGTCCTGCCCGGAACAAGCCACCCGGGCGGATTTTCCTCGTCGGCCCGGAGCACACCCTGAAAGACCTCGCCGTGGCCATCGATACGGCCTTCGCCCGCTGGGGCCGGCCCGGCTCCCGCGAGTTCGTGTTCGATGACGGGCGCCGGTTCGGCGACCCCGATGACGAGCTGGGCCCAATCTTCGTGGCCGGGTCCGAAAAACCGCCGGCCGATTACGCGAAGTACAAGGTCGGCTCGATGGTCCGGAAGGGCGAACCATTTGTGTACATCCCCGCCCTCGGAGCCGGCTGGCGGCTACGCTGCCAAGTCGAGCAACCCGACGTGGACCCCAAGGACGAAGCCGGGGTCAACCCCACGAACCCCATCCCCATCTGGGGCTGGGGGTGGATCCCGGACCAGGATGGAAGGCGCTGGGAGGGTGACCCGGGA
>JAJZPE010000192.1 GCA_021811325.1 Bacillota bacterium
ACGCTGGCTCGTGCCACGGGGCTCGCGGTAAGCAGCATCCCGCCCATCAACACGGTGACACCGATGATCTTCCACGTCCGGTTCATCTGCTCCACCTCTTGTATCATAGACGTAGCGAAGGGTGAGGTGGTTGCAGTGGCTGTGCGGCTGTACCAAAGCCAAGGGTCTCGGCCCAATCGTGGACAATGTGCCACTGCACGAATTCATCGACCAGGTGGCTTCCCTGGTCGGTAAGTAGCAGGAATAGAGACGGATCAGTACCTCATCTTGCGGAGACCCGCCGGGTTACCGAAGCAGTAGTGGCTCTTGACCGAATGCCCGGACAGGTGCTATCCTGATTGTCAGGACGGTGTCGATGGAGCTCGCGTCGTCCAAGACCGCGATTGATGGTTCGCGCGCCAATCCGCGCTGATAGCTCCTGCCACCCCACGAGGGTCGGCAGGGGCTTTTGGTTTATGCCGATCGGTGTTTGTTCCTGCCGGTGTGGTCAGGCTACCTGGTGGAGCTTCAAAAGGGGTGTGACCGACATGGAGCAACCGGCCGACGTCACCGGCCTCAAGGGGGACACCGTGGCCGGCCTCAGGGAGATTTCCCGGATTGCCATGGAGCGAGGAGAGCCGGTGCTTTCAGGGCACCTCGACGACCGGGCCGATCGTCTCGACCAGGACCAGTTCAACCTGGTTGTCCTTGGCCAGTTCAAACGGGGGAAGTCGACCCTGATCAACGCTCTGATTGGCGCCCCGGTCCTGCCCATGGGCGTGGTGCCCCTGACGTCGGTGGTCACCAAGGTCCGCTTTGGTGCCGACGAGGAGGCCGTGGTCCGCTTTCTGGACGGGACCTCGCGCCAGATTGACCTGGAGGATCTCCACCGGTTCGTCACCGAGAAAGAGAACCCCAAGAACCGTCTCGGGGTTGATGAGGTCTCGGTGGCCGTGCCGTCGACCTTTCTCTCCCGCGGACTGGTCCTGGTGGACACACCCGGGGTCGGTTCGACCTATCAGCACAACACCGACACCGCTCTGCGGTTCCTTCCGCGGGCGGACGCCGGCCTCCTCGTGGTCGCCGCCGACCCACCGCTCAGCCTGGCCGAGCGCGAGTTCCTCGGCTCCGTCCGCCCCTTCGTCGCCAAGCTTTTCTTTGTCCTGAACAAGGTGGATTACCTAACTCCTGAGGAAACCCGCGAATCACTTCAATTCACGGCGGAGCAGTTAAAGGAAGCCCTTCAGTCAACCAACATCGAGGTCCTGCCGATATCGGCCAAGCAGGGGCTTGAAGCGAAACAACACGGGCGGGAGGACCTCCTCGAAAGCAGCGGGCTTTTCGCCCTTCAACGGCGAATCGGGCAGTTCATGTCGACGGGGAAGACCGGGACCATGCTGCTATCGGCCTGCCAGACCGGGGCGCATGCCTGCGAATTGCTCCTTGGGGGCCTGGCCCTGGAGAAGAAGGCCCTGCAGATGCCGGTCGACGACCTGGACAGCCGGGTGGTTCGGCTCGAAGACGAGCTTGAAAAAGCGGAGGCGGAGCAGAGGGACGACCTGTACCTGCTCGATGGGGAGGAAAAGCGACTCATCGAACTGGTTGAGAACGACCTCGCTGAATTCAGAGCGACTGAGCAACCCCGGCTTGAAGGCAGGGTCAGCCACCTTATCCGGGAACACGCCGACTTGACCGGCGCAAGGCTGCGGAAGGCCGTGGAGAAGAGGCTCTTCGAGGAAGTCGAGGCAACCCTGGAGAGGTTCCGGCCGGAGGAGGAGGGCCGGGTCGACGGCTATTTCTCCGACCTCTCAGAACGGTTTGCCGAACGCACAAGAGCCAGGATTGCCAGGATCCAGGGGCTGGTCTCGGACATCTTCGAGGTCAGGATGGGGGGATTCGAGGCGGTCCAGGGCCTGACAGCATCCGGCCACCTGTGGTTCCTGGTGAACCCGCCCGAAGTGTTCTTTCCCAGCATCGATCCCCTGACCCTTTCGGCTTTCCTCCCCGGCCGGCGCGGGGCGGCCATGATCGAGCGTGAATTAAAGAAGAAGGTGGCCGAGGAGATCGAACGCAACAGCGGCCGGCTGCTCGGGTATTTCCGCCAGCGGATAGCCGACAGCCTGCGACCGATGAAACTGGATATCTCCGAGAGCACCGGTGAGATCATCGGGACGATCAGGACTTCCGTCAAGAGGGCTCAGGAGTACCGGCGAGCGGCCAGGGGCAAGGCCGAACCGGTCATCCGCCAACTGGAGTCACTTGCCGACGAGACGGCCGCGGCCCGGAACCGATTCTCGGAGCTGAAAGAGCGGATCGCAAAGCCTAAAGAACAACTCACAACCTGACTCGGGTGGTGGCGAAATGCGTTTCGAAAGCATTCTGGCCAGTCTGAGGGGCAACATCAGCTCCGTTTTCGTCGGCCGCCAGGAAGCGGTGGACCTCATCATCACCGCGATCATCAGCGGAGGGCACGTGCTGATCGACGACGTACCCGGCGTAGGCAAGACCACCCTGGCGAAGTCGGTCGCCCGTTCCATCGACGCCCTCTTCAGGCGAATCCAGTTTACCCCGGACCTGCTCCCCTCGGATGTCTTCGGCGTCAGCTACTACAACCAGAAGACCCAGGAATTCGAATACCGGCCCGGGCCGATCATGGCCAATGTCGTCCTGGCCGATGAGATCAATCGGGCCACCCCGCGGACCCAATCCGCCTTGCTTGAGGCGATGCAGGAGGGACAGGTGACCGTGGACGGCCGGTCTCACCGCCTGCCGGCCCCCTTCCTGGTCCTGGCGACGCAGAACCCGGTGGAGACGGAAGGGACATTCCCGTTGCCCGAGGCTGAGCTGGACCGATTCCTGCTGACGGTTCACCTTGGGTACCCAAGCCCGGAGGCCGAAAGGCTCATCGTTGCCCGTTCGCGGGACAACGACCCGTGGTCGTCGCTTTCCCCGGTCATGGGCAGCCAGGATGTCCTCGATCTCCAGGCCGAGGCGCGAAAGGTGTTTCTGCACGACGCGGTCGCCGACTATGCCATCGCCCTGGCCGGTGCGACCCGAACGACGTCCGGGGTGCTCCTCGGGGCCAGCCCGCGGGCGGTGGCCGGGCTCTGCCGGGCGGCGCAGGTCCGGGCCTTACTCCAAGGGCGGGACTTCGTCCTCCCCGATGACATACAGGTCCTCTGGCTGCCGGTCATGGAACACCGTCTGGTGCTCACGGCCGAAGGGCGGCTGCGCGGCCACCGTCCGGCCGACATCTTGATGGGCGTTATGGACAGCGTGCTCGTGCCCGTCGAGGAAGTCCGGCCGTCATGAATGAGACCAGGGGGACCCCACCCGCCGTCTGGGTCCTGGGCATCGCCGCCATCGCCATCGGGCTGGTCCTGTCAAACCCCGTGGTGGTTGTGGCCTCGTCGCTGTACCTCGGCACGGCGGCGGTCGCCGAGGTCTGGGTCCGTCTGGGGCTGAAGGAGCTGACCTATTCCCGCCGGTTATCGGCGAGGCGCGTGTTTCCCGGCGAGGAGGTCCGCGTCGAGTTCATCGTGGAGAACCGGAAACGCTTGCCGCTGCCCTGGGTCGTGGTTGAGGATGAGTTCCCACAGGACCTCAGGATCACCGGGGTGCCGGTGGGGCCGCACTACCTGCCGCAACGGGTCAGGGTGGTCAACCTCTTTTCCCTGCGGTGGTGGCAGCGGGCGAGGAGAGTGGCCGCTATCACGCCGCCCTCGCGAGGGCTCTACAGGTTCGGACCGACCCGCCTGGTCTGCGGGGATCCCCTTGGACTGGCCCAGTCGGAGAGGACGATGGAAGGCAAGGCGGCGGGCGACGACCTGCTCATCGTCTACCCGGAAGTCAGGTCGGTGACGGGCAAGGACGCGCAGCCACGAGCGTTGCCGTCGGGTCGTCGGGCGCGCCAGAAGGCCAACCTCGCCGAGCCCAACGAGTTCTTCGGCCTCCGCGAGTACGTACCCGGAGACCCGCTCAAATACATCGATTGGAAATCCACGGCGAGGACGGGGCGTCTCCACACAAGGATACTCAGCCCCATGCCTTCCGACCGGTCCTGGGTGGTCGTCAACCTGGCCACGGTCGAAGGGACGTTCTTCAGGACGGACGCCGTATTGGCGGAAGGCATGATCTCAACGGCGGGGTCTCTGGCCCTCGACTTGTTGGCCAAAGGTCATCAGGTGGGAGTCCTGGCCAACTCCTTCGCCAAGGAGTGGGGGCTCTACCTCAAAGTGCCCCTCTCGGCCTCGCCGGCTCAGGCGGCCCTTATCCTGGAAGGCCTGGCCCGCC
>JAJZPE010000024.1 GCA_021811325.1 Bacillota bacterium
CTTGACCGGCGGGCGGGTAGTGACCCCAGCCGGGGTGATCGACCCGGGTGCGGTGGCGGTCACCGCCGGGCGGATCGTCTTCGCCGGCCCGGCCGAGGCCGTGGACGGCGTCGGACCCGGGTCCGGGCGACTCGACGTCTCCGGCCAGACCGTCTTCCCGCCCGGGCTGGTCCGCCAGATGACCGTCGCCCCCGAGCTCGCCGGCGGGCTCGAACTGGTCCGCCTCCTCCACTCGCGCGGCGTCGCCGCGTCCATCGGCCATTCCGACGCCACCTACGAGGAGGCCAGAGCGGCCTTCGCGGCCGGAGTCACCCACGCTTCCCACACCTACTCGGCGATGCGTGGGCTGCACCACCGGGACCCGGGGACGGTGGGGGCCGTCTTCCTGACGCCCGGGGTGACCGCCGAGGTCATCGCCGACGGCGTCCACGCCCATCCGGCGGCGGTCGAGATCCTCATCCGACTGAAGGGGCCGGCGGGCGTGGCCTTGGTCACGGACGCCATCACCTTCGCCGGGATGCCTGATGGGGCTTATGACGTCATGGGGGTACCCATCCTGGTAGAACGCGGGGCGGCGTTCCTGCCCGACGGCCAGACGTTGGCCGGGAGCACCCTGACGATGGCTCGTGCGGTGTGGAATATTATGGCATTCACCGGGGTGAGTCTGACCGCCGCGGCGGAGATGGCCTCCCTGACCCCGGCCCGTACCTTGGGCCTCGACCGGGACTACGGGAGCATTGAACCGGGCAAAGTCGCCGACCTGGCTGTGCTCGGGGCCGAGGGCCGACCGGCGGTGACCGTCATCGGCGGCCGGGTGGTTTGGCGCAAGGAAGATTAATCAAGGTGACGATACTTGCCGATGCTACAACCGAGGAGGTTGTGGCCTGATGGGTGGTCAAGACATCGAGAAGAGAAGCGGGGAAGGGCTGCCGCCGCGCATCGTCCGGCGGCGCCCGGCGGCAGAGCCCGGAAAGACGGTCTCGCCGACGGCCACGGCCCGGGCCGAGGTCGCCGCGACCACGTCGCCCAGGGCGAGGCGGTGGGGACGAGGACTGGCCATCGGCCTGGCTTGCCTGGCCGTGCTCGGCCTGGGCGTTTACTTCGGTCTGCCGGCCCTCCTGGCCCCCAGGACGCCGATCAAGGTGGACGATTCACCGCCGGCCGTCCAGGAGCGGGACCAGCGTGTCAGCGAGTTCCAGCAGAAGATCGACACCGCCCGGGTGTCGCTCGGTAAGGACCCGAAGGCGGCGGTGCAGGTCGAGGTCTCGAGTGCCGAAGCCAACGCCTACCTGCAAAAGACCGTCAGCAAAATGAGCAAGGACGGGGCGGTCTACGCGACCGCGGCCCAGGTCGAGTTCAAACCGCAGGCCGTGACCGGCGACGTGAACCTGATGGTGGCCGGCAAACCGGTCGGGGTCCACCTGGACCTCAAGCCCGAAGTCAGAGAGCAGACTATCATCCTGACCGTGGTCGACGCGGCGGTCGGCGGGATTCCCTGGCCGGCCAGCCTGGGGCCTCTCGGTGGGGCGATAAAGGACTCCCTGCCCCCAGGGGTGACTTTCGACCCCAGCCAGAAGGGCTTCGTCATCGACCCGCGCAAGCTGCCTTTCGACCTCAAACAACTGCAGCTCGAAGCCGGCAAGCTGATCGCCACCATCGGAGACAAGGGCAAATGACTAATGATCCGAAGCGTGAGGAACCCTGCCTGGTCTATCTGATCAGGCACGCCGAGTCGGGGTGGAACGCGGAAGGCCGTTTCCAGGGGCAGGCGGACACGGACCTGAGCCCGCTCGGCCGGCGGCAGGCGATGGCTCTCGGCCGGCGCTTGGCGACCCTGTCTCCATCGGCCGTCTACACCAGCGACCTATCCAGGGCCAAGGAGACCGCAAGACTGGCGGCCTCCATGGCCGGCCTTGAGGTCGCGCCCGACCCGTCCTTCCGCGAGGTCAACGTCGGCAAGTGGCAGGGGTTGACCTTCGACGAGATCAGGGCGACCATGCCGGAGTCCTTCGCGGAGTGGCGGTCGGAACGCCCGGATTTCCGCTTCCCGGGGGGCGAGACTTACGAAGAGGCGGCCGTGAGAGCCATGCGGCGCCTCGAGGAACTGGCGGGCGCCCGCCGGGGCGAACGGCTGGCCGTCGTCTCCCACGGCGGCGTCCTGCGCGCCTTGGTCCACCATGTCCTCGGCCTGGACCGCGGCCGGCGTGCCCCGCTGACCCTGTCCAACGCCGGGGTCAGCGCCATCGCCGGCGAGCCGGGGCGGTGGAGGCTCGTCCTCTTGAATGACACCTGTCACCTCGAGACGCTGTCGCCGGCGGTGGCGGACGAGGAATAGCACCGACGGCACCCGCCGCCCCCAGGGCCGCGGGTGCTTTTTCTTGGGACCAGCCGGTGGGGGCAGGGAAAAGTGTCCCACGGGGTCGAATGCACTGAGGATTCGAGGGGAACCCTCGATACGGCCGGCGGCGGGTGGGGATCGGCTGACCGGCCGGGACAGGGGTCAAGGAGAGGAAACGTTTGGCGCGCAGGGGTAAGCGGTCGGCGGCCGCAGTCGGTCCGGTGGGACCGGGGCCGGTCTCGTCCGGGGGCGATCTCGAGTTCGTCGCCGTCGACCTCGAGACCACCGGGACGGACCCGGCCACCGACGAGATAATCCAGTTCGGGGCGGTCCGGGTGGCCGCCGGGGAAGTGACCGATCGTTTCGTGGTCACGGCCCGGCCGGGCCGGACCGTGCCCCTGCGGATCACCCGGCTCACCGGTCTGACCCAAGCTGAGCTGGCCGCGGGGGCGGAACCGGCCGAGGCCTTGGCCGCCTTCTTTCGTTTCATTGGGCCATCCCCCGTCGTCGGCCATAACGTCCAATTCGACCTGGCCTTCCTGACGGCCGCGGCGGCCCGGGCGGGGATGGTCCCGCCGGCCGCCCCGGCGTACGATACCCTGGCCCTGGCCCGACTGGTGTGGCCAGGGGCGGGCAGCTTCCGCCTGCAGGCGCTGCTGGCGGCGGCGGGGTTCGACCGCCAGGAGCACCGGGCGGGCCGTGACGCCGAAGCCGCGGCCGCGCTCTTTCTGGCCCTCCTGGGTGAACTGGGCTCGCTGAACGAGAACCTGGTCAGACTGGTGGCTCAGCTACTGGCCCGTTGCCCTGACCCGATCGCCGGCTTGTGGCGGGAAAGGGCCGCCGGGGTGCGCTGGCCGGTGCCGGCCTGGCGTCGTGAAGCCTCGGTCGGCGCGGGCCAAGGGTCAGCTTTGCCAATGCCCCTCGAAGAGGCTGCCGGGTCTTCGGAGGTCTCAGGCGAGGAGCGACTTGCCGGTGGGCTGGAAGGCAGGCCATCGGACGGTGTCTCTCTCCTCGACCCGTCGGCGGTCGCCGCCTACCTGGAACCCGGCGGTCGGCTGGCCGAGGGTCTCCCCGGCTATGAGCACCGCGGGGGCCAGGTTGAACTGGCCAGCAAGGTCGCTGAAGCCTTTAACGATGGGCGCATCCTGGTCGCCGAGGCCGGGACGGGGGTCGGCAAATCCCTGGCTTACCTGTTGCCGGCGGCCCTGTGGGCGGCGGCCAACGGTGGGCCGGTGGTTGTCAGCACGCACACGGTGAACCTCCAGGAGCAACTGGCCCGAAAGGACCTGCCCGCTTTGGCGGCGGTCCTCCCGCGCCGGCTGACTTGGTGCGTGGTCAAGGGGAGGGCCCACTACCTGTGCCGGCGCAAGTGGGAAGAGGCCAGCGAGCAAGGGGCGGTTTCGGTTGCCGCCGCCCTCTTCCTGGCTCGGGTAGCCGTCTGGCTGGCGACCACGCAGACGGGGGACCGCGCCGAACTCTCTCTCACCCCGGCCGAGGAAGAGCAGTGGGCCGCGCTCCGCGCCGACCGCGAGACGTGCGCCGGAGCCCACTGCCCGCATCACGGGCGGGACTGCTTCGTCAGCCGGGCGCGGATGAGTTCCGAACAGGCCGACATCGCCGTCGTCAACCACTCCCTGCTCCTCGCGGACGTCAAGACGGGGCGGTCGATCCTGCCCCGCTACGACGCGCTGATCATCGACGAAGCCCATAACCTCGAGGACGTGGCCACCGAGAACCTCGGCCTGGCGGTCGACGAGGGCGAGCTGTACCGCCGCACCGGTGCCCTGACCCGGTCGGGGACCGGTGGTCCTCCGGGTCTCCTGGCCACCTGCCGCGCCCGCCTGAGGGCCCCCGGCCTCCCCGGCGGCGAGGCGGAGCACCCCCTCGAACGGCTGGAGAAGGCCGCCGTCAGTCTGCGCGCGGCCCAGAAGGCGACCCGCGAGTTGTTCGGGATCGTCGGCGGGCTGGGCGGTGCCGACGGCGAGCAGGAAGAGGAAGGGCGCCGCGTCCGGCGTCTGCGGCCGGGCAGCGCCAACTTCAGTCCGGTGTCCACGGCCGCCGAGAACCTCGCCGTGCACCTGAAGACGGCTGCCGCCCATCTCCGGACCCTGAACGAGGACCTCCTCGCCCTGGCCGACCGGGGGTGGTTCAAGGCCCACCCGCTGGCGGACGAACTCGTCTCGGCCTCCCTCTGGTGCGGGGAAGTCGCCGACCGGCTCACCTTTATTTCCCGCGGTGATGCCAACGATTATGTGTACTGGACGGAGACTGATGGGCGCCCCGGGGCTTCCCTTTCCCGCCTCAAGGCAGCTCCCGTGGAAGTCGGCCGGCTGGTCCGGGAGAACCTCTTTGACCGTTGCCGGGCCGTCGTTCTTACATCGGCGACGCTCGCGGTGGCCCGCGACTTCACCCATCTGTGCAATCGGATGGGCCTGCCGCCGGGCGACCAGCGCCTCGAGACCCTGGCCGTGGACTCGCCGTTCGACTTCGCTCGGCAGGCCCTGTTATGTCTTCCCAGGGACCTCCCGGCGGTTCACGACCGTCCGGAAGAGGACGTCGCGCCGGCGGTTGCCCGCTTCCTCGCCGACCTGAGCGAGGTCACCGGGGGCCGGACCCTCGTCCTCTTCACGTCCCACCGGCTGCTGCGGGAGGTCCACCGGCTGGTCCGGCCGCAGCTGGAACGGATGGACGTCTGCCCGTACGCGCAAGGGATTGACGGGAGCCGGACCCGCTTGATCGAGGATTTTCGCAGCGACCCGAGGGCGATGTTACTCGGTACGGCCAGCTTCTGGGAAGGCGTGGACATCCCCGGGCCCGCCCTGAGCTGCGTGGTCATCGTCCGCCTGCCCTTCTGGCCGCCGAACATCCCGGTCCTTGAGGCCAGGGCCGAGGTCATCAAGGAGCGTGGGGAATCGCCTTTCCAGCAGCTCTTTCTGCCCCTTGCCGTGCTCCGGTTCAAGCAGGGCTTTGGGCGGCTCATCCGCGCCCGGTCCGACCGCGGAGCCGTGATCGTCCTCGACGGCCGGGCCGGGGCCGGCGGAGCAGCCTACGGGGAGACCTTCCTCCGCTCACTGCCGGGCCCCCGGATGGTTGTCAACGATAGCGGCGAGGTCCTTGCAGCGGTCGGCGATTGGCTGGCCGGAAGGGAACCCCGGGTGGTCTCCCGGGAACGTACGAGGCGGTGGTGATAGCCGGCGGCCGGGCGGGCGGCAGGTCTGGCCGGCACCGTTGAAGAAACTTCAAGCGTGGGTGTTAGACTAGAGACATCATCACCGGGCGGCGGGGCCGCACCGGTCGAGGGGGAGAGGCTGTTGACCGAGACCAGGGCCCTGATCGAGCGGTTCGAGGCCGGACAGGTCCGCCTCCGGGTGGGGCCGGAACAGACGCTCGTCGAGTGGCCGGCGTCCTGCCTGCCGGATGGGGTGCGCGAAGGCGACTTCGTTCGGGTGGCCGTCAGCTTCGACCCGGTCACCACTGAACAGGCTCGCCGTCGGCTGGCCGGCTTGATCACCAGGCTCTCTGGGTCCGCGCACGGGGGGTCCGAATGATCGTCCTCCTGACCAACGATGACGGCATCAATGCCGATGGCATCCAGGCCCTGAAGACCGCCTTTCAGGCGGTGCCCGGGGCCGAGGTCTTCGTCGTCGCGCCGGACCGGGAGCGCAGCGCCAGCGGCCACGCCATCACCATCCACCACCCGCTGCAGGTCGAGGAAGTCGACCCAGGGGAGGCCGGCGGCCGCTCCTTCGCCGTCAACGGGACCCCGGCCGATTGTGTCAAGCTCGGCGTCAAGGCCCTTCTCCCGGAGCCGCCGCAGATCGTCGTATCGGGCATCAACCGCGGCCCGAACCTGGGCACCGACGTCTTCTACTCGGGTACGGTCTCGGCCGCCGTTGAAGGGATCATCCTCGGCATCCCGTCCATCGCCGTTTCCCTGACGGCCTTCGAGGACCTCGACTACGGGTACGCCGCCAAGTTTGCCGTCTACCTTGCCGGCGAGGTCTTCCGGCGGGGCCTGCCGGAGAACACCCTCCTGAACGTCAACATCCCGCCCCTGGCCGAGGAGGAGATCGCCGGGGTGGCCGTCACCCGGCTCGGCAAACGTCCCTACGAGAACGTCTTCGAGCGACGCTTCGACCCACGGGGGAAGCTGTACTTCTGGCTGGCCGGTGAGAACCTGGCCCTGAACGGGGGCCCCGACACGGACGTCGGCTCGATCAAGGACAACCTCGTTTCGGTGACGCCCATCCACCTGGACCTGACCAACCACGTGGTGGTCTCCCTCCTCTCGCAGTGGGGGCTCGTCGCCGGCAAGACACCGCCGAAAGGTGGCGGGATTCAGGCTTGAGACGGACAGGTCTCGTCTACCACCCGGACTACCTGCTTCATGCCCCGGAGAACTGGCCGGAATGCCCGCAGCGGCTCACTCGCACCCTCGAGCTCTTCGACCGGGTGGGCATCCGGGGCCAGATGATCCATGTCCAGCCCAGGCCGGCGACGACCGAGGAACTGGCGGCGGTGCACACCGAGGACTACATCGCCTTCCTCGAACGGTACAGCGCCGATGGAGGCGGTCAGATGACCATCGATACGATGGTCTCGGCCGGCAGCTTCACGGCCGCGTTGCTGGCCGCCGGAGGGTGCCTTTCAGCCATCGACGAACTCCTGGCCGGACGGCTCGACAACGCCCTGGCCCTGGTCCGGCCGCCGGGCCACCACGCCGAGCGGCCGGTCGGGACGGGCTTCTGCCTGTTCAACAACGTCGCCGTGGCCGCCCGCTACGCGCAGCGACGCCACGGCCTCAGCCGCATCCTCATCGTCGATTGGGACGTCCACCACGGTAACGGCACGGAGCGGACCTTCTACGACGACCCCGGGGTCCTCTTCTTTTCGGTCCACGAGAGCCCGGCCTACCCCGGCACGGGGTGGTTGAGCGACGTGGGCGCCGGAGACGGCGAAGGGTACACGGTCAACGCGCCCTTCCCGGCCGGGGCGGGGGACCAGGCCTACCTCCGGTTGTTCGACGAGGTCCTCTTGCCCGTGGCCGACCGCTACAAGCCGGAACTCATCCTGGTCTCGGCCGGGCAGGACTCGCACTTCGCCGACTACATGGGCAACATGGAGCTGACCTCGCCCGGGTTCGGGCGGCTGACTGGCCGCCTGACAAGGAGCGAACCGGGGCCGGGTCCCAAGATCCTGGCCGTGCTCGAAGGTGGGTACAACCTGGACGTCTTGCCTTCAAGCCTCCTGGCCATCGCCGGCGCCCTCATCGGAGGCGACTACCCGTCGACCGACCCGGTCCCGGCGCCGGTCGACGTGATCTCCGAAACCGTCCGGCAGAGACTCGCCGCCGTTCGCACGACACAACGCCCGTACTGGCCGTTTTTGTAAGCTTTGAGACTTCGCCCAGTCTGACCAGCATTTTACATAATATCGGGTGCGCCTGGCGGACATAATAAATCTGCTGCGGGGGCCTAGTCACGCGGCCAGGAGGTGTCAGCGATGACTGACCAGGACCGACAGGTTGTGCGCCCGGAGGCCGAGTCGACGCTGGACCGCTTCAAGTGGGAAGTCGCCGCCGAACTTGGTCTGGACGACAAGATCAGGCGCAAGGGCTGGGAGAACATGACGACCCACGATGTCGGGAAGATCGGCGGGCAGATGGTCAAGAGGATGGTCGGGTTCGCCGAGAAACACATGGCCGACGATTCTGAGGAATAACGGACACGAAGCACCCGCGAGCGACGAAGGGGGCCACAAGGCCTCCTTTTCTTCCTGTTCGTGGACGGTCTGGCGGCATTTGACGCTGATTATGGCGTTACGCGGCCTGAGGCGGTTGACAGAAAGTCTCAACAGCCGCCGGTTGGCCCGTTGGAGAGGCGAGAACCGATCACCCTTCCCTGGGCCAGACCAAGGGAAGGCCGGCGCCGGCAGAGAATCAGTGGGCGAAGGCGGCTTTCGGAAGGCAAGTCATGTGAACGCGGCGACCGTGTCGGGGGCGGTTGCGGCAGAGAGGGAGGGAACGCGGTGGGCGGAGCTGATGCGGTTACCGCTCTGCGGCGGCTGGCGCCGAGCGGCGAAGTCTTCGCGGGCGAGCTGGCCTTGTCCTATGCGGAGGACGCGACGCCGGGGATGGGTGGGCGGGCGCCTTTGGCGATCGTTCGCCCGGGGTTTCGCGAGGAAGTTTCGGCGGTCCTGTCGTTCTGCAACCGGGAGGGTATCGGGGTCATCCCTCGCGGGGCGGGGACGAACCTCAGCGGCGGGGTCGTCGCCACGGAGGACCAGGTGGTCTTGGCCATGAACGGGCTGGCCCGCCTGGTGGAGATCGACGAAGCCAACCTGACGGCCACCGTGGAGCCCGGCCTGGTCACTGCGGCTCTACATAAGGCCGTGGAAGCGCGGGGCCTGTTCTACCCGCCCGACCCCGGCAGCATGGCCGTCTCGACCTTGGGCGGAAATGTCGCTGAAGGAGCCGGCGGCCTACGTGGACTGAAGTATGGGGTCACTCGAGACTACATCTTGGGGTTGCAGGTGGCCCTGGCCGACGGCCAGGTCGTCCGCCTGGGCGGCAAGACGGTCAAGAACGTTTCTGGCTATGACCTTCTGCGGTTGCTGGTAGGATCTGAGGGGACGCTCGGCGTCGTGACCGAGATCATCGTCCGGCTGGTTCCGGCGCCGGAAGCCCGCCAGGCCATGCTGGCCGTGTTCGCCACGGTGGACGCGGCCGCCGCGGCCGTGGCCCGGGTCATCGCCGAAAAAGTTGTACCGGCCACGCTCGAACTTCTCGACGATGTGACCATCAGGGCGGTCGAGGAATATTCCCACTGCGGCTTGCCGGCGGCCGCGGCGGCGGTCCTCCTGGCCGAGGTCGACGGCATGCCGGAGGCCGTGGCCAGGGAAGGGGAGCGGGTGAAGGCGGCCTTCCGGGCCGAAGGGGCGCGGAAGGTGCGGGTGGCCAACGACGCGGGGGAGCGGGACCAGATCTGGACCGCCAGGCGGACGGCCGTGTCGGCGCTGGCCCGGGTTCGTCCGACAATCATGCTGGAGGACGCAACTGTGCCACGGAGCCGCGTCCCGGAGATGGTCCGGGCCGTGGGAGGCATCGCCCGGCGGCATCGTCTGGCCATCGGGACATTCGGGCATGCCGGGGATGGCAACCTGCACCCGACCATCCTCACCGACCGCCGAGACCTGGAAGAGATGAAGCGCGCCGAGGCGGCCGTGGGGGAAATCTTCGGAGTCGCCTTGGAGCTGGGCGGCACTTTGAGTGGGGAGCACGGGATCGGGCTGGCCAAGCGGCCGTACATGCGGGCCCAGTTCGGCGAGGCCGGCATCGAAGTCCACCGCCGGGTCAAAGGCGCGCTGGACCCGCGGGGGATCCTCAACCCTGGCAAGGTCATCCCGCCACGAAGCCTGGTGAGCCAGCGGTGAACGAGAGCCGGCGGGCCAGGCTCCAAGAGGAACTGGCGAGGTGCATGCGGTGCGGCTTCTGCCAGGCCGCTTGCCCGGTCTACCGGGAAAGAGGGACGGAGTTCTCGGTGGCCAGGGGGAAACTCATTCTCATCGAGGCGGTCCTGGACGGACGGATCGGGTTGACCCGGGACGTCCGCGATGCCCTGGAGGCCTGCCTGCTCTGCAAGTCATGCCGGGCCGCCTGCCCGTCGGGCGTGCGCACCGATGTCATCCTCGCGGCCGCCAGGGAGCTGGCCGCCGAACGCTACGGACACGGTTTATTGAAGACCGCCGCCTTCGCCGCCCTGAAGCGGCCGGCGCTGCTGGCCGCGGCGGCCGGGGCGGGTGCCCACCTATGGGGCCTGGCCTTCGCCCCGGAGGACGGGGGCGACCTGTGGCGGCTGCGTCTGCCACCGGGTAACCTCTACCCTCGGCTGCCGCGCCGGTCTCTCCTCTCGAGGCTGGGCGCGGGAGAACTCGGAGCCACCGCCGCTGCCGGCGGGCGGGCGATGAAGGTGAGCCCGGATACGGTCCGTGGCACGGTCATCCTTTTTCCTGGTTGTTTGGTCAATTTCATGCTTCCCCAGGTCGGTCTGGCCGCCATTAAGGTGCTGTTAAGCATGGGAAGCGAGGTCATCGTGCCGTCCGGGCAGGCCTGTTGCGGGACGCCACTTTATGTCAATGGGGACCGGGCTGGAGCCGGCCGGCTGGCGGAGACCAACCTTTCCTGGCTGGCGTCGGCCGGGGCCGCTGCTTCCGGCGGCGGGCCGCCGGTCGTCTTCGTCTGCCCGAGTTGCGCTGAATCCTGGCGGGGGTATCCGGAAATGGTCCGGGAGGAATGGACCGCACTCGCGCGACAAGTGGCCGACAGGGTCACCGACATCAGTATCTTCCTGACTCGCCGAGGGCCGGAGGAGTTCCTGGCCGGCCTCGCTGCCGCAGCCGGCCGCCCCGGGAGGGGTGACGCTGGGCCGCGGGTGACAGTGACCTATCATGACCCTTGTCACCTGGCGCAGGCCCAGGGAGTGCGGGTCGAGCCGCGGGCCTTGCTGCGGTCCTTGCCAGGTGTGGCGCTCAAGGAGATGGCCGAGCCAGGCGGGTGCTGCGGGTCGGGGGGGACCTTCGGACTCTTTCACCCCGACCTCTCCCGGCGCATCGGCGGCAGGAAGGCCGGGGACATCACGGCCACGGAGGCTGTTACGGTGGCCACCGGCTGCCCGGCGTGCCTCCTTCAACTGAGACAGGAGTTGTCCGCCGCCGGCCGGTCGGCGGTCGGCGTCCGGCACACCGTAGAGCTGCTGGCCGAGGTCGTCGATGCGGGCCGGAAGTGACTTTGCGCTTTGGCATATTTAGGCAGATGGGCAAATAGACTACCCCCGGAGGCAATTCACGCCTTTCGGGGGTGTGCGTGTGGTGAGAAAAACCAGGGTTGAGGAGGACGTCGTCCGCAAGGTCTTCCGGTGGGATTCGGTTCTGGCCGGGGTCGTCGCCGGCTATCTGACCTCATTGGTTTGCTCGGCGGTCTTGGGGGCGATCATGCTCAAGACGACCATCGCCCAGGAGACGGTCCCTTCCATCATCAGCGGGGTCGGTTTCCTGAGTATCGCCGTCGGCTCCGGCTACGCGGCCATGCGGTCGCGGTGGGCCGGCTGGCTCCATGGCGCGACGACCGGCGCCCTCTACGTCGTCGCTTCGGTCTTGATCAGTCTCATCCTGTTCCCGGAGCCGCTCAACGCCGTGGTCATCGTCGAACGCACGGTCATCGGGTCAGTCGTCGGGCTGGTGGCGGGGGCTGTCGGCGTGAACCTTTGAAGGTTTTTGTTGAGCCGAAGTTAAGAGCGCCGGAGGCGTTTCCGGCGCAGGATTGGGCCGGGCTCATGCCCGACCCAGTTTTTTCTAAAAGATGGACAAGCTTTTTCCGATAATCGGGGCGCCGGGAGATCTATTTCGGAACAAAATACGGAGAGAGGGAGTCTTTATCTTTCGATCAGGCGAAAGGGGGGAAGCCAGTTGGAACGCCGCAGAGTAGGCTTGGCGCTGGGAGGCGGGGCGGCCAGGGGGCTCGCCCACATCGGAGTCCTATCAGTCCTCGAGGAACGCGGGATCCCCATTGACTACATCGCTGGAACGAGCGTCGGGAGCGTGGTGGGGGCGCTGTACGCCGCCGGTGTACCGCTGCGGGACATCCGCCTTGCAAGCGAGAAGGTCAGGTGGCACCATTTGCTGCGGTTGACGGTCCCTCGCGAAGGGGTCGTCGCCGCCCGCGGGTTGGAGGACTACCTGGACCGGTTGATTGGCGGGCGCACCTTTGAACAGCTGGCCATCCCCTTCGCCGCCGTTTGTGTGGACGTCATCACCGGCGATGTCGTCGTCCTCAGGGAAGGCAGAGTCGCCGACGCGGTCCGTGCCAGTTGCGCTATCCCCGGAATCTTCAGCCCGGTGCGGCGTGACGGCAGGCTCCTCGTCGACGGCGGGTTGCTCAATAACCTGCCCTCGGATGTCGTCCGGGCGATGGGCGCGGACGTGGTCCTGGCCGTTGACGTCAATGGCGACCCTGCGCCAACCCGGGTGCCGGTGGGAATCTTCCAGATTGTCATGCGCTCCATCGAGATCATGCAGCGCGCCGGGTGCGTGGCCAGAAAGGAGACGGCCGACCTGGTCATCCGGCCGAAGCTGGAAACGTGGAGCCTGATCGACCTGGACCACCAGAAGGACTACATCGAGTGTGGGCGGGCGGCGGCCCAACAGGCCCTGGGGCCCGTCCTCGAACAGAACATAATGCCGGCCATCTTTGGATAGACTGTCCAGGGGTGGTTGAGCGTGGAAAAGAGGTCCCGTCGAATGGCCACCGCCCTCGCGGTGGCTCTGTTCTTGGCCCTCCAGGGCGCTGCCGTGGGCTCACCGGCGGTGGCCGCGGAGGCCGTCCATGTTGTCAGAATGGGAGAGACGTTGACGGGCATCGGTGCCCGGCTGGGCATCAGCCCCAAGAAGCTGGCTGAGTGGAACCGGCTGGCCGATATGAACCGGATCTACTCGGGCCAGCGGCTGAGGTTGACGGCTCCGGCGAGGGCGCCGACGCGGGCAACGGCGCCAGCCCAGGCCAGGGAGCGGGCGGCGACGCAAACCGCGGCGGTGGCGCGGACAGTGAACCGGGAGGCGCTGTCGAGCGCGGCCCCGGCGAAGCTTGTCGCCCTGACCTTCAACGGTGGCCCGGAGCCGTTGCTCACTTCGGCCATCGCCAAGGCTCTGGAGGCGGCCGGGGTCCGCGGCAGCTTCTTTCTCCAGGCCGACCGGGCGGAGACGTATGCCGCGCTGGTCCGGCGTCTGGCGGCAGCCGGCCACGAGATCGACAGCTACGGCTGGGATGAACCGCCGCAGGCGACCGCGAAAGGCGGGTCGCCGCGGGTATCCGAGGCCGCCGGCGCCGCGGCCGCGCTCAGGCGGGTAAGCGGTCAACCGGTGTCCTTCTACCGGCCGGGAGGCCACTATCCTGGCGAGACAGACCGCCACGCGGCCGAGGGCGCCGGGCAGACCCTGGCCCTGTGGGCGAACGTCGTCGGCCGGCCGAGGGCCGTCGCCGCGGACGCCAAGGCGCGCCTCTATGACGGCGTTGTGCTGGCCCTTGACGGCACTGACCCGGCCACCGTGGAGAGTCTCCCGGCGCTGCTGAACGAACTGCGGAAGAACGGTTACCGCCCGGCGACTCTGGTCGAAGTCATGAGACGAGGGGCTCCGTAAAAAAAACAAGAGGCGGGCGTCGCCGCCCGCCGGAACGGGTTAACCCGTCGGGAAGTTCAAGTTATTTCTGTCTTCTGTCCCTGCGACAGAGACTGCTCGGCATAGCGGATCATGACTTTCACCATGTTACCGCCGATCTTCCCGCCGATCCG
This sequence comes from Bacillota bacterium, assembly GCA_021811325.1. GTDB lineage: Bacteria > Bacillota > Sulfobacillia > JAJYWN01 > JAJZPE01 > JAJZPE01. Next base: position 13,681 of record JAJZPE010000024.1, read on the forward strand.
CCCGCAATCCCTGGCCGACATGTCGGGCCAACCGACCGACTCGATCTTGTTCAAGAGGCCGATCTCGTCAGCGATTTCGTACTTGAAACGGTCGAGGACGTCATCAGGAAGAAGCTTTGGCCGATTGACGTACTGGGCCATCACAACACCTCCTTTGACACCAATAGTATGGTGTTTAGCTGGCCATTTTATGTTGGAAGGTTTTGCCCAGGTCGGCGGCGGGCGCGGCCCGACCACCTCGCGCGACAGGAAAAGCGCCACCTGTGAGCGAATCAATGAGCATGACGAATTTCCTTCGGACCGACTTTCTGCGCGAGCGCTTCAAGGACATCGCCGAGGCCGCCGAGTATTTGGAATACCTGCTTGGGCTGAGCGGGCCGGAGCGCAAGAAACTCCTCTACCGGTACCGAAAACGCGGCTTCAAGACGACGGTCAAGGACGAAATGGCGCGGACGGCGCGTTCCATCGCCGCCAAGGCGAAGGCGTCGGCTGAGTTCATGGACCAGCTGCCGAGTCAACCGGTGATCTATACGGGGCCGGGCGACACCGAGGCGGTCATCAGGATGCTCGAGGCTCTGGTGACTTCGGCTCTGGTGAAGCCCCCGGCGACCGAGCGGCCGGGGCGGAAGACGGCGGGCCGGAGCGGACGCACTCAGCGGCGGGCCGGAGCGGGCGGCAAGGAGGGCTGAGTGTGCCGATCTACGAGTTCAAGTGTCCGAGTTGCGGCAAGCGTGTCGAGCTGCTCTGCGCCATGGGCGAGAAGGGCAACGGCCCGGCCTGCCCGGCCTGCGGTCACTCCGGGTTGAGCCGGGTCTTCTCGACCTTCGCCACGGCGGGCCGCGGCCAAGCGGGGAAGAGCGGGGGCGGTTGCGCGGGTTGCGGGGGCAAGGGCTGCTCGACCTGCCATTGACTGGGGGCGCGCCCGGGACCAAGACAAACTTAAGGGAGCCCCGCTTGAGGGCTCCCTTCGTTTGCCTACTCTCTGCTTTCCGCAGCTCCCAGTGGCCTCAGCGCCCCGGGGCGGCGGGCGGCCCCAGCCCGTTGAGGGCGATGAAGAGAGGGACGAGGTCGGGGATGACGGCGGCCAAGGGTTCCCTGGCCAGGAGTCGTCGCCCGGCGGCCATCAGGCCGTCGACGGCCTTGGCTTCGGCGGTGACGTAGACCTGAGCGATGGCGGGCCCGGCGTTGTCGTTGACGCGTCCTTCGTCGGAGGGCCAGGGCCCCATGACCCGGCGCACGGCGGCGGCCACCCGCGGCTCCACCCCGCTCTGGGCCCGGCCCGGTTCGAGGCCGATGAAGACCGCGTTCCCGGCGGTCAGGACAATCACCGGCGCGGCCCCGGGGACGGCGGCGGCCGCCGAGGCTGCGGCCGTGCCGGTGGTTGTCGCCGGGGCGACGATGACGCCGGGTGGCGGGGCCCCGCGCCTGTAGAACGGACCACTCGGGCGGAGGGCGGAGAAGGCCGCGACCGCGACGACGACCACGACCAGGGCGGCCACGGCCATACCGCCGGTCCTGGCCCGCGGCTCTCTCCTCAGCCTGTCCAGAAGGCTGCGGGCGGCGCTGACCGTCCACGTCAGACCGCGGCTCAAGCGGTCGTTCCGGTCGTCTTCGGGCATCTTTCGCCCCTGCCTTTCTCCGTCCAGCGGCTGATTGTCCTGCCAGGAATAGCTTGCGTCTGGCAGCGCAGGATTACACCTTCAAAGGTCGAAATCTAATTGCTTGGACCAACCCTGGCGGGGACATACGGCCAGGATTAGCTGAGAACGACTAGGAAGACAAGAAGAGGGAGTGAAGGCCGAGACATCCTGCGGCAAGGCGACATCGAAGACCGAGGTGACATCTGATGCGAATCACAGACCATCCCATCCTCGACTTCAAACCGGGCAGACTGGTGCGTTTTACCTTTGAAGGGCGTGAGATCGAAGGCTACGAGGGGGAGCCCATCGCCGCCGCCCTCCATGCGGCCGGGATCAGAGTCCTCCGGCGAAGCCCCCGGCTTCACCGGCCAAGGGGCTTTTTTTGCGCTATCGGCAACTGCTCATCGTGCCTGATGGTGGTGGATGGGGTGCCGAACGTCCGCGTCTGCGTCGAGAGGCTGCGCGAAGGGATGCGGGTCGAGCGCCAGGAAGGGCACGGTGAGCTGAAGTGAAGTCCGTCGAGATAGCCGTCGTCGGAGCGGGCCCGGCCGGGTTGTCGGCGACCCTGGCGGCCGCCGGGCAGGGGGCGTCGGTGGCCCTCATCGAACGGGACGAGCACCTCGGCGGGCAGCTGGTCAAGCAAACGCACAAGTTCTTCGGATCAGCCCGGCAGGAAGCCGGGACGCGTGGCGTGGTCATCGCCAGGCGGCTTGGCCAGGCGGTCCGGGAGCAGGCGGGCATCGACCTCCGCCTGGCCACGACCGTCCTCGGCTACTATTCGGACAAGGTCCTCTACCTCGAGGAGCCGGACAGGCTGGCCAAGCTGCAGGCGGAGCGGGCCATCTTCGCCACCGGAGCGTCCGAGCGGATGTTGATCTTCGGCAACAACGACCGGCCCGGCGTCTACGGCGCGGGAGCCGTCCAGACCTTGATGAACGTCCACGGGGTCATGCCGGGCCGCCGCGTGCTCATGATCGGGGCCGGCAACATCGGCCTCATCGTGAGCTATCAACTGCTGCAGGCCGGGGTGCAGGTGGCGGCCATCGTCGAGGCGGCCCCGCGCATCGGCGGCTACCTGGTCCACGCGGCCAAGGTCCGGCGGGCCGGGGTGCCCATCCTGACCGGCCACACGGTCAAGGAAGCCGTCGGCGAGGAGGCCGTCGAGGCGGCCGTCATCTGGCGCCTTGATGAGCAGTGGCGGCCGGTGCCGGGGACCGAGGAGCGGGTCGACTGCGATGTCATCTGCCTGGCCACCGGGCTCAGCCCGCTGGGCGAGCTGATGTGGCAGGCCGGGTGCCGCATGGCCTACGTGCCTGAGCTTGGCGGGCACGTGCCGTGGCACGACGACGACCTCCGGACCAGCCACGAGGACATCTACGTGGCCGGCGACGCCTCCGGCGTCGAGGAGGCTTCGGCGGCCATGGTCGAGGGACGCATCGCCGGCCTCGCGGCCGCACGGAGCCTCGGTCACGACCGTGACGTCGAGGAGAAGCTTGGCGAAGCCCGCCGCGAACTGGCGGCCCTACGAGCCGGCCCGACCGGCGAGAAGATCCGGCGCGGTCTAGAGAGCCTCCGCCAGGGGGGTGATGGACGATGAGCGCCGAGACCAGGCGGCCTGAGGACCGCGGCCCTTCGGGGGCCCGGCGGCCCGGGCCCAGTGAGGCCCTCATCCGGACCGGCCTGCCCAGCGCCGAGGACCTGGAGCGGGTGCGGCCGAGCGCCGAGCGACTGACCCACGGGGCGGTGGCGGTCCTCGAATGCTTCCAGCGGATTCCCTGCGACCCGTGCGCGTCCTCGTGTCATCACGGGGCCATCGCCGCCTTCGCCGACATCAACGACCTCCCGTCGATGGACGCGGAGAGGTGCAACGGCTGCGGGCTATGCGTGGCCCGCTGCCCGGGGTTGGCCATCTTCATCGTCGATGAGCACCACGCTCCCGGCGAGGCCTTGATCAAGCTGGCCTATGAGTTCCTCCCCCTGCCGGCCAGGGACCAGGTGGTCACGGCCCTGGACCGCGCCGGCCGGGAGGTCGGCCAGGCCCGGGTGGTCAGGGTCCAGCGACCCAAGGAGAAAACGGACACGCCGGTCGTCTGGATCACCGTCCCCAAGGACCTCGCCTGGACCGTCAGACACATCAAGGTGGAGGTAAGCCATGGGGCCTGAGGGGAGCAAGCCGAAGACCGTTATCTGCCGCTGTGAGGACGTGACGGTCGAGGAAATAAGGAAGCTCATCGAGAAGGGTTATCAGACGCCGGACGAGATCAAGCGGCTGTCGCGCTGCGGCATGGGTCAGTGTCAGGGCCGGACCTGCCGGAACCTGGTCCTCCAGGAGATCGGCGCGGCCACCGGACGGGAGGGCAAGGATATCCCGATGTCCACCTTCCGGCCCCCGACGAAGCCGGTCAAGCTGGGGCTGTACGCCCGGGCCCGGGCCGAGCACGAAGGGGGCGACGACAGGTGAAGAGCGCGGCGGATGTGGTCATCATCGGCGGTGGGGTCAACGGCACCGCCATCGCCTATAACCTGGCCGTCCGCGGTTGCCGCAAGGTCGTCGTCCTCGAGCGGCACACGCTGGCCAGCGGGTCCACCGGGCGCTGCGGGGCCGGCGTCCGGATGCAGTGGGGCACGGAGATGAACTGCAGGCTGGCCCGCGACAGTATCCTCCGCTTCGAGGGCCTCAATGACGAGCTCGAGTACGACGGGGACATCGAGTTCAAGCAAGGCGGCTACCTCATCCTGGCCTACCACGCGCGGCAGTGGGAGCAGTTCCAGAAGAACGTCGCCCTCCAGGAGAGCCTGGGCATCCCGTCCAGGCTGGTCAGTCCGGCCGAAGCCCGCAAGATGGTCCCGCACCTCGACCTCGGGGGGCTCATTGGGGCCACTTATTGCCCAAAGGACGGGCACATCAATCCGTTCAAGACGACCCAGGCCTACGCCGAGGCGGCGGCCAGGCGGGGCGTGGAGATCCGGAAGTTCACCGAGGCCGTGGCCATCGGCAAGGACGCCTCTGGGCGGGTCAGCCGGGTCGTTCTGGCGAACGGCGACGAGATCGAGACGCGGGTCCTGGTCAACGCCGGTGGCCCGTACTCGCAATTGGTCGGCCGGATGGCCGGTGTCGAGCTGCCGGTACACTCGGAGCGGCACCAGATCCTGGTCACCGAGCCGGTCGCGCCGAAGCAGGGCCCGATGGTCCTGTCCTTCGCCCACGGCCTGTACTGCCAGCAGACGCCTCACGGCAGTTTCATCATGGGCCTCGGCGACCCCCACGAGCCGCGGGGCTTCGACATCGGCCACTCGTGGTCGTTCCTCGAGGACGTGGCCGACAAGGTGACGACGATGATGCCCGCGCTCAAGGAGGTAAGAGTCGTCCGGCAATGGGCCGGGCTCTATAACATGACCCCGGACGCCCAGCCCATCCTGGGAGAGATCCCCGACGTCCCTGGTTTCTACGTCGCCATCGGCTTCTCGGGCCACGGGTTCATGCTCGCTCCGACGACCGGCGTCCTTCTGGCCGAGATGATCCTCGGCCAGAAGCCGACGATGGACATCTCCATGCTCACCATCGAGCGCTTCGCCCGGGGCGAACTGATCCGGGAGCCTTCGGTGGTCTGATTTTTCGAGGGAGTGGATTTCGCGAGGGAGTGGAAGGAGGGCACTGTCTTGAAGCTGAGGCTGGTCGAGGACCTCTGTTCCGGTTGCCGGGTCTGCGAGATGGTCTGCGCCCTGCACAACCGGGGGGAACAGAACCCTAAGAAGTCGGCCATCAGAATCCGCGGCGAGTTCCCGGTCCCGGGCAAGTACCACATCCTCGTCTGCGACCAGTGCGGGAAGTGCGCCGAGGTCTGCCCGACCGGGGCCATCACCCGGAAGGACAAGGCCTACGTCATCGACCGCGACGAATGCACCGGCTGCGGCCTGTGCGTGGATGTCTGCGACGGGAAGACGATGTTCACCCACACGTCCGAGGTCGCCCCGATCAAGTGCGAGCTGTGCGGGGAGTGCGTCCGGCTCTGCCCGAGGAACGCCATCGTCGACCTCGACGGCGAAATCGTGGCCCCCAAGTAGGCGGAGGTGAAGCAGATGAATGGGTACGGCGGTAAGATCCTCAGGATTGACCTTTCCTCCGGCCACGTCCGGACCGAGCCTGTCCCCGAGGAGCTGGCCAGGAAGTTCCTGGGCGGGCGCGGGTTTGCGGCCAAGCTGCTCTACGACGAACTTGACCCGGCGACCGAACCGTTCTCGCCGGCCAACATGGTGGTCTTCGCCCCCGGCCCGCTGTCCGGCGTCTTCCTGCCCGGCAGCGGCAAGGTCACGCTGGCCAGCAAATCGCCGGCCACGGGCGGCTATGGCGACTCGAACATGGGCGGCCACATGGCCTCCGAGCTGAAGTACGCCGGCTACGACGCCGTGGTCATCACCGGGGCGGCGGCCAAGCCTGGCTACATCCTCATCGACGACGACCGGGTGGAGGTCCGCGACGCCGCCAAGTATTGGGGCCGCGGCGCCATCGAGTCGGAGAGGATGCTCCTCGACGACCTCGGCGAGGACTTCCGGGTGGCGACCATCGGCCCGGCTGGCGAGAAGCTGGTCCGCTTCGCCTGCGTCTCCCACGACTTCGGGCGCCAGGCCGGCCGGACCGGCATCGGCGCCGTCCTGGGTTCGAAGAAGGTCAAGGCCATCGCCGTCCGCGGGTCGAAGACCATCCCGCTCGCCGACCCCAAGGGCGTCCTGGCCAAGGGCCGCGAGATGTTCGAGGCCTGCTTCAGTAAGCCCGGGTTCAAGGAATGGACCCCCTACGGCACGGCCGGGGTGACTGACTGGGTCAACGAGGTCGGCGCTTTCCCGACCCGCAACTTCCAGACCTCTTTCTTCGACGGGCACAAGGAAATCAACGGGCAGCGGCTGAAGGAGAAGATCCTGATCACCGACAAGGGTTGCTTCGGCTGCCCGATACCCTGCGGGAAGTACTCGCGGACGAAGGGCTTCGCCGGGTCCGGGCGGGAGAAGGAGACCATTTACGTCGAAGGGCCGGAGTACGAGACCATCGCCCTCCTCGGCGGCAACTGCGGCATCCGGGACATCGAGGACGTGGCCTACCTGAACCACGTCTGCGACGAACTCGGCCTGGACACCATCTCTGGCGGCAACGTGGCCGCCTTTGCCATCGAGTGTTACGAGCGTGGGATCATTGGTCGCGACAAGGTCGGGCGCGAGTTGCGCTTCGGCGACACCGGGTCGGTGGCTTACCTCCTCGAGCAGACCGCGCGGCGGGAGGGCATCGGCGACGTCCTGGCCGATGGGGTCAAGGCAGCCGCGGCCAAGCTTGGCGGCGGTTCGGAGCGGTTCGCCATCCACGTCAAGGGTCTCGAGGTCAGCGGCTACGAGCCGCGCTGGGCCCCGGCGATGATGCTCTCCTACATGACCGCCGACATCGGCGCCCATCATAACCGGTCGTGGGCCATCACCCACGACGTGGCCACCGGGCGGGACACCCTGGAAGGCAAGGTCGACAAGGTCATCGAGCTGCAGCACACCCGGCCGCTCTTTGACCTCCTCGGCGTCTGTCGCCTGCAGTGGGTGGAGATTGGCTTCGACCTGCGCTACTACGAGGAGATCTTCCCCCTGGTGACCGGGTGGAAGTACACCTGGAAGGACCTCTTGATGGCGTCGGAGCGGGTCTGGAACCTGACCCGGGCCTTCAACATCAAGCACATCGAGGGTTTCGGGCGGTCCTACGACTACCCGCCGGCGCGCTTCTCCGAGGAGCCGGTGCCGGACGGCCCGGCCAAGGGCAAGTACATTCCCCGTGAGAAACTGGATAGCCTGCTGGATGAGTACTACGCCAAACGCGGCTGGAGCAAGGATGGGCGGCCCACCGAGGCCGGCCTGATGAGGCTCGGCCTCGACGGCGTGGCCGACGACCTGGCCCGCCTGGGGCGGCTGTAGGATCATAACGGACGGCCGGGGTCGCACCATCGGGCCCCGGCGGTCGTGGTCATGGAGGCGGTGGGAAGATGCGGTTGAGGGTCAGGATCCCGGGACATTTGAAGGAGTATGTCCCGAGGCGGGCCTACGAAGGGTCGGGTGGGGAGCCCGGCGACTTCACCGTGGACGTCGATGGCCCGCTCAGCCTGCGGGAACTCCTCGTGGCCATCGGCCTGCAGCCGGAACTGGCCGTGGGCGGCCTCCTCGACGGGCGGCGCCTGACGCGCGACGATGTCATCGATAGCGAAGGCGAGTTGGTCGTTCTCTCACCCATCGCCGGGGGATAGGAGAACGGCGGGGAGGCGGCCTTAGCGAGCGAGGGGCGCGGACCGGCGATGGAGGAACGAGAACCGACCGGGGAGGGGTGGAGATGCCCGCTGAACGGCTGTCCGAGCACGTCTGGGCCCTGACCGGGCCGACCAATATCGGCGTCCTGATGGGCCCCGGCGACCGCGCCGCCCTGGTGGATACGGGGCTCGACGAGAGCGCGGCCCGGAAGGCCTGGCGTCTCCTTGAGGAGAACGGGCGGCGACTGGTCGCCGTGATCAACACCCATGCCCACGCCGACCACATCGGCGGGAACCGGTTCATCGTCGCCCGGAGCCAGGCCACGGTCTATGCCTCGGCCTTCGAGGCGACCGCCATCAGGCACCCCGTCTGGGAGCCGCTTTACCTGGCCGGCGGGGCCATGCCCGGGCCGGCCGTCAGCGGCAAGTTCTTCATGGCCGAGCCGACCCCGAGCGTGACCGAAGCGCCCCCGGAAGGGGACCTGGACCTCGGCAACGGTTTCGTCGTGCGGGTCGTGCCCCTGCCCGGCCACGCCTACGCCCAGGTGGGCCTGGCCTATGACGGCGTATTTTTCACGGCCGACGCGTTCTTCCCGCCGGCCGTCCTGGAGAAGCACGGCCTGCCCTTCTACGTCGACCTGGCGGCGGCCGAGCGGAGCCTGGCCCGGATCCGCGACCAGGCCGGCGAATGGGCCGTCTACCTGCCGGGGCACGGTCCGCGCCTGGACCGCGTGGGGTTGGGTGGGCACGTCGAGGCCAACCTCGAAGCCTTTGACCGCCTGCGGGGAGAGGTCCTGAGCGCCCTCGGCGGGCCGCGGTCGGTGGATGAGCTTGTCGACGCCCTCAGCCGGGCACTGGGGCTCAGCTACGCCAACCCCGGCCAGTACTACCTGGCCCGGGCGGCCGTCACCGCCCTCTTGACCGACCTCGAACGGCGGAGCCTGGTGTCGCCCGTTGTCGGCGGTACCCTCGTACGCTGGGCGGCGTCTTGACCGCCGACCCCCATTTACTGGGAAATCGGTTGAGCAGGGAGGGACGGGGAAGCGGTGGGAAGGGAATACCCTGAACACCCGATGGTCGGCGTGGCCGCCATCGTCATCCAGGACGGCCGGGTCTTGCTGGTCAAGCGGGACCACGATCCGGACCGAGGGAAGTGGAGCGTCCCGGGAGGCCTGGTCGAGGCCGGCGAGACCCTGGCGGCGGCCGTCAAGCGGGAGACTCTCGAGGAGACCGGCCTCACCGTCGAGCCCGGCGAGATGGCCACCATCGCCGAGGCCATCACTCCCGACGGTCGTGGGCGGGTCCGGTTTCATTATGTCCTCATCGACTTCTTCGCGCGGCCCACCGGCGGCCGGCTTCAGGCCAGCAGCGACGCCGGCGACCTGCGCTGGGTGACCGGTCACGAGGCCATGGCCCTGGACTTGACGGACGGTGTGCGGGTCTTTCTGCGGGAGCTGATGGCCCGAGGCCGGCTTTAGAGGCCGGCGGGAACGGCTGGCGGGGACGGCCGGGGGGTGTCTTCCGGCGCGGCGCGTTATGTCATATAGCATCGGGAAGCGCGCAGGAAGCTGGGGTTGGGAGGTCCGGGGATGAACCTTCCTGGATGGCGGCTTCGTCGGTGGTTGCCCTCTCGAGTACGCCGGCGGGGCGGATTCGGCCGGTCGGGCCACCTCATGCTAAAGGCCAGCTAAACGGCACGCCAGGAGCCACCAGGACGGGCCTTTCCGAGTCGGGTAGGCATCGGCGTACCGGGGTTAGAGG
>JAJZPE010000193.1 GCA_021811325.1 Bacillota bacterium
GACTTCCGGTCGAAGACCGTCACCCGAGCGCCTTGCCGCAGCAGGAAACGGACCAGCGCGGCGTTGTTCAGACCGAGGCCGATGACGGCCAGCCGTTCCCGGCCCAGGCGGTCCAAGGCCGCCCGGACCGCGTCGTTCGAGGTCAATCTTGCCGTCGTCACCACAGCTCCTCGAGGAGTCTCTCGATGCGGTCACAACCGGTCTTGATCCGTTCCATGGAAGCCGAGTAGGAGAAACGGATGCAGTCCGGGGCCCCGAAGCCGGTCCCCGGCACCAGGGCGACCTGGACCTTGTCGAGGATGAGGGTGGCCAGGTCGTCGGAGGACGCTATCTTGCGGCCACCCGCGGTGCGCCCGAACCATCCCTTGACGCTCGGGAAGACGTAGAAGGCGCCCTGCGGGATGACGAGGTCAAAGCCGGGCCAGGCCTCGAGCCGCTTGACCATGTAGTCGCGGCGCCGGCCGAACTCCTTGACCATCTCGTGGAGCGGCTCCTGCGGCCCTAGGAGGGCGGCCACGCTGGCCTTCTGGGCGATCGAGTTGGGGTTCGAGGTCATGTGGCCCTGGAGGTCGGCCATCGACTTGGCCAGCTCAGCCTCGGAGGCGGTGTAGCCCATCCGCCAGCCGGTCATCGCGTAGGCTTTGGACATGCCGTTGATGACCACCGTCCGGGCCTTTATTTCCGGCCCGAAGCTGGCGATGCTGGTGTGGGTGACGCCGTCGTAGAGGAGTTTTTCATAGATCTCGTCGGTCACGACGTAGAGGTCGTGCTTGACGGCCAGGTCGGCGATGGCCTTCAACTCGGCGGCCGAGTAGACGACCCCGGTCGGGTTGGACGGGCTGTTCAGGTTGATGACCTTGGTCTGCGGGGTCAGCTTGGCCTCGATGGCCGCGGGGGTCATCTTGAAGCCGTCCTTGGCGGTGGTCTCCACGATCACCGGGACGGCCCCGGCCAGCTTGACGATTTCCGTGTAGCTGACCCAGTAAGGGGCCTGGACGATGACCTCGTCACCCGGGTTGCAGAGGGCCTGGTAAGCATTGTACAGCGAGTGCTTGGCCCCGGCCGAGACGACGATCTGGTTCGCCTTGTAGTCCAGGCCGTTGTCGTCCTTGAGCTTCTTGCAGATGGCCTCGCGCAGCTCGACGATGCCGACCGCCGGGGTGTACTTGGTGAAGCCCGCCTGGATGGCCTTGATGGCGGCATCCTTGATGTGTTGCGGGGTGTCGAAGTCCGGTTCCCCTACGGAGAAGTTCACCACGGCGTGGCCCTCGCCGGCCAGCTGCTTGGCCTTGGCGTCGATGGCCAGGGTGGCCGATGGGGTGATCTGCCTGACTCTCTCTGATAGCCTCAATGCCATCTCTCCCTTCCGGTAAGGTCTATTCTATCCGGCGGCGGGCTTTCCTGTCACCACTGGAAGGTCTCGCCTTCGGTGGGGATGACCGGCGGGGCGCCGGGTGTGGGTCCGGCGGCGGCCAGGGACCGGCCGGGCGCGTCGCCGCCGGCCTGGTGATAGCCCTCGACGGCCTCCCGGCGGCTGACCTCGAAGTCGAACTCCGGGTAGAGATGGACGAGCAGAGAGCGGCGGGCGCCGCAGAGACGGGCGAAGCGGCCGGCCTCGCGGGCGGTGAGGTGCCCGAGGTCCCGCAGGTGGGCGGAGGCGTCCTGCAGGCTGGCCTCGACCAGGAGGACGTCCGGCACAGCGGTCGGCCGGCTGGTTTGACCGGCCGGCGCGGTCCCGGCGGCCCAGGCCAGAAGACCGTCATCCCAGGCCGTGTCGGCCGTGTAGACGACCGTCGAGCGGCCGGCGGAAATCCGCATGGCCAGGCAATCCACGGGGTGATTGGTGCGGCGAAACCCGAAGCTGAAGGGCCCGAGGGTCAGGGGGGTACCCTCATCGATGGTCCGCAGCTCGAAGGCCTTGGGGTAGGCCAGGATGTCCCGCTCGGCGGCCGGCCCCGGGGGCAGGTGGACGGGCAGGAGGCCGCGGCGGAAGCCTCCGCGGATGTCGGCGGCGATGGCGTAGCGCAGGCTCAGGGCCTCACTGAAGTGGTCGGCGTGGAGGTGGCTGATGACCACGGCGTCGAGGCCCGCGAAGGGGCTCTCGGTCGTCGGGGGCCTGGTGGTCGGGGGCCTCCCGGTGGCCGGCCCGAGGCCCGGCTTGAGGACGCCAGCCAGCCTGGCCAGGGTCCCGGGCCCGCAATCGACGAGGACCTTGACCCCGTCCGCCTCGAGCAGGTAGCCCGGGCAGTGGCCGTTGGTGCCGGGGAACGGCGAGCAGCGCCCGAAGACGGTCAGGCGGGCGGCGCCCGCGCCGGCCGGCGCGCTTTCCCGCCCCGCCATCACGGTTTCCCGCCCCGCCGGTCGACGGCCGTCTGGCCGCCCTTGACGACCAGCTTGATGCGCTCCTTGTCCTGCAGGAGCTTGATGTCGGCCAGGGGGTCGCCGTCGACCAGGACGAGGTCGGCCAGCTTGCCCGGCTCGACCGTGCCGACCTTGTCGGACAGCCCGAGCAGTTCGGCGCCCATCCGCGTGGCCGCCTGCAGGGCCTGGGACGGGGTCATCCCGGCCTCGACCATCAGTTGCAGCTCGAGGGCGTTGTGGCCGTGGAAGTTGAAGGGCGTGGCGGCGTCGGTCCCCATGGCGATCTTGACCCCCGCCTTGAGGGCCTTCTGAAAGCTCTTCCGGTGGGCCTCGGCGTGCTCCTTGGCCTTGCGCACGCCGTACTCGGGGATGCCCGCCTTCTCGCCGTTGACGATGATCTGGTGGACGGCGACCAGCGTCGGGACGAGGAAGACGCCCCGCTCCAGCATCAGGTCGATGATCTCGTCGGTCAGATAGAAGCCGTGCTCGATGGAGTCGATGCCGGCCAGGATGGCGTTACGAATGCCGTTCGCCCCTTGGGCGTGAGCCAGCGTCTTCTTGCCGGCGTTATGGGCCTCTTCGATGGCCGCCTCCATCTCGGCGACGGTCATCCCGCGCGCGGTGGGCAGGTCCTTCTCGGACATGACCCCGCCGGTGGCCATCAACTTGATCAGGTCGGCCCCGCTGCGGAGCTGCTCGCGGGCGGCTTTACGGGCCTCGTCCGGCGAGTCCACGACGTAGCGGCCCTTGAACTCGACCTCAGGCGGGAAGAAGTGGTCGCCGTGGCCGCCGGTGATCGACAGGCCCATCCCGCTGACCAGCATCCGCGGCCCGGGGACAAGCCCGTCGCGGATGGCGTCGCGGAGGCTGATGTCGACGAGCCACTCGCCGCCGGCGTCGCGGATGGTGGTGAAGCCGGCCTCGAGCGTCTTCCGGGCGTTGACCGCGCTCTCCAGGGTCACGTAGGGCACGGTCTTGCGGATGGCCTTGAGGATGTTCGGGTCACCGGTCCCGGTGATGTGGATGTGTGCGTCGATGAGCCCCGGAAGCAGCGTCAGGCCGCCCCCGTCGACGGCCTCGACGCCCGCCCCGGCCGGCGCCTCGACTTGGCCCGACGGGCCGGCGGCGGTTATCTTCTCGTCCTCGATGACGACGGTGGCCCCCTTGACCGGGGCGACGCCCGTCCCGTCGATGAGGGTCACGTTGCGGATGACCTTGACCATCTGTCAGGACTCCTCTCTGGGGTTTACCCGGGAACCCGGCGGCTGAATCCGGCCGCGCCGCGGGCCGCCCGGAGCGGCCGCCAGCGGCCCGTACCAGAACGGCTGGAGCTTCCGGAGCTGTTCCTTTTGGCGGACGGGCGAGTCGTGGGCGATGTCCAAGCGGAGGCTCGCGGCCCCGGCTTCGCCGGGCCCAAGATGGGCCTCGGCCCCCGGCTTCTTCCGCTCGAGGCGCCCATAGATGGCGCTGCCTGGTCCCGGCCCGACGCGGTTGGCCACCGCCACGTAGGTGTTGTTGTTGGTGGCCCGCTCCTCCCACAGGTAGTCTTCCCCGGGACGGGCCAGCGCGGCCGGGACGCAGATCAGGTCGGCCCCGCCCTTGGCCAGGCAGCGGGCGGCCTCGGGGACATAGAGGTCGCGGCCGAGGAGCAGGCCCACCCGGCCGAAGGGCAGGTCGAAGACGGGCAGGCCGAGGTCGCCGGGGGCCCAGGGTTCCCCGGGGGCCACGTGGAGCATCCGGTATTTTCCGGCCGGCCCTTCCGGGCCGACCAGGACGGCCGTCAGATAGCGCTTGCCGCCCTCCACCTCGACCGCGCCATAGGCGATGAACGTGC
>JAJZPE010000025.1 GCA_021811325.1 Bacillota bacterium
GGCAGCGGGCCACTTGCGCCTTGTGTTCCTTGGCCGGAGACAGTCCCGCGTGTTCCTCCTGTCCCTGGCTCTCATGATCGCCGGCCTCGTCGTCTGGGGGGCGGTGTCCCGGGCGGCGGCCCGAGGCGGGACCAACCCGGACCTGGTCTGGTATGTGCAGACCGATGAACCGGTGATCGCCCTGACCTTCGACGACGGGCCGGACCCGAGGTACACCCCGGTGATCCTGGATTACCTGCGCCGGTATGACGCGAAAGCGACCTTCTTTGTCATCGGCCGCAACGCCGAGCGGTTCCCGGACCTCCTTCGCCGGGTCGTCCGGGAGGGCCACGAGGTGGGCAACCACACCTATTCGCACCCCCTCCGTCTGCGCCAGGAGGACGGCGGCGAGATCGCCCGTGAACTGCGGAAGACCGAGGAACTGGTGGCCGCCCTCACAGGCTATCAGACGCGGGTGTTCAGGCCCCCGGGCGGGGCGTATAACGCCCAACTCATAGCGACCGCCAAGAGCCTGGGCTACGAGATCATCATCTGGTCGTGGACGACGAACCCCAGTGACGCCTATGCCCCGGGGGCGCCAAAGATCGTCCAGAGAGTGACTGAGAACGCGACCCCCGGCGACATCGTCCTGCTGCACGATGCAAACGGCCACTTACAGACGGCGGTCGCTCTCCCCGACATCCTACGGATCCTCAGCGAGAAAGGCTTTCGCTTTGTGACCGTCAGCGAACTCCTAAAGCTGCGCGAGCCGCCGGCGACGGGGCGCTGACCGCCGCGTCCGCCCCGGGCGGACGAAGGGGCCTCCAGGCAGGCCCGTTGTCGGGGCCTGGAGCATATGGTATAATACTGAGCTGTCAGGCCGGGACGAAAATGCCCCGGTTCCGGGCCCGTCCAGGGCAGCGGGTTAACGCGTTTAGCCCCCGTGGGACTTCACCAAGCTACGTGGCGGAAGTCCTTTTTTGTTAGGCGGGAGCCGAGAAAGAAGGAAATACCTTTCCTCCGCAACGTAGACCGGAGGAGAATCAACCCCACATGGACCCACGTGTCAGCACCGCCAAGCTGTCCGTCATCTCCAACACCCTTCTTGTGATCATGAAACTCATCGTTGGACTGATGATGGGCTCGGTCAGCGTCATCTCCGAGGCCATTCATTCGGGACTCGACCTCGTCGCCGCCGTGATCGCCTTCTTCTCGGTGAGTCAGGCGGCCAAGCCGCCCGATGAGGTCCACCGCTACGGCCACGGCAAGATCGAAAACGTCTCCGGGGTCGCCGAGGCCATCCTCATCTTTGTCGCCGCGGTGTGGATCATCTTCGAGGCGGTCCGCAGGCTCGCCCGCGGGGGCGCCGTTGAAGCGCTCGGATACGGCGTCGCGGTCATGGCCGTCTCGGCCGCGGTCAACACGGTCATCTCGGAAGTCCTCTTCCGGGTCGCCCGGAAGACGGAATCCATCGCCCTCGAGGCCGACGCCCTGCACCTCCGGACGGACGTCTATACGTCCGTCGGCGTGGCCGTCGGGCTCGGCCTCCTCAAGCTGACCGGGTGGCACATTCTGGACCCGCTCGTCGCCCTCGCGGTTGCCGCGCTGATCATCAGGGCCTCTTGGAACCTGACGATGACGGCCTTCCGTCCCCTCCTCGACGTGGCTCTGCCCAAGGATGAGGAGGAGCAGATTGTCGCGGCCATCCAGGAGTATGCGACCGACTTCGTGGAATTCCACAAGCTGCGCGCCAGGCGCGCGGGGGCCGATCGCCATGTGGACCTGCACCTGGTCGTCCACCGGAACCGCGCCGTGGCCGAGGTCCACAAGCTCTGCGACGACATCGAGGCGGCGATCAAGCGCCGCTTCCCGCACAGTTTCGTCCTCATCCACATGGAGCCCTGCACGGAAGACTGTCCGCGCTGCGTGGCCGCCTGCGAGACGGCCGCGGGGCGGGGCGGGAAGCAGGCTCTCCCCAGCGCCCGGGGCTGACGCCCATCGACCGCCGGCTCGGGCGGGGTTCTCTTGCCTTGACCGGCAGGTCCCGGGATAGGTATAATCGTTTCGACAACTTCATCACCAGTCAGGTGCCCCGGCCGCGAGGAACGGCCGGGGATAATAGGGAACCGGGTGCGAATCCCGGACGGTCCCGCCACTGTGACGGGGGAGCTGAGGCGCTTGGTGCCACTATCGGTCAGCCGATGGGAAGGCGCGCCGCCGGGAACGATCCCGAAGCCAGGAGACCTGCCTGTCTGGTCCGTACCTAACCTTCGACGGAGAGGGGGCGTGCGACATGGCGAGGCGAGGTAGATGCCCGCCCAGCGGTGTTTGAGCCCGGCCCCTCGGTGAGAGGTGGCCGGGCTTGTTTCTTCCGCCGGCGGTTGCGAGCAAGTCTCTGGATGTGTGAGACCAACACTGAAAGGTAGGTCGGGTCAATGATCGAGCGGAACTCTTTCAAGCGCGGCGCAGCGCCGGGCGGCCTGCCCGCGGAGCATGGCACCGGGTAGGGGGCGGGATAATACAATAGAGTGCCTGGCGGGCTGTTGTCCCGGGTGGGTCGGTGAACGGCCCGGGACGCCCGTCCCCGGAGGTGTACCGGGAAGGATGTTCGAAGGAATCAACCAACGCCCCGTCCACCGCGTCCATTTCATCGGGCTCGGCGGGATCAGCATGAGCGGTCTCGCCCAGGTCCTTCTCAAGAGCGGGCTTGCAGTCTCCGGGTCCGACCTGAAGGCCTCGCCGCTCACCGAGCGGCTCGTGGACGCCGGGGTCCGCTTGACGGTGGGCCACCGGGCGGAGGCCGTCGACGGGTCGGACATCGTCGTCTACACCGCGGCCGTCCACCCGGACAACGTCGAACTGGCCCGGGCGAGGGAACTCGGCCTGCCGGTGATGACCCGGGCCGAGCTGCTCGGGCGGGTCATGGGGCAGGCCGGCAACGCCGTGGCCATCGCCGGGACCCACGGCAAGACGACGACCACGGCCATGGTCGGGGTCATCCTCGAGCGGGCCGGCCTCGACCCGACGGTGCTGGTCGGCGGGGAGGTCGAGGACTTCGGGGGCAACGCCCGCATCGGGGGCCACGCTTACGTGGTTGCTGAGGCCTGCGAGTTCCACGGGTCGTTCCTCGACCTGCGCCCCGACGTCGGGGTCGTCTTGAACATCGACGACGACCACCTGGACTACTTCGGCACCCTCGGCAACGTCGTCGCCGCCTTCCGCCACTTCGCCGAGCTGATCAGGACGGGCGGGGCGGCGCTCCTGAACTTCGACGATCCCCAGGTCCGGGGGATCGCCGCCGGCCTGCCGGCGGAGGTCGTCTCGTACGCCCTGGCGGCCGAGGCCCGCTGGCGGGCGACGGACATCGACTTCATGGGCACGCCGTATCCGGTCTTCACGGCCATCCACGACGGCCGACCGGCGGCCCGGGTGGCCCTCCAGGTGCCCGGGACGCACAACGTCGCCAACGCCCTGGCGGCGCTCGCCGTCGGCGCCCGGCTCGGGGTGGAGCCCCAGGCGGCCGCGGAGAGCCTCGGGTGCTTTCACGGCGCCCACCGCCGCTTCGAACGGAAAGGCAGCCGTTCCGGGGTCGCGGTCTACGACGACTACGCCCATCACCCGACGGCCATCCGGTTGACCCTGCAGGCCGCCCGCCGGTTGGGACCCAACCGCCTCTGGTGCGTCTTCCAACCCCACCTGTACTCGCGGACCAAAGACCTCCTGGGGGCCTTCGCCCGGGAGCTCAGCGCGGCCGACCGCCTGGTGGTCACAGACATCTATGCCGCGCGGGAAGAGGACCCGGGGGACGTCAGCTCCCGCGACCTCGTCCGGCTGATCGCCGAGCGCGGCGCGGCCGTCCGCTACCTGCCTGATTTCGACCAGGTGGTCGACTACCTGGGGCGTGAGACGGCGCCCGGCGACGTGGTCATGACCATGGGGGCGGGCGACATCTACCGGGTGGCCGAGCGGTTCGTTGAAGGATAAGGCCGACTGACGGAGAATCCAAGACGGCGAGTTGTCGCGCCTCAAGCGGTGAACGGGGGCGCGAGTCGTTTTGCCGGGGGGTCATGCCAGTGGACAAGCGTAGCTTCGAGACCATCGCCGTCCAGGCGGGGCAGGACGCGACAGGGTCGTTGACGCGGCCTCACGCGCCGCCGATCGAGCAGACGGCGGCTTACGTCTTCGAGAGCCTCGGGGACGTGGACGAGGTCCTCGGGGGGCGGCAGCCGGGCTTCATGTACACCCGTTACGCCGGGGCCAATCAGGCCGCTCTCGAAGAGGCCGTGGCCGGACTGGAGGGGGCCGAGGCCGGGTTGGCGGTGGCCTCCGGCACGGCGGCCCTCCTCCTGGCCATCGTCAGCGCCGCCCCGGCGGGCTCGGAGGTCTTGGCCACGCGCGACCTCTACGGCGGGACCCTCTCGCTCCTCCGGCGGCAACTCGACCGGTTGGGCTACAAGCACCGCCTGGTAGACATGACCGACCCCGCCGGGGTCGAACGGGAGATCAGGGCGGACACGCGCATCCTGCTTGCGGAGACCATCTCCAACCCGACGATGCGCGTCTTCGACCTCGACCGGCTGGCCGGGGTGAGCCGCCGGCATGGGCTGGTCTTCATCTGCGACAACACCTTCGCCAGCCCGTATCACTGCCGACCGCTCGAGCACGGCGTCGATGCCGTCGTCCATAGCGCCACCAAGTACCTCAACGGCCACGGCGATGTCACCGCCGGAGTCCTTCTCGGGCGGGCGGACCTCGTCGCCGAGGCCCGCAAGGCGGCCATCGACTTCGGCCCGACCCTCGACCCGTTCGCGGCCTGGTTGGCTCGCCGTGGGTTGCGGACCCTGCCCCTGCGGATGGCCCGGCAATCGGCTTCGGCCCTGCGCGTGGCGGGCTTCCTGGCCGCCCACGGGCGGATCGCCCTGGTCAACTACCCCGGGCTTCCGGGGGACCCCCAGCACGCCCTGGCCACCCGGGTATTGGTCCGGGGGTTCAGCGGGATGATAAGCTTCGAGCCGCGCGGGCCGGCCGGCGCGGCCGAGCGAGTCATCGCGGGCCTGCGGTTGATCCGCTTCGTCCCGAGTCTCGGAGACGTCTGGACGACGGTCTCGCACCCGGCCAAGACGTCGCACCGCTCGATGACCGCCGATGAGCGGGCCGCCCTGGACATCGGCGACGAGCTCATCCGCCTGTCGGTCGGCCTCGAGGACCCGGCCGACCTCGAGGGCGACCTGGAGCGGGCTCTCGAACGGGCCTGAGGAAGGCCGCGGGGGGAGGGGACAGCTTGGTGCGGGTCGTGGTCATCGGAGGAGGGGCGGCCGGGTGTATGGCCGCCGGCCGGGCGGCCGAACTCGGCGCCCGGGTCACCCTCCTCGAGAAGAACCGCCGCCTCGGCCGCAAGCTCGGGATTAGCGGAAAGGGCCGGTGTAACCTGACCAACCACGCCGACGTTGCCGGGCTGGTCGCCAACATGCCCGGCAACGGGCGTTTCCTATATCGCGCCCTGCACGCCTGGGACGCCACGGCCACCGAGGCTTTTTTCGCCGACCTCGGGGTGGCGACCAAGGTCGAGCGGGGGAACCGCGTCTTCCCAGTGTCCGACCGGGCCGCCGACGTCATCGCCGCCCTCGAACGTTACCTCGCCCGGGGTGGGGTCGAGGTCCGCCTGAGCGAGGGCATCGACGGCCTGGTCATCAGGGACGGGGCGGTGGCCGGGGGGCGCACCTCCGGCGCGGTGATGCCCGCCGACCGCATCGTTGTCGCCACCGGCGGGGCCTCGTATCCGGGGACCGGCTCGACGGGTGACGGGTACGCTTTCGCCGCGGAAGCCGGCCACACGGTCGTGCCGATCCGCCCGTCCCTGGTGCCTCTGGTTACCGTCGAGCCGTGGGTCCCCTCGGTCCAGGGGCTGAGCCTGCGGAACGTCAGGGTCACGGCGACCAACGCCGCCGGCCAGAAGGTCGGCCAGGAGTTCGGGGAGATGCTCTTCACCCACTACGGGGTGTCGGGGCCGGTGATCCTCACCCTCAGCCGGGCGGCCGGCCTGGAGATTGCCGCCGGGCGTGGGCCGGTGGCCCTGAGCATCGACCTGAAGCCCGCCCTCGACCCGGAGAAGCTCGATCAGAGGCTCCAGCGCGACCTCGGGGAGCGTTCGCGCAAGCTCTTCAGGAATTGCCTCGACGCCCTCCTGCCGAGGCTGCTCATCGAGCCGGTGGTGGCCCTCTCGGGGATCGAGCCCGACAAGCCGGCCCACCAGGTCACCCGCGAGGAGCGCCGCCGTTTGGGCCAGTTGCTCAAGGGACTGCGGCTGACGGTTGCGGGGACAAGGCCGCTGAAGGAAGCGATCATCACCGCCGGCGGCGTCTCGACGGCCGAGGTCGACCCGGGGACGATGCAGTCGCGACTGGTCAAAGGGCTGTTCTTTGCCGGGGAGGTCCTCGACGTCGACGGTTACACCGGGGGGTTCAACATCCAGGCGGCCTTCGCCACCGGCCGCCTCGCCGGGGAGCACGCGGCGAGGGAATAGAGGCGGCCTCCCCCTCATATACTTGGGGGTACGGGCCCCAAGGCCCGGGGGACCAGGGGGGGCTCCCATGTCGCGCCGAAGAAGGTACGGGTCGTGGGCCCAGCGGGTGGAGGGGACGCTCCTTCGCGCCACCATCGCGGCCTGCGTCCTCTTGGTCGTCGCCCAGTTCCTGCTGACCAAGGACGACGCGCGTCGGCTTATGAGTTACGTCGACCGGCTCGAGGGGGTCAGCCTGAACTCGGCCCTGGGCGACACGCCGGCCAGCCAGACGGCGGCCGGCCGGCGGGAAGAGCAGGGCCCTCCGCAGCCGGGGACGCCGGCGGTCACCCTGCGGCTGGCCGGGCGGCGTTCGGCCAGGCTGGCGGTGGTGCTGGTGAATGGCAACCCCGTGGCGCGGTTCAGTGGGCAAGAGGTCACGGTCGGGGTCAAGAACGGTGACCTCCTCGAGGTCGACGGCGCGGACTACCGGACCGAGTTGCGCTTCGTTGTCGCCCGCGTATCCGGAGGGGTAGCCGAACCGGCCCCCGGGACCTCAGCGGCGACCCGGCGAAACATCGCCGTCATCGGCCGGGTGAAGACCAGCGGTCCATGAGGGCAAGCAACCGGCGGCCATGGCGGCCGGAGCACCGCCGGCCGCCGAAGGCGGCGACGTCGCGACGGGCCTCGACGGCCCGTTCTTTTGTTGCCTCCGGAGGCCGCCGCCCGCTCGACGGACCGCGCCGGAACAGGCCCGTCTGCCAGTGGAATCCAGGGCCGCTGATGGGCAAATACTATGTCCATAAAGGAATGTCCAGGGGTACGTCGAATCACAGTGATTGCTATCCCAACGCTGGAGGAAATTGATGGAGAAGGGGATTCGGATCACTGTCGATGGGCCCGCCGGGGCCGGGAAGAGCACCGCCGCCAAAGCCATCGCGAGACGTCTCGGTTATCTCTATATCGACACCGGCGCGATGTACCGGGCGCTGACCTTGAAGGCCCTCCGTTGCGGCCCCGACCTCCCCGATGAACAGGCTCTGGGCAGGCTTGCCGCCGATACCGAGGTCCGGCTGGCGGGACCCGAGCGGCCGGACGGCCCGTATCGGGTTCTCCTGGATGGCGAGGAGGTCACCGAGGCGATCCGCTCCCCCCAGGTCAACGCGGCCGTCTCGCAGGTCGCCAGGGTGCCGGCGGTCCGCGAGGGTCTCGTCCGCCAGCAAAGAGAGATGGCCAGAAACGGGCGGGTGGTCATGGATGGCCGCGACGCGGGGACGAATGTCCTTCCCGACGCCGAGGTCAAGTTTTATTTGACGGCCTCCTTCGATACCCGGGTGGCGCGCCGCCACCAGGAACTCCGCCGCGGAGGTTTCGACGTCAGCCGCGAGGCGGTGGAGAAGGACATCGCCCAGCGCGACGAGATCGACAGTAACCGAACGGTCTCTCCCCTGCGCAGGGCGCCCGGGGCCATCGAGGTCGACTCGTCCGACCTGACCATCAACCAGATGATCGAGCGGATGCTGGAAGTCTGCCGGAGGGCGACGGACGCTCGAGGGCCCGCCCCGGGGGCGAGATGACGATGTTCTACCGGTTCATACGGGGGCTCTTCCGGCTCTACTACCGGCTCTTTACGAACTGGCACGTCTATGGCCGGGAGAACCTGCCGAGAGAAGGCTCGGTCCTCCTATGTTCGAACCACGTCCACTGGATGGACCCAGTCAACATGGCCTGCGCCGTCGACCGGCAGGTTTACTTCATGGCCAAGGCCGAGCTGTTCGAGGTCCCCGTCTTCTCGAACCTGGTCGGCTGGTTGGGCGCTTTCCCGGTGAAACGGGGGAAGCCCGACCGGTCCGCCCTGCGCCACACGTTCAAGCTCCTCGAGGACCGGAAGGTGGTCGGGATGTTCCCGGAGGGGACCCGTAGCCGCACCGGAAAACTTGGCCCGGCCGAACCGGGACTGGCCCTCATCGCCCTGAAGTCGGGCGCGGTGATTTGTCCGGCGGCCATCACCGGCGAATACCGTCCGTTCCGGCGGTTGAACTTCCGCCTCGGCCGGCCGATGAGTTTCCCCGAGCTCTACGGGGTCAAGGTGACCCCTGACGACCTGGCCCGGGTCAGCGCGGCGGTGATGGAGCAGATCGCCTCGCTGATCCAGGTGGACCGGGAAGAGGCGGCGGGGTGAGGCCTTGAAGGTCACCCTGGCCAAACACGCCGGTTTCTGCTTTGGAGTCCGGCGGGCGGTGGACATGGCCGCCAGGATGGCCGCCGAGACCGGCGGTGGCCATAGCCTCGGCCCCGTCATCCACAACCGGCACGTCGTCGACGCCCTGACGGGCAACGGCGTCAAGCCCGTGGCCGACCTGGGCGAGGCCGGCGGCGGGGCGATCCTCTTTCCGTCCCACGGCGTGGCGCCGACCGTCTTCGAGGAAGCCCGGGAGAAGGGCCTGACGGTCTATGATGCCACGTGTCCGCTGGTGCGGAAGGCCCAGCGGGCGGCGAAGCGTCTGTTGGACCAGGGGTACACGGTGGTCGTCGTCGGGGATGCGAAGCACGCCGAGGTCCAATCGATCGTCGGCTGGACCGGCGGGCGCGCCGTCGTCGTCGAGGGGCCGGAGGACGTGCCGGCCCTGCCGCCGGTGGAGCGGGTGGGGGTTCTCTCCCAGACGACCCAGCCGGCGCGCGTCCTGGAGGCGGTCGTCGCCGCCCTCCGCGAAAGGGCCGGCGAGGTGCGGATTGAGCCGACCGTCTGCCGGGTGACCCTCGAGCGGCAGGCCGAGGCCAGAGAACTGGCCCGGCAGGCCCAGGTGGTCCTGGTGGTCGGTGGCCAGCATTCGGCCAACACCCGGCAACTGGTCCAGATCGGCCGGGACGAGGGCGCCCGCACTTATCACGTGGAATCAGCGGCTGAAATCCAGCCGGCCTGGTTTTCCGGTGTGGACTCGGCGGCCATCCTGGCCGGGGCGTCCACTCCGGACTGGATCACAGAGGAGGTCGTCGCCAAGATGAAGGAACTCAACGAGAAGCAAGAGCCAGAACCGGGTCAGGAGGAGCCCAAGACCGAGACGCCGGAGGAATCCGCGACCGAGGCCGAAGGGCAGGCTCAGATGGCCGATGCCCTGAAGACCTTGCGCAACGGCGAGCTCGTCCGCGGCCGCGTGGTGTCGGTCAGCTCTGAGGGGGTCATGGTCGACGTTGGCTACAAGTCCGAAGGCATCATCCCTCCGAGCGAGTTGGGCCTGAAGGAGAACCAGACACCCGACCAGGTGGTCAAGGTCGGGGATGAGATAGACGTGGTCGTCAAAAACGTCGAAGGGCCCGATGGCAACGTCATCCTCTCAAAGCGGCGGGCCGACGAGGAGGACGCCTGGAAGAAGCTCCAGGCCGTCCATGAGAGCGGCGAACCAATCGAAGTCCCGGTGGTCGCTGAGGTCAAGGGTGGCCTCATCGTTGACGCCGGTGTGCGCGGCTTCGTCCCGGCCTCCCACGTGTCCCGTGGGTTCGTCAAGGACTTGAAGCCTTTCGTCGGCCAGACGATCAAGGTCCGGGTCATCGAGCTCGACCGGCCGCGCAACCAAGTCATCCTTTCCCGCAAGCTGATCCTCGAAGAAGAGCAGCGTCGGCTCCGTGAAGAGACCTGGAAGAACATCGAGGAAGGGGAGGTCCGGACGGGAACGGTGAAGCGCCTGGCCGACTTCGGCGCCTTCGTCGACCTTGGCGGGGTCGACGGGCTCCTGCACGTCTCCGAACTCTCCTATGGCCGCGTCAAGCATCCATCGGAGGTCGTCCATGAGGGGCAGGAGATCAACGTCAAGGTCCTCAAGGTCGACCGGGGTAACGAGCGCATCTCCCTCGGCTACAAGCAGACGCTCCCCGACCCGTGGAAGGAGGTCGCCGACCGCTACCCTGAGGGCGCCATCGTCCAGGGGAAGGTGGTCCGGCTGGCCCCGTTCGGCGCCTTCGTCGAGCTGGAGCCGGGCATCGACGGCCTCGTCCACATCTCGCAGCTGGCCGATAGGCGCGTCGGCAAGCCCGAGGACGTGGTCACGCCCGGCCAGGAGGTCAAGGTGAAGGTCCTAGGGGTCAACCCGGAGGCCCACCGGATCAGCCTCTCGCTTCGCGAAGCCGAGGAGGCGAGGGACCGGGCCGAGTACGAGAGGAAAGCCGCCAAGCCGGAAGCTGAGGGCGGCGGCGGGGGCGCTGAGGGCGGCGGACTGGCGACCCTGGGCGATGTCTTCAGCGACCTGTTCTCCAAGGAAAAGGGCGAACCGGACAAGGGCCGCTGACGCAAGAGGCGGACGGCCGGACACAGACGGCTCCCGAGGCGACGACGGGAGGGGCACACGCTCCTCCCGTTTTCAGTCGCCCGATGGGAGGGTCCGATGGGGTGACCACCTTCCGGACAGGAGGTGCCGCGCGGATGGACCTGATCGTGGCCGAGAAACCGAGCGCCGCCAAGGCCATCGCCGAGGCCCTGGGGGGCTTCCGGGCGCGCCAGGGCTTCTATGAGAGTCGCGACTGGCTGATGACCTGGGCCGTCGGGCATCTGCTGGAGCTGTGCGAGCCCGAGGACTACAACGCGTCCTGGGCCAAGTGGCGCCTCGAGGACCTGCCCATCGTCCCGCCCTTCCGGCTGCGGCCGGCCCGCGGGGCGGGGGAACGCCTCGAGGTCATCGCCGGCCTGGCCCGCCGGGCCGGGGGCCTGGTTAACGCCTGCGACGCGGCCCGCGAGGGCGAGCTCATCTTCCGCCAGGTGGTCGAGCACCTCGGCCTGGAACTGCCGGTGCGGCGACTCTGGGTCTCCTCGTTGACGCGGGAGGCCATCCGGCGCGGGTTTGCCGAGCTGCGGCCGGCCGCCGACTACGACCGCCTCTACCGCTCGGCCGAGTGCCGGGCGCGCGGGGACTGGCTGGTCGGCATCAACGCCACACGGGCCTTCTCCTGCCGGGCCCGGGGCGTCTTCTCCGTCGGCCGGGTGCAGACGCCGACCCTGGCGATGATCGTCGCCAGGGAGGAGGAGATGAGCGCCTTCGTCGCCAGGGACTTCTGGGAGGTGCTGGCCC
Organism: Bacillota bacterium; assembly: GCA_021811325.1. Lineage (GTDB taxonomy): Bacteria > Bacillota > Sulfobacillia > JAJYWN01 > JAJZPE01 > JAJZPE01. Next base: position 11,539 of record JAJZPE010000025.1, read on the forward strand.
GGTTGGTCACGCCCGACGGGGTGGAGTACACCGGCCGTTGGACGCGGGACAAGGAGAGCCGCCTCTTCGCGCGTGAGGTCGCGGAGGCGGTGGTGGGACGGGTCGCCGGACGGCCGGGATCAGTCGAGGAGGCCGAGGAAAAACCGGAGAAGGAGAACCCGCCGCTCCTCTTCGACCTGACGAGCCTGCAGCGCGAGGCCAACCGGCGCTGGGGGATGACCGCCTCGGCCGCCCTGGGCGCGGCCCAGCGGCTATATGAGGCCAAGCTCCTGACCTACCCGCGGACGGACTCGCGCTTTCTGACGCCGGACGTGGCCAGGACGGCGCCGCGGGTGATTGAGGGGCTGAGCGGCCGGCCGGCTTTGGCTCCGCTCTGCGCGAAGGCCGATCCGAAGGCCATCTACGGCCATGGGCGGGTGGTCAACGCCCGGCGGGTGGCCGACCACCACGCGATCATCCCCACCGGCGCGTCACCTGGCCAGCTGTCGCCGGCCGACGCCAAGGTCTACGACCTTGTCGCCCGGCGCTTCCTGGTGCAGTTCTATCCTCCCGCCGTCTACCGCGCCGCGCGGGTCGTCACCTGCGTCGGCCAGGACCGCTTCGAGACGACCGCCCGGTCGCTGGTCGAGCCGGGTTGGCGGGTCGTCGAGCCCCCCCACCGGCCACGGGCTCAGGAAGGAGCGGCGGCCGAAGAAACGCTTCCCGCCGGACTGCGGGCGGGCCTCCAGGTCACCTGCGCCGGGGCCTCCCTCAAGGCGGGCCGGACCGAGGCGCCGCCGCGCTACACCGAGGGGACCCTCCTGGCGGCGATGGAGACGGCCGGCCGGACCATCGATGATGAGGCCCTGCGGGAAGCGATGAAAGGGAAGGGCCTTGGCACGCCGGCCACCCGCGCGGCCATCATCGACCGGCTAAAGCAGGTCGGGTACATCGAGAGCGCCGGCCGCCAGGTCAAGCCGACGGCCAAGGGCGTGAAGCTGATCGCCGCCGCCCGCCGGGCCGGGGCCGAGGTCCTCTTGTCGCCGCAACTCACCGGGGAGTGGGAGCAGCGGATCGACGCCATCCAGACGGGAGGCGAAGACCCGGCGCGTTTCCAGCGCGAGATCGTCGCCCTCACCGGAGGGCTCATCGAGGGCGTCAGGGGTTGGGACGCCGCCGGCTTCGACGCTGCCGAGGCCCCGCCGGCCGGCCTCAAGTGCCCGGTGTGTGGCGGCCCGGTGGTCCTCGAGGGCCGCGCCTGGGTCTGCCGCGGGAAGGACGCCCCGTGCACCTTCCGGGTCGGCACGTGGATCCTGGGGCGGCGCATCGATGCCGCCGACGTCGAGGAGCTGTGCCGCAAAGGTAAGACGCGGCTTCTCCAGGGCTTCCGGTCGAAGAACGGCCGGCGCTTCTCGGCGCGCCTGACGGCCGGTCCGGGCGGCGTGACCTTCGAGTTCGCGGCGAAGCGCCGGGGACGCCCCAGGGCCCGCGCGCCGGGGGGCGCGAAACCTCGCAAAGGCGCAGAATAGCTCGTTTTCAGACCGGGGAATGCTAGGCCTGAAGCTGGCGACCCCGGTTTTTTCTGGGCCATCTGCCAACCAAGCGAGGGGGCTTCCTGATGAACCTTCCCATCGGCATGGTCACCCTGATTGTGGTGGCCGTTCTCATCTACTTCGGGTTGGCCCACCGGGTCCTCGACCGGATGTACATGACCGACCGGGGGGCCCTGGTCTTCATCGTCCTGATGATCGTGGGCAGCTTCTTCAGCATCACCATCGTCAGAACGCCGCCCCAGTTCCTCGTCAACGTGGGCGGGGCGCTCTTCCCGCTCGGCCTGGCGATCTACCTCATCTGGCGGGCCGATACCACGGTCGAGAAAATCAGGGGGGTCCTCTCGGCGGTGATCACGGCGGCCGTCGTCTATGTCGCGGCCCGCCTGTTGCCGTCGGAGCCGACGCAGAACACCGTCATCGACCCCACTTACCTCTTCGCCATCGTCGGCGGGCTGGTGGCCTACATCGCCGGGCGGTCCCGGCGGTCGGCCTTCATCGCCGGCTCGATGGGCATCCTCCTCGCCGACCTGGCCCACTACGTCGAGATAACCGTCCGCGGCATCCCCGGCCGCACCTGGCTCGGTGGGGCGGGGGCCTTCGACTCGGTGGTCATCGCCGGGGTCCTCGGGACCTTCCTGGCCGAGATCATCGGCGAGACCCGCGAGGCCATCCAGGGCGGGCCCCGCGACGAACGCGAGGGCAAGGTGAAGAACGTCGAGTTCACCGGGATGCTCAGCGACATGGAAGTCGGCGACCTGGCCAGGCCCGACCTGCGCCGGCGGGCGGTGGCCAAGGCCGGCGGCAGCGACGAACTGAAAGACATCGACGACTACATCGACGAGTACGTCGACCCGGGCGGGCTGGACTCGGAGCTCACCAGCGGCGGGCCGGGCCGGCCGACCGGCGCGGAGACCGGCCCCGTCGTGACCGCCAAGGCCGATGAGGAGCGGGAGATCATCCGCCGGGCCGAGGAGGAGGCGGACCGCCGTGGTTAGCCGGTGTCGCCTGCTCGCCCTGATCACCCTGATCACCCTGATCGTGCTGGGAATCGGCCTTGCCGGGGCCGCGGTCATCACGTCCCCCGCGGCCGTCCCGGCGGCCGCCCAGGGCGCCGTCGAGTGGGGCGACGATGAACGGCCGACGGGTTTTTTCACCATCGTCGATGAGAAGGGCGCTGTCCTCTTGACGACAGGTCTTGGCGTCCACACCGGCGACCGGTTCATCGCCGCGGACAACCGCGAGTATGAGATCTTCGCGGTCGACGGGGATACCGCCCGGGCCAAGCCGGTCTCGGGTCAGGCGGGATTGGCCCCGTTGCCCGTGCCCGCCTTCGCGCAGGCCCGGACCAGGCTGGCCGATTTCCTGGCCGATTTCTTCGAACGCACCTTCCGGGCCGAGGCCACGGCCGCCCGGAGCGGGACCACCGTGGGCATCTATCACACGCACAGCGACGAATCGTACGTGCCGAGCGACGGAGCGGCCAACATCCCGGCCCACGGGGGCATCTTCCAGGTCGGCGCGGCCTTTCGCGACGCCCTTCGCCGCAAGGGCCTGAAGGTCGTCGAGAGCACGCAGCCCCACGACCCCCACGATAACCTGGCCTATGACCGGTCGCGCCGGACGGCCATGAACCTCTTGGCCCGGCATCGCCCGGCGGCGCTGTTCGACGTCCACCGCGACACCGCCCCCGCTCAGGCCTACGAGAAGTCGGTCTCCGGGCAGCGGGTCACCTCGGTGATGTTCGTCATCGGGCGCCAGAACCCGAATATGCAGGCCAACCTGGCCTTTGCCAAGGAGCTCAAGGCGGCGGCCGACAAGGACCACCCCGGACTGGTCCGGGCAATCTACTTCGGGCGGGGCCGCTATAACCAGGACCTGACGCCGCGAGCCTTGCTCATCGAGGTCGGCGCGGAGAGCAACTCGAAGACTGAGGCCCAGAAGGGCGTGGCCCTGCTGGCCGACGATGTCCCGAAGGTCGTCCGGACGGCCGGCCCATCCGGGTCACTGGGCGTGCCGGGCCAGAACAGCGGGGCTGTGCGGGCGGTGGTCACCATCGTGGCCGGGATCTTGCTGTTGGCCGGGGCCTACCTGGTCATCGCCAGCGGCGGCTTCGGGCCGGCCTGGGACAGGCTGCGCCGGCTACGGTCGACGGAGCTCGCCGGGTACCTGAAGGACAAGGAGGACGAGGGCATGGGCAAGAGGACGAGGGGCCGGGCGGTCCCCGGGGAAGTGGAGAAGGACCGTCTTACTTCCGAAGGTGAGGGATTCGGCGCGGGCAGCGAGGACGATGAAGTCTGGATGGCCACGGGCGCCGGCGAGGGGGACAAGGAACGTCTGGAGGAGGAAGAGCCGACCGGTAGCCGCACCGGAGGTCATGAAGGCCGGCGGGGTCTGAATGACCGCACCCATCGCGAGGAGGAGCCCTGACCGCCCGTGACCCTTTGAAGCGGCGACCGCCGGCCGAGGCCCTGGCGCAGGCCGACACGACACCACCATGAAGATCATCTATCACTGCTATGGCGGCGCTCACTCCTCGGTGACGGCAGCCGCCATTCATTTAGGGCTCATACCGACGGACCGCCTGGCGACCGCCGCCGACCTGGAGGGTCTGCCTTTCTATGACCGGATGGTCCGGGCCGACCACGGGCGGATCCGCCTGATGGGCGTCGACCCCGATGGTCACCAGGTCTATGTCCTCGGCCGGCGGTTCATGCCGGTCATCGCCGAACGGGTGGTCAGGGGAGTGGCCGAGGTCTACGGAATCGACCCGGACGAGATCCTGCTGGTCAACGCCCTGTCCAGCGTCAACCTGACGATGAAGCTCGGCGGCTTCGTCTCCCGCGGGATGCTCCTGCCGTCCTTCGGCCGGCCGGTCGTCGAGCGGGGCACGGCCGGGGCCGTCCGCCGCCTCGTCGAGATCGTCGAGGCCGCGCGACACCGGGCGGCCATGCGCCCTCCGCGCCCGGCGGGGATGAAGCGGTCGCGGCCCGGCGGGGCCGACCGGCCGAAGGTCTTCTACCACTGTTTTGGCAGCGCCCACTCGTCCATCGTCGCCGCCGCGCTGCACTTGGGGATGCTCCCCGAGGACCGGGTGGCCGAGGCCGGCGAGATCGTCGCCCTGACCTTTTACGACCGCATCGACCGGAACGAGCTCGGCACCCCCGTTTTCATGGGCCGCGACGCGGGCGGTTGCGAGGTGTACGCCATCGGCTTGGCCGGAGGGAAGGACTTCCTGACCAGGACGATGCGCAGCGTGCTCGAGATCTTCGGAATCCCGGCGGAGGCCATGGTCCTCCACGACAGCCTGGTCCATGTGGGGGCGTGGACGAAGGCGGGCGGGGTCTTGTCCAGGCGGATGGGCCTGATCAGGCTGGGGCGCCCGCTGACCCTGCTGGGCGTCCGGCGTAACTACGCCCACCTGGCCGCCCTGGCCCGCCGGACGCGGGCCGAGGCCTGGGGGTTTGGACCCCCGCTTGACGGGGGCGACGGGGGCGGTCAATAATAGAGGGGCCGGACGGGCGGCCGGTAGGCGGGCCCGCGGGCGGAGGGATCCAGGTGGCGACAGGAGGTCTTGTGGTCAGCGTCGAGCCGGGCAGCCCGGCCGCTGAGACGGGCGTGGCCCCGGGGGACCGGGTGGTCGAGGTGAACGGTAAGGTGCTCGGCGACTTCCTCGATTATCTTTACGAGACCGACGAGGACCATGTCGAGCTGCGCGTGATCAAGCCCGGCGGGGAAGAGTGGGTCGTCGAGATAGAGCGGGAGCCGGGCCTTGGTCTGGGGATCGAGTTCGCCGATCCCCTTTTCGATGGGCTCTTGCGCTGCCGGAACCGCTGCCGCTTCTGCTTCCTCGACCAGATGCCGAAGGGTCTCAGGCGCAGCCTGTACGTGCGGGACGATGACTATCGCCTGTCCTTCCTGCACGGCAACTTCATCACCCTGAGCAACCTCAGCGACGAGGAACTCGACCGGATCGGCCGGCTCAGGCTCTCGCCGCTCTATGTGTCGGTCCACGCCACCGACCCAGAAGTCCGCCGCCGCCTGATGGGCTTCGAGCGGGCCGGCCGGATAATGGACCAACTCCGGCGGCTGGCCGCCGCCGGAGTGACCGTCCACACCCAGGTCGTCCTGTGCTCCGGTGATAACGACGGGGCGGTCCTTGAGCGGACTATCGAGGACCTGTCCGGGCTGTGGCCGAGAGTGGCCTCGGTGGGGGTCGTGCCCGTCGGGCTGACCCGCCACCGCGAGCGCCTGCCGTTCGTCGCGCCGGTGACGCCGGACCTCGCCCGGGCGGTCATCACCCAGGTCGAGGGCTGGCAGCGACGACTGGCCGGGCGGGGGCTGAAGGCCTTCGTCTTCCTGGCTGATGAGTTCTACGTCCTGGCCGGCCGGGAGGTGCCGCCGGCGGCCCGTTACGGGGACTTCCCGCAGGTCGAGAACGGCATCGGCCTCATCCGCCTGTTCCTCGACGGTTTCCGGCGCTCCAAGCGCCGCTGGCCTCAGGCGGTGCCGGCGCGCCGGGTGACCGCGGTCACCGGGGGCTCGGCCCGGGCGGTCATCGAGGGCGCCGCCGGCGAACTCAACGCGGCCGTTGCCGGCCTGGAGGTCCGCGTACTGCCGGTGACGAACAGCTTCTTCGGGCCGGCGGTGACCGTGGCCGGCCTGCTGACCGGGCGGGACATCGGCCTGGCCCTGGCCGAAGCCTGGCCCGGCGGACTCGGCCGGGAGGTCCTTGTGCCGGGCGCGGCCGTGCGGCCTGAGGATGGGCGGTTCCTGGACGACCTGACGCCGGCGGAGCTTGCGGCCGAGGTCGGGGTGCCCGTCCGGGTGGTCGAGGCCGGCGGCGAGGCCTTCGCCCGGGCGGCCATTGGAACGGGGGGTGAGCGCTGATGAACCCGGTCGTAGCCATCGTCGGCCGGCCCAATGTGGGCAAGTCGACCCTCTTCAACCGGCTCGTCCAGCAGCGGGTGGCCATCGTCGAGAGCGAACCCGGGGTCACCCGTGACCGGATCTACGCCCCCTGCGAGTGGTCCGGCCACCTTCTTACCCTCGTCGACACGGGGGGCATCGAGCTGGACGCCGAAGAGGGCATCCGCGAGTTGACCAGACGTCAGGCGAGGATGGCCATCGACGAGGCCGACCTCGTCCTCCTGGTCGTCGACGGCCGGGAGGGGCTCGTCCCGGCCGACCAGGACGTGGCCGACGAGCTGCGCAGGGCCGGGCCGCGGCAGGTCATCGTCGTCGTCAACAAGGCCGATGACCCGGGCCAGATGAAGAACGCCTACGAGTTCTATGCCCTCGGCCTCGGCGAGCCCTTGGCCGTCTCGGCCGCCCACGGGCTCGGCGTCGGCGACCTGCTCGACCGCATCCTGACCCTCCTGCCTGCAGGAGAACCGGAGCCGCCCGACGAATCAATGACCCGGGTGGCGGTCGTCGGCCGGCCCAATGTCGGCAAATCGTCGCTGGTCAACGCCCTTCTGGGGGAAGAGCGGGTGATCGTCTCCGACGTCCCCGGGACCACCCGTGACGCCATCGACGTGGCCATCACCCGCGGGGACCGGCGCTACGTCCTCATCGATACGGCCGGGATGCGGCGCAAGGGCCGCATCGAGCACCCCGTCGAGCGCTACGGCGTCATCCGCGCCCTGCGGGCGGTGGACCGCTCGGACGTGGCCCTGGTCATCGTCGACGCCACCGAGGGCCTGACCGAGCAGGACAAGAAGATCGCCGGCTACGTCTTCGAGGCGGGCCGCGCGGCGGTCATCGTCATCAACAAATGGGACCTCGTCGAGGACAAGTCCGACGCCAGCGTCCGGCATTTCGTTGACACCGTCCGCTACGGCCTGTCGTTCATGGACTACGCCCCGGTCATCTTGATCTCGGCCCGTACCGGACAACGCCTGCCGAGGGTCCTGGAGACGGTTGACGCCGTGGCCGAGCAGTTCTCGAAGCGGATCGCCACCCCGGACCTCAACAACCTGTTCCGAGATGCCGTCGCCATCAATCCGCCGCCGACCAGTCGGGGCAAGCGCCTGCGGATTTATTACGCGACCCAGGCCGCTTCCCGTCCTCCGACGTTCCTCCTTTATGTCAACCATCCTGACCTCCTCTACTACACCTACCGGCGTTACCTCGAGAACAGGCTCCGCGAGGCCTACGGCTTCGCGGGGACGCCGGTTCGGCTGGTGGCCAAGGAGAGGAAGTAGAGGTTATTCATGGTCGGTCTGTTTCTAGCGCTTCTGGCCAGTTACATCGTGGGTTCCGTGCCGTTCGGGTTCATCACCGGGCGTCTCCTTGGCGTGGACGTCCGGCGCCGTGGCAGCGGCAACGTCGGAGCCACGAACGTCCTCCGATTGATGGGTCCCACGGCCGCCGTGCCCGTGCTGCTGCTCGACGCAGCCAAGGGTGTCGCGGCCGTCTATCTTGGGCGGACCCTGGCCACCGGGGTCGATCCGGCCTGGGCCGGGACCCTGGCCGGGATGGCCGCCATCATCGGCCACAACTGGTCCGTGTTCCTCGGCTTCAAGGGCGGGAAAGGCGTGGCCACCAGCGCCGGCGCGGCCCTGATGCTCATCCCGCGTCACGTCCTCCTGGGGCTGGTCGTCTTTGTGGCCGTGGTCGCCGTCACCCGTTACGTCTCCCTCGGTTCGCTGCTAGGAGCGGTGGCGACGGCCATCTACGTCCTGGTCGCCCCGGCCGCGGCGGCCCACAAGGTCCTGGGGGTCGCCGCGGCCCTGTTCATCCTGGTGCGGCATCGTTCCAACATCAGACGGCTCCTGGCCGGGCAGGAGTCGCGCCTCGGCCAGCGGGCCGGGCCAAGAAGCTAACGCCGCCATGAGGCCACGGGTTCTGGGGGTGTTGGTGGTTTGAGTCATGACGCGGTCGTCTTGGGGGCTGGGGGCTGGGGCACGGCCCTCGCGGTTTTGCTGGCCGACAACGGCCATGGGGTCCGTCTGTGGGCGCGCCGGCCCGAGTTCGCCGAGGAGTTGCGGCGGGCCGGCGAGAACCGGCCGTACCTCCCCGGCGTGCCCGTCCCACCGGGGGTCGAGCCTGAAGCCGACCTGGCCGCGGCCCTCGACGGTGCCCGCCTGGTGGTCCTGGCGGCCCCGTCCCACGGCCTCCGCGAGGTGGTCCGGCGGGCGGCTCGGTATCTCTGTGAGGGCGTCACGCTGGTCAGCGCGACCAAGGGCCTGGAGAGCGAGACGAACCTGCGGATGAGCCAGGTCATCGCCGGGGAACTCGGGCCGAAGGCGGACCGCCTGGCCGTCCTGTCGGGCCCGAACTTCTCCGCCGAAGTGGCCAGGGGCCGGCCGACGGCCACGGTGGTGGCGGCGGCCTCTCGCGAGGTGGCCGAGGAGGTCCAGGACGCCCTGATGAGCGAGCGCTTCCGGGTCTACACCAACCCGGACGTGGTCGGGGTCGAGCTCTGTGGGTCGTTGAAGAACATCTATGCTATCGCCGTCGGTATCTCGGATGGCCTCGGGCTCGGGAACAACACCCGGGCCGCCGTCATCACCCGGGCCCTGGCCGAGATGACGAGGCTGGGCGCGGCCGCCGGAGCCCAGCCGCTGACCTTCGCCGGGCTGGCCGGCCTGGGCGATCTCGTCCTCACCTGCACCGGTGACCTGTCGCGCAACCGCCGGGCGGGCCTCCGCCTGGGTCGCGGCGAGCCGGTGGAGGACGTCCTCGACGCCTCCGGGATGGTCATCGAGGGGGTACGGACGGCCGTCGCCGCCTGCTCCCTGGCCCGGGGGTACGGCGTCGAGCTACCCATCGCCGAGCAGGTGGTCGAGGTCCTGTTCCACCGCAAGCCTCCGGCCGACGCGGTCTCGGCCCTGATGAGCAGGGTCCCCCGGCACGAGATTGAGGAGGTCGTCGTGCCTCCGCTGGACTGGAAGCCATGACCGGCGCGCCTTTCGGGGGACCACCCTCCGGCGGGCGCCGAAAATCTCGCCGAGATGAGCCTTTCGCATGGGTCAGACCCCCCGGTTTGGCCCGTTTTTTCATGCCATTTTTGGTAATCACTCCGGGGCCGTCTCATATACATGGAGCAGAGGACGCCTGAACCAGAACCAAGGGAGGGAGAAGGGTGGAGAAGTTCGATATCTTCAAGGATATCGCCGAACGGACGGGTGGGGACATCTACATAGGTGTGCCCGGGCCGGTCCGCACGGGGAAATCGACCTTCGTCAAACGCTTCATGGAACTCCTCGTCGTGCCGAACATCAAGGACGCGTATGCCCGCGAACAGGCCAAGGACGAGCTTCCCCAGGCTGGGACCGGCCGGATGATCATGACCACCGAACCCAAGTTCATCCCGGCCGAGGCCGTTGAGATCACTCTCAAGGACAGCCTGAAGATGAGGGTCCGGCTGGTCGACTGCGTCGGCTTCACCGTCCCCGGAGCGATCGGGTACGCCGAGGAGACGGGCCCGCGGATGGTCATGACCCCGTGGTTCGAGTACGAGATCCCCTTCGAAGAGGCGGCCGAGATCGGCACGCGGAAGGTCATCTCCGAGCACTCGACCATGGGGCTGGTGGTGACGACCGACGGGACCATCACCGACATCCCGCGAGACAGCTACGTCGAGGCCGAGGAGCGCGTCATCCGTGAGCTGAGGGAGATCGGCAAGCCGTTCATCGTCGTCCTCAACAGCACCAGACCCCTCGAGAAGGAGGCCAGGGAGCTGTCCGAGCGGCTGTCGGCCAAATACGACGTGCCGGTCGTACCGGTGGACGTCGCCCAGATGAGCGGGGACGACCTCCAGGTCATCCTGGAGCAGGTGCTCTACGAGTTCCCGGTCAAGGAAGTGAACATCAACCTACCGAAGTGGGTCGAGCAGCTCGAGCCAAAGCACTGGCTGCGGGCCAAGTTCGAGGAGGGCGTGGCCGAGGCCGTCCAGGGCGTACGCCGCCTGCGCGACATCGATGGGGCCATCGACAAGCTGTCCGGCTTCGACTTCATCGCCGACGTCGCCCTCCGGAGCATGGACATGGGCAGCGGTGTCGCCAGCATCGACCTGACGGCCCGGACGGAGCTGTTCTATCAGGTCCTCGAGGAGATGAGCGGCTACTCGCTGAAGAGCGAGGCCGACCTGATCAAGGCGATGAAGGAACTCGCCTTAGCCAAGAAGGAGTACGACGTGGTCGCCGAGGCCCTCAAGGACGTCCGGGAGACGGGGTACGGGATGGTCACTCCTCGCCTCTCGGACATGATCTTCCAGGAGCCGGAGATGATCAGGCAAGGCAACCGCTTCGGCGTCAGGCTCAACGCCAGCGCGCCCTCGCTCCACTTCATCCGGGCCGACATCGAGGCCGAGGTGACCCCGATCATCGGCACCGAGCAGCAGGGCGAGGAGATGGTGAAGTTCCTCCTGCGCGAATTCGAAGGGGACCCGAAGAGGATCTGGCAGTCCGACATGTTCGGTAAGTCCATGTCCGACCTGGTCCGGGAGAGCATCCAGAACAAGCTCTTCCACATGCCCGAGAACGCGCAGCAGAAGCTGCAGGAGACCATTCAGCGGATCGTGAACGAAGGAAGTGGCGGGTTGCTCTGCATCATCATCTAGGGCCCACCGTCAGAGACTGGTCGGGAGAGGGTTTACCATCAGGGCGTCGGCTCAAAAGCCGACGCCCTGTAACTTTTTTCGACCCCAATAGCGAAAAAAGAAGGAGTCCGTGCGACGGCAGCGAATAGCAAAAGCGGCAGAAATGCCCAAGATCAATGTTCCCGAGGTTTCGCAATGTCGAGTTTCAGACAACAGAAGGAGGTGACAACTGTTGACCAAGGCAGAACTCGTCGACAAGGTAGCTTCCAAGACCGGCCTGACCAAGAAGGACGCCGGCAAGGCGGTTGACGCCGTTTTCAAGGCGGTCACCGACTCGCTGAAGGGGGGCCACAAGGTCTCCATGGTCGGCTTTGGGACGTTCGACGTCCGGAAGCGCGCCGCGCGGATGGGCCGCAACCCGCAGACGGGCAAGCAAATCAAGATCGGTGCCCGCAAGGTCCCGGCCTTCAAGCCCGGCAAGAACCTGAAGGAAGCCGTCGCGCGGTAAGCCGCTCCAGCTGCGAGTCAACAGCGGTCCCAGCTTTCAGAGGACTCCCGCCCCGCCCGGGGTGGGAGTTCTTTCTTCCGAAGGCAGGGGAAGCAGCCGGCGAGGGCGTATTAAGGACGGCGTATCCTGGCGAAGATTCTGGATGGGCGCCGGCTTCGAGCCGCGCGCCCGCACGGGGGAGTGGACCCATGGTCTGGTTCTCGT